>NZ_JAFFZF010000008.1:0-146253 GCF_016924115.1 Gordonia sp. BP-119
GAACTGAGAACAACCAGCGAACCGAACGCTGGCGACCCACCCTGCCCACACACCAACACCAACCCCACAACCCCACACCGACCGTTGATCGACGAAAACCCAGCCACCCATGAAAGATTCAGGCTGAGGAGCGAGCTTGCGAGCGTCACGAAGGGTCGGCTCACCACCAGCCCAGCGACCGCTGGAGATCGGCTTCGACGGCGGGGATGAGGCTGCGGACGAAGGTCGCCGAGAGGTGGTGGAAGTCGTGCCACACCAGGATGTTCCCGACGACCGCGGGGCAGTACTCGTCGTCGCACATGGCGTCGGTGTAGTCGAGGAAGCTCATGTTGGGGAACTCGCCGGCGAGCGCGGCGGCGGGATCGGCCGGCGCCATCGCCTGTGCTCGGGGCACGCCGCACACCTCGGGTTTGCGACCGCTGGCGAGACACTCCGGCGGCTTGAGTTGTCCGGTCGCCCAGGGGTTGTCGCGGACCGCGACGACCCGCTGCCCGCGGTCGCGGAACTCGGAGAAGATCTCTTCGTAGTCCTTGGGGACGTAGTCGCCGTCGCCCGATTCGACGGGCCGGGTGCTGTTGGTGAACACGACATCCGGCTTGTCGACGGCGAGCCGCTCCATGACGCGACGCGACCAGTCATTGCACTGGTAGTACTTCTGGCCGAACCACGTGAACACGTGCTCGGTCGTGAGGGCGCACCCGACCTTGAGGTAGGTGGTCACGCGGAAGTCGTGGCGCTTGCCGATGGCGTCGAGCGCGGTGATCCACTGTTCCGCATGCGAACCGCCGACCAGCGCGATGGTTCGGGTGGCGTTCACGTTGCCGTAGTACCCGACTTTGATGGACGGGTCCTTCCAGCCGCTGATGATCGAGTCGTAGGAGGTGATCGGCCAGTCCATGTCGACGACATCGGGACTCGGTTGTGCGGTCACGTTCGGTACCGGAGCGCCGTCGAGGAAGGCCCGCGCCCCCGGGTACAGCCGTGGGTCGAGGTTCTGGGTGTCGAGGGTGGCATTGGCGGCGTCGCGCTGCCAGGTCACCGCGGCGGCGCCGGCCGCGACGCTGATGACGACCAGCACCGCGACGAGGGCGCGCCGGTAGCCTCTGGTCTTCTCGAACGGCGGCCGCGCGACCGCGCCATCGGCATCGGGCGGCACCGGGGACTGCTTCCGCTTCGCCGACCCCGCACGCAGCGGCGCTTCGACGTACTTCGTGGTCAGCCAGGCGAGCAGCACGGACACGGCCAGGATGGCGGTGCCCTCGAACCACGAGACATCGTCCTGATAGCGCCACGCCAGGTAGAAGATGAGCAGCGGCCAGTGCCACAGGTACAGCGCGTAGGCGATCGAGCCCAGCCACACCAGCCGGGGATGGGCGAGACCGCGGCTCACCCCGGATCGGATCGAGGTCTGGCCGGACGCCGTCTTCTGATCGACGGGGGCCTGATCGATGGGGGCGGTCTGCGACGAGCCGACCCAGATGAGGATCAGCGTCGCGCCCACGGGGACGAGCGCCCACGCCGCGGGGTATTCCTGGACGCCGGCGATCCACCAACCACACGTCACGATGAGGCCCAGGGCCACGATTCCCAGTAGGTCACGCACCCGCTGCGACAGCGCGATGCGCGGCATCCACACCGCGAGGAGTCCGCCCACGAGCGGTTCCCACAGACGGGCGACGGTGTCGTAGTAGGTGAAGGGCTGGTTGATCCCGTGGCGGTAGTTGGCCCACGCGAAGGAGCCCAATGCGACGACGCCGAGCGCGATCCCGACGACTCCACGGACCACCTTGGGGTCGGCGAAGAATGCGGATCGCCGGCCGAGCGCACGCAGCACCGCGCCCAGTGCCAGCGCGCAGACGAGGGTGAGGACGAAGAACTGGCCCTGCATCGACATCGACCAGAGATGCTGCATCGGGCTGTTCGCGGAGTCGGCGGCCGCGTAGTCCTGCGACTCGAACGCGAGGTGCCAGTTCTGGTAGTACAGCGCACTGGCCTGCAGTTCGGCCCCGAGCGGTCCCCAACGCGTCGTCGGCATGATCAGCGCGATCAGTCCGGCGGTGACCGCGAGCACCAGCAGCAGAGCGGGCAGCAACCGGCGCAGGAGCCGGGAGAACCGCGGCCACGGATTGATCGCCGCGCCCCAGGAACTCGTCGCGGGCTGGGTCGCCAGGACGTGCTTGAGCAGAGACGCGACGAAGAAGTAGCCGGACAGTGTCAGGAAGACGTCGACGCCCCCGGACACCCGGCCGAACCAGACGTGGAAGATCGCGACCAGCGCGATCGCGATGCCGCGCAGCCCGTCGAGGTCCAACCGGTACCCGGACGTGTTGCCGGTCGCGGCGTCCTCGTTCGGGGTTGCGACGGGTGTCGCATCGGTCAGGGGCGTACGCACAGAGGGCGATGGTACTTGCCCGCACCTGAGGGAAGCCTGGCACGAGCGGGGTGTCGTCGGACCTCACAGCAGACTCATGGGTTCACCTGCTGCGTCGGAGTCCGCGACTGTGGCGGCGAGGCGTCGTAACATCCCCACATGCTGCTTCTGTCGATGGGCGTCTCGGTGGACGGCTTCATCTCCGACCGCGACGGCAACTTCAACTGGTCGGTCCCCTCTGACGATCTGTTCGCGTTCCACACCGAACGGGTCGGCGAGCTCGGCGCGTTCGTGTGCGGCCGCCGGCTCTACGAGACGATGCTGGTCTGGGAGACCGACCCGCGGATGCGTGAGAACGACGCGGATGCCGCGTTCGCCGACCTCTGGTCGGCGCTGCCCAAGGTGGTCTTCAGCCGCACCCTCACGTCGGTTGAGGGCAACGCGCGGTTGGCGCAGGGATCGCTGGCCGACGAGCTCACCGGTCGGTGGCGGTACCCCGTTGCTGCCGCCGGTCGCCGACACGATCCGGCTGTCGCTCGCCGAGACCCGGACCTACGGAGGACAGGTGATCTACGAGCGGTACCGCCGGGTTCGCGACGACGCCTAGCGCGTTCCCCACCCGAGCGGCACCGAAGCGCCGATTCGTTCTCGGTGCGTCTAACCCTTCAGCCACACCGATCGCCCCGGCACCCTGTCGAGCAGTCATTTCCACGCCGACAACCAGGGGAGATCCATTCATGACAGCACGACGATCGGTCGCGATCATCGGGGCCGGGCTGGCCGGGACCAGCGCCGCCCTCGGCTTCCTCGACGCCGGGTTCGACGTCACGCTCTACAGCGACCGGGACCGCGAGTCGTTGCGCGACAAGGTGCCGCCGACCGGTGTCGGTGTCCTGTTCGGTAAGTCCCGCGAATGGGATGCCGAGATCATCGAGGACCTGTACGAGGTCAGCAACACCACCGGCATCAGCGCCCGGTTGTACTCCGGCAGCGGCGACGAGCGCGCCGCGGTCCTCGAGTTCAACCCGGACTACGGCTACGTCGCCCAGGCCGTCGACCTCCGCCTCCGCGCCGACGACCGGCTCGCCCGGTTCCTCGACCGCGGCGGCCGATTCGAGGTCGGACAGGTCGGCCTCGACCGTCTCGACGCGATCGCCGCCGACGCCGACATCACCCTCGTCGCCACCGGCAAGGGCGGACTGTCGACGCTGTTCCCGGTCGACGAGTCGCGCACGCATTACCGGGAACCGCAGCGTCGTCTGCTGCAGGTCACCCTGACCGGCGTCGACCACGGCCCGGAGTCCTTCGCCTACCGCAGCAGCGCGGGCGGCGACCACTCGCTGTTCAACCTGGATGCGCAGAACGGTGAGATCTTCGTCGGACCGTTCCTGCACAAGGACGCCGGCCCGACGTGGTCGTTCATCGTCTTCGCCAAGCCCGACGGCGCGTGGGCCGCCCGGATCGATGACGTCCACGACGCGGTCTCGGCCCGCCAGACCATCTCCGGCATCTTCGCCGAATACTTCCCGGAGGATGCGCCGGTCATCGACCGGCTGCAGGTCATCGAGTCCGATCCGGTGTCGTGGCTCAAGGGTGCGGTCACCCCGACCGTGCGGCAGGCCGTCGCCACCACCGCGGGTGGACATCCGGTCGCGGCGATCGGTGACACCGCGATCGCCGTCGACCCGGTGGCGGGGCAGGGTGCGCAGAACTCGCTGATCCAGGTCGCCGAACTGGTGAAGGCCGCTCGCGGCCACGAGGGCGAGTTCACCGCCGAATGGCTGTCGGCGGAGTTCGAGAAGCATTGGGAGCGACGCGGACGGGCTGCCGTCGAGGTCACCCGCCTCTACCTGGGCGACCCCGACTACGCGACCCACCTGGAGTTGTCGTTTCCGGCTGCCGCCGTCAGTCCCGCCATCGCGTCGGCCCTGTTCGGTCTCCTCTCCGAACCGAATCCGCTGCTCGGTCTGCGGACCCGCGAGGACGTGGAGGGCTTCATCGCCGCGGTGGCCGGAGAGCCGCACGACGAGGTCCTCGCCCGCTTCGCGCCCGCCGGACAATTCAGCAGCGCCACCCCGGAGGCCGTGAGCGCCTGACTCTCGCTCCCTCCGGCGCCATGTGATACGAACAACATCGTCGTTCGAGCCGGGGCCGGAGGGGGCAGATGTGAAGTCGGGGTGGACGTTGGCCGACGCGCCTCCGCAAACCGGACGGGTCGCGGTGGTGACCGGGGCGAACTCGGGGATCGGGCGCGAGATCGCGCTCGGGCTGGCGACTCTGGGCGCTCGCGTCGTGCTGGCGTGCCGCAATCCTCAAACGTCTGCGGAGGCCCGCGACGACATTGTCGCGAAGGTTCCGGGCGCCGAGGTGGAGATCGTCGATCTCGATCTGGCGAGTCTGGATTCCGTGCGATCCGCGGCCGAGGAGATCCGACGCCGGCACGCGACCGTCGATCTGCTGGTGAACAATGCCGGCGTCATGCGGGCGCGGCGCGATCTCACCCCGGACGGGTTCGAGATGGACTTCGGGACCAACTATCTCGGTCATTACGCACTCACCGGCCGGCTGATGGATGTGATCCTGGCAGCCGACGCCGGGCGGGTGGTCACCGTCGGCAGTCACGCGCACCGAGCCGGCAACATCGACTTCACGGACCTCCCGATGGACCGTGCGTTCACCAGTGCCGGTGCCTACTCGCGGGCGAAGCTCGCCCAGATGCTGTTCGCGCTCGAACTCGATCGTCGGATGAGAAGCGCGGAGGCGCCGGCGATCTCGCTCGCCGCGCACCCGGGCGGAACCCGCACCGGCGTGATGCGCGAGCAGAGCCGGTTCCTGCAGTGGGCCTATCACGCGTCCTCGCTGCGATGGCTCACCGACCGATTCATCATGGACCCGCCCGACGGGGCGTTGTCGGTCCTCCGCGCCGGCACCGACCCGAAGGCGCAGGGCGGCGAATACTACGGTCCGGTGGGCGGTTTCGGGCTCGCCGGCCCTCCGGTGCTGGTTGAGCCGTCGGCGAAGGCGAAGGACCGCGACGTCGCGGCGCGGTTGTGGGACATCGGTGCCGAACTCACCGGGGTGACGATCGACCTCGGTTGACCTCTCGTCAGATCGCGAACCGCCCGGCGAATGATCGCAGCGGGAGGTCGGCACTCGTCACGATGCCCGGAGGTGCCGCCACGACGGACCGGATCGAGTTGAGGGCCGGGAGTCCGGTGACGGTCATGCCGATGGATGCGAAGTTCTCCGGCTTGCTGAGGTCGAAGCCCTTACGCGGGAAGATCATGTGCTTGGAGTAGATGTTCGGGTCGCCGGTGACCTGGGTGATGTAGCAGGCCTGGATGTTCCACGACGGATCGGTGTGCGGTGTCATCTGCCATTCGAGGTGGGATTCGACGCGCGCCACACCGTCGACCATGCCCTGGTACTTGATGTAGCTGCCGCCCAGCGAACCCTCCGGGAGCTGATACCAGCCGAGGTCGACGTCCTTGGTGCAGGCGCCCAGTTCGTAGGAGAACGCCACCTCGTCGAGCTCGAGGTCGAAGGCGTCGGCCATCAGATAGACGGAGTCCGCGAACACCGCGGTGTACTTGTACAGCGAGTCGGAGATGCTCGGATCGTCCACGGGCAGGCCGTATCCGACTGCCTTCCAGGTGTCCACGGAGTGGTGGCAGGAGACGTCGACGGACTCGATGACCGTCACGTTCTCGATGTCGGCCACATCGGCGGTGTGCACGATGCCGAGGATCTGCGCGAGACCGGGGTTCATGCCGGTGCCGTAGAAGGTTGCGCCGCCGCGCTCGCAGGCCTCGGCGATCACCTCGCTGACCTTGCGTCCCGAATGGTGCGGGTGATTGGTGTCGCGATGGAATCCGGTGATCCAGTCTGCGGTGGTCACGACGTTGATCCCGGCCTCGAGAACCTGGACGTAGAGGTCCTCGTCGGGGAAGACGCCGTGGAAGGTGAGGACATCCGGACGGGCGGCGATGATCTCCTCGACCGTGCCGGTGGCCGTCACCCCGATCGGGTCGAGGCCGACGATCTCACCGGCGTCGCGGCCGATCTTGTCTGGCGTATAACAATGCAGCCCAACCAGTTCGAGGTCGGGATGCGACTGGATGCGCCCGATCATCTCGGTGCCCAGATTGCCGGTGGCGACCTGGAAGACCCGGATTCGTTCGGTGGTGGTCATGACAGATCCTCTCGGGCTGAACGTATGTCAGGACTGCGTGGCGGCGCGTAGCGCCTCGGGCTCGGAACGGCGGATGCGGACGAAGTCATCGCCTTGTGGCAGCACCGCTCCACTCGACGACGACGGATCGGCATCGTCAGGTCCGCCGTCGGGGTAGAACTGCCGCGCCCACTTGCGAAGTGCGGTGAAGCCCTCGAACTCTCTGCGGGACAGTGCGGGTGGATCGGAGTAGCGCTGGTGTGCCCAGATGTCGATGTCGGCGGCGAACTGCTCGATGACGAGGTCGGCCATCACGGTCCCGTAGCGGGTGATCTCGCCGGTTTCCTCGCCCGGCTTGCGGCCGATCCACACGGTGAACCGGACGTCGGAGGTGTGCTCGTCGACCGGGGTGACCGCCGGCATCGTGCGGTTGTCGACCATGCCCCAGCTCTTGGTGACCGAACAACCCAGCCCGGCGTTGATGGATTCGACTCCGCTGGTGGCGTTCTCGAGTGTTGCGCCCTCCTCGAAGGCGATGGTGAAGTCGACATGCGACACCGGCCCCTCGAAGTCGTGCCGGGTGAACTCGGGCATGAACGGTGTCTTGTGCACGAACTTGAAGTGGGCGAAGTCGACGCCGTTCTCCATGATGTACTGCGGGTGGATCTCGAGTCCCGGCCGGAAGAGGGTGGCCGCGGGCACCGGCGGGTAGTAGTCGGCGGCGGTGCGATCGTCGTCGAAGTCGCCGAAGATGTCGGGAACGTCGAAATGCGGTGGACGACCCTCGATGTCGTGCCAGATCCAGACGGCCTCGTTGCGCTCGACGACCGGGTAGCTGCGGATTCGTCGCCCACGATTGGGATGTTTCTCGTACGGGATGCAGACGTTGCGCCCCTCGCGATTCCACTCCCAGCCGTGGAACGGGCACACCAGGTTCTCGCCCTCGACATGGCCGCCGTGGCCGAGATGGGCGCCGAGATGTTCGCAATAGGCGTCGAACACCGAGACCCGGCCCGACCGCGACCGCCAGGCGACCATCTCGCGCCCGAAGTACTTCATCGTGTGGACCGCCCCGACCGGGATCTCCGAGCACCAGGCGACCTGGAACCAGCCGGTGGGTGTCATCGACAGCGGCGTTCTCGCCATGCGGCAACCGTAGGTCCCGCGCGACGCGAATGCAAGAGGGGTCTATGAAAATGGGCGTGCCTGGTCAGCTGGCGGTTTCGGCGAGCTCCGGACGCGGTGACGCGGAATGCATGACCCGACGGATCTCGGCCGTGAAGTCCTCGGCGGCCTCGATGTTCGACGCGTGACCGGTGTCGAGGACGACCAGGCGATCGAGGTAGCCGCGAACCGACAGGGCATGCGCGATGCGCTGGGTCATCGCGTGCGGGAGAAGGAGGTCGTGCCGACCGCCGATGACCGTGGTCGGCACGGTGATGGCGTCGGCGCCGGCGGGTCCCATCGCCAACTGGAGAAGGGCCACGGCGGACTTCGCGCGGGAGCTGGGCGAGCACGAGCGGGTCATCGCGAGGACGAACGCGGCGTGATCGACGGTCGCTGATCGGCCGTTCAGGATGCGATGCCGGATGACGCTCCGTGTGAACCGATCTCCCGGGAACGGAACCGGTATGGACAGGGCCATCTGCAGCAGCCACAGCGGCGCCTTGATCGGGCCGTTGACGAGCGGCAGCACCCGGCTCTCGGTGGCGACCCCGCCCCAGGTGGTGTTGGCGAGAATCATTGCGGTGGCTCGCGACTCGGCCTGATCACGATGCCGGTGGGCCCAGGCCTGCAGGGTGATGCCGCCCATGCTGTGCCCGACGAACACAGCTGTGGCTGCTTCGGGGAGTGTCTGGGAGACAACGGTGTACAGGTCATCCGCCAAGACGTCGGTGTCGAATGCGCGACGGCCCCAGGTGCTCTCGCCGTGGCCGCGCTGGTCGTAGGCGATGACGTGGTAACGCTCGGCCAGCGCATTGATCTGCGGATTCCAGTACTCGACACAACACGACCAACCATGCACGAGAACAAGTAGGGGAGCGTCCGCCGGCCCGTGGTGGACGACGCGCAACCGCGCGCCGTCATCGGTCACCGCCCATGAGGTCCGTTCGGGTTCGCGGCTGTTGAACAGCGTGTCCACGTAGACGCGGTTGCGGAGTCGGCGACGTGCCTCGGCCGGCAGCAGTCCGGACAGTGCGTGTCGGGCGGCTCCGATGCCGGTTGCTGCATTCATGTCGTCCCCCTCGGACCGCCGGTGACTTGTGTCACATCGGCTGCACAATGATACAAACTCCAATTGTCTGTATCTACCGCTTCGGGTAACGGTTTGTGCCAATTGTCGGGTTGTGTCCGAACGGGCCGGCTGCCTGGTCGGACGATGGTCGTCCGCACTTCGTCGCGGTCGGCCCGACGGACGGGTAGCCGAGCGAACGACCGCCAAACATCGCGCCGGTCAGCGCATTGCCGCTACGCCATGACCGCGGTCGGCAGCGGCTACGATCGGCAGCCATGGCTCCCGGCGAATCCCGAACCTCCGACGTCCGCGCGGTGGACGACGGATCCCCCGACGGCGGTACGGGCAGCGTCACCCGGCGGGTGAACAGGCGCGGCCAGGCGACGCGCGAGGCGATGCTCGACGCCGCGCTCGCCTCGTTGGCCACCGGCGATCCCGCCTCCGTGTCGGGCAATCGGATCGCCAAGGACATCGGCGCGACATGGGGCGCGGTCAAGTACCAGTTCGACGACATCGACGGCCTGTGGGCGGCGGTGCTGCATCGGACCGCGGAACATCGCGGCGACCTCCCGATGAGTGCGAAACCCGATGCGCCACTGGCTGAGCGGGTCGCGGCCATCGTCGACCTCATGTACGACGGACTGACCGCGCCCGAATCCCGCGCGATCGAGACCCTGCGGGCGGCCCTGCCGCGCGATCCGGACGAGTTGCGTCGGATGTTCCCCAAGACCGCCGCCGAGTTCGCGTCGTGGGGGCCGTCGTGGATCGATTCGTGCCAGCGCGCTTTCGCCGACCTCGACGTCGATCCGGAGCGGGTACGTGAGGTCGCGGCGTTCCTGCCCGGGGCCATGCGGGGCCTGGTGTCGGAGAAGCAGCTCGGCACCTTCCAGGATCAGCAGTTGGCCCGACGTGGCCTGGCGAGGGCCATCGTCGCGCTGCTCGCGGGCTGAGGAACCGCCCCGACGGGCCGAAATCCGCGCTCGGGGGCATCGCCGACCAGTGGATTGCGCATGACCGGTGCCGGTTTCGCTCGCCGTCCCGCGGGCTATTCCACGAGGCGGCCTGTGGCGGACGCGGACCGCCTCGACGCCAGGACACGACAGAAGGGCACGGTTGCTGCTGCCGACCGGGCTGACGGCCGGATCGACCACGCTGCGCGCGGTTCTCGCGTGCGGACTGTGTCTGCTCCTCCTCGTCGGGTGCGCCCGGCAACCCGGCGGCGTGACGGCCGAACTGTCGCATTCGTCCGGCGACGTGGTGAGCTCGGTCGCCTCCGGCGAGGAGGGGCTGCGCCTGTGGACCGAGGACCGCGCACCGCGACAGTATGTGCGCGTCCTCTTCGACGACCTCATCGAGCAGTCACTGTCCGCCTACGGGGCGGTCGTCAACCTCGACATCGACAACGTGGCCGATGAACCGATGCGGGCGGGCGTCGAGGACGCCATGGGCGAGGCCACCCGGGTTCTCGTCTCTGCCCGCTCGGTGACGCTGCTCGACCGCGAGGACCCGCGGGTCGCCGAGTCGCTCGACGCGTTGAGCAAGGTCGGCGAGCGGCTGCAGCGGATCGTCGACGACCCCCGTTCCGCAGCCGGCGGGAGGGGATGAACCGGTGAAGACGATCTTCGGCGTCGCGCTCGGCATCCTGACCGCCATCGGCGGCTTCCTCGACATCGGCGACATCGTCACCAACGCGGTGGTCGGCTCGCGATTCGGTTTCAGCCTGGTGTGGGTCGTCGTGGTCGGCGTCATCGGCATCTGTCTGTTCGCCGAGATGTCCGGGCGGGTCGCCGCGGTGAGCGGACGCAGTACCTTCGAGATCATCCGGGAACGACTCGGCCCGCGGATGGGTGCGGCCAACCTCGTCGCCTCGCTGTTCGTCACCGGACTCACGCTCACCGCCGAGATCGGCGGAATCGCACTGGCGCTGCAACTGGCCAGCGGGGTCGCGCCGCTGCTGTGGGTGCCGGTCGCGGCGTTCGGTGTGTGGATCATCCTGTGGCGGGCCAACTTCAAGATCATGGAGAACGTGACCGGTCTGCTCGGCCTGTGCCTGGCCGTGTTCGGCGTGGTCTTCTTCCTGTTGCAACCGCCCTGGGGCGAGGTGTGGAGTCAGATGACGGCGCCCTCGATCCCGTCACAGGAGTCGGTACCCGCCTACTGGTACTACGCCATCGCGCTGTTCGGTGCGGCGATGACTCCGTACGAGGTCTTCTTCTCCTCGGGCGGCATCGAGGAGGGTTGGCGGCGTAAAGATCTCGCCCGAGAGCGATGGAATGTGCTGGTCGGATTCCCCCTCGGCGGCCTGGGTTCGATCGCGATAGCCGGCGCTGCAGCGCTCTACCTGATGCCCGCCGACATCTCGGTGGAGTCGCTGTCGCAGGTCGTTTTGCCCGTGGCACAGGCCGGCGGACAGCTGGCGCTCGCCTTCGCGATCATCGGGCTGGTCGCGGCGACGACCGGCGCGGCTCTGGAGACGGCGCTGTCGACCGGCTACACCATCGCCCAGTACGCCGGATGGCCGTGGGGCGCAGCCAAGAAGCCGTTCCAAGCGGCACGGTTCCACCTCGTGATCATCGTGTTCCTCCTCGGGGGAGTGCTGATCCTGCTGACCGGCGTCGATCCGATCATGGTCACCGAGTATTCGGTCGTGTTCTCCGCGGTCGCCCTGCCGTTGACCTATCTACCGATCCTCGTGGTGGCGAATGATCGAGAATACATGGGAGACAGAGTGAACGGGCGAGTGATGAACTTCTTCGGAACCATCTACCTGGGCATCATCGTGGTCGCCTCGGTGGCTGCGATACCACTGCTGATCGTGACGGGGGCGGGGCGGTGAGTGCGCGGGACGACGACCGCGGGTTGTCGCGCCGGGCCACGATCGATCTCCGACTCCATCTGCTGGACAGGCAGATCCATGATCGGGATGGGGTGCCGCTCGGCGTCGTCGACGACGTCGAGATCGAGATGCCGGAGGATGGTCCGCCGCGGGCCTCCGCCCTGCTCACCGGCCGCGCGCTCTTCTACCGACTCATCGGCGGCGGGCCGCACATCAGCGAACTCGACCGCATCCCCTTCGACCGCGTGCGCGACATCGATGTGCGCGTCGCGATCGACGACGCGCAGGAGGAACTCGAACTCGCGTGGCCGGAACGATGGTGCCGGGATCACATCGTCGCGCGCATCCCCGGGAGCGGGAAGCGATGATTGCCAGCGACCTGTTGAGCTGCACCGTCCGAGGATCGGACGGCGATCACGTCGGCCACGTGATCGACCTGCGCTTCGAGGTGGAGGACGACGCACTGAGGCTGGTCGGGTTGCTCGTCAACCGCCGGAATCGCGTGTCCTTCCTCGGGTACGAACGCCAGGGGGTCGTGCGGCCATGGGCGCTGAACCGGTTCTTCGCGTGGTTGCACCGCGGCACCGTGCTCATCCCATGGGACGACGTGGAGACCGTCGAGGACGGGACGGTCTACCTCCGGGACGGCTTCCATCGCCTCGACGCCTCGCTCGACACCGCCGGCGACCGCGGCTCGTCCTGAGAGTCCGGGACGCACAGACGACGGTTTGGTCAGCACGGTCGACGGGTAGACCGGGGGCAGCCGACGGCGCGGTCCGCCCGGCGTGAATCCGCTGTGGTGAGGAGAGCCGTCGTAGATGTCACGGGGACCCGATGATGGCGTGCAGGAAAGCGCAGGCCAGGCGACCACGACGCCGCGGCTGGCGCGAGCAGGACTCCTCGACACCGGCCGCATCCTGGCCGGTGTGCTCGCCCCGGTGATCGCCGAAGGTGTTGTGGCGCGGCGCAAGTCGATGGTCCGCCTCGGTGGGCGATTGGACACCCACGGTCGGGCGGCGCGGGTGCTGAACGGTCTGCGGTCCAGATACGACGACGCCGACGCGCTGGCCCTCACCTTCCCGCGTTCGATGGTGCTCGCGTTGCGGCCTCCGGCGGTGACCGCGACCCTCGACGGCACGCCCGACCCGTTCACCCCGGCGTCCAAGGAGAAGGTCGCGGCGCTGTCGCGCTTCCAGCCGACGGGCGTGTTGATCTCGGACAACCGGCATCGCCGGGCCCGTCGTGAACTGAACGAACTGGCGCTGCAGACCTCCTCCGACGTGCACTCCCTGCACCGACGATGCGGACAGATCGTTGAATCCGAGATCGCGGAGCTGCTCCCCACCCTCACCGACGGCCGTCTGACCTGGGATGCATACGCCGTCGCGCACTGGCGCATGGTGCGCCGTTTCGTCTTCGGTGACGCGGCCCGCGACGACGAGAAGGTGACCGACCTGCTGACTGCGCTGCGTCGGGATGCCAACTGGGGCCCGGTCTTCCCGTACCGGTCCACCACCTACAACAACTTCCGGCGGCGTCTCGACCACCTGGTGGCCTCCGCGCCCGACGACTCGCTCGCCGGGGTCACGAGGGACGCACTGGACAGTCCGGGCTCGCTGGACCCGACCGGCCAGATCCCGCACTGGCTGTTCGCATTCGACGCGGTCGCGGTGGCCGTCCACCGATCGCTCGCGCTGTTGGCCGCCCACCCCGCGACCGCTGCGGCGGCGCGGAGCGAGATCGCCGACGGGGATCCCGGCGAGGCGCGCCTGCTGCCGACACTCCGTGCGACCGTTTTGGAATCGCTTCGCTTGTGGCCGACGACCCTCGCCATCCTGCGCCAGGCGAGCAGGGATATCCCGTGGGACGGCGGCGCGGTCTCCGAGGGTGCGACCACGATCGTGATCGCGGAGTTCTTCCAGCGCGACGACGACGCGATGGACTTCGCCCAGCGTTTCACCCCCGAGGCCTGGACCGACGGTCGAGCGCAGAGACTCGCCGGTGTCGTCCCCTTCAGCGACGGCCCGGGCGAATGCCCGGGACGCAACGTGGTCCTGATGTTCAGCACGGCGGTGCTGGCGGCGATCTGCCGGGATCACGAACTCGACGACAACGTGCTCGCGCCACGTGTGCGCGGCGGCGACGTCGAGATGCCACGCGCCTTCGACCATTTCGATCTCACCGTCTCGCTCCGAGCCGCGCCCTGACATCCCGGGTCACGCAGGGTTGACGAGAGCCTGTCCTGGGTATGAACAGCGCACCGATCAGCGGTTGACGTCGGACGCCCGGACGCCGAGACAAGGACAGGGCGGTCCACGGACCGCGATGCCCAATGGTGGGTTTCGGTGCGGCACGATAGGAGACGACCGATGGGGTCTCACTGCAGGACGACGCGCGATCACGACGAGATCCGAGAGTGGGCGACCACCCACCGGGGTGTGCCCGCCCGCGTTCGCGACATCCGGAGCGTCGGCGGAACAGGAATGCTCCGCATCGACTTCGACGGTGCGGTCGACGGCGACCTCGAGCACATCACCTGGGACGAGTGGTTCCAGAACTTCGAGCGCGCCGAACTGGCTCTCGTCTACGAAGCGGAGAAGTCCGACGCCAGCAGGACCTTCGCGAAAGTCGTGCCTGCGCCGGACTTCTGAACCGAGCTCAGACCCGCCGGGCCGCGTACCGGGCGCCCTCGAGCGTCATACCGTTGACCGAGTAGAGCACGTGCAGGGCATTCGGGCCGCCGACCGGCGCGCCGTCGCAGATGGTGTCGCCGGGGATGCAGTAGCGAACGGTGCGGCTGCGGTACGGCGCTGCCACCTTGACCGGGGGAGCGCCGATGTCGTCGATGAAGCGATCCGACGGCGCGCCGTAGAGCACGATCGCGGCGACGTTGCGCGCCATGTTCGCCGGCAGCGGCGGCGGCACGAACCGGTCGTACGCGGCGTACCGGGCGGGCAGGTCCAGCCCGGCATGGACGGCGTAGCCGGCGACGACGGCGCCCTGGGAGTAGCCGCCGAGGACGACCTTGGTGTCCGGGCACTTCGCGGCCAGGTACTTGATGCGGTTCTGGGTGGTGCGGACGCCGTCGGCCACCGTGCGCGCGAACTTCAAACGGTTGTTGAACTGGTCGCTGGCAGGGTAGGGAACGCCGTAGCTGGTGACGGACTTGCCGGGCAGCTGCGAGCGGACGGCTTCGACGAAGGAGACGCCGGTGAGACCCAGCGGCGGAGAGGTCTCCACGGTGCCGCGCGCGAACACGACCTCGACGTCGGAGCACGATGGTGCCGCCTGCGCCGTGGGCGTGCCGACGGCCACCGCCCCCGTGATCGCCGCGATGACACAAAGGACGGAGACACTGAACCGTTTGATCACCAGGCCAATGGTAGAGATCACGTCGCGCGGGGATAAGGGCCTGATCGTCCCAAAGATTGAGCCGATCCAGGGCCATCCGAGAGTCGGTTCGGCACGAACAACCGGGTTGAACGTATGAGAGGTTTGTAGAATCACGGGGTTCGCCGGGCTGATCCGGCGCATCGAATCGAGGTTGAGTGCCGGTGGCAACAGACGTCCATTTCAAGATCGCCGAGCTGGCGCGGCAGATGCATGCCGTTCCCGAGTCCACGGAGGACACGTCGGCCGAGGTGCTGCCCTCGGTCACCGCAGGCGCCGTCGAGTATGTCCCCGGTGCGCAGTACGCCGGCGTTCTCGTGGTCGATCAGAAGAACAACTTCGACACGCTCGCGCCCACCGACCCGCTGATGAACCTGGCGGACCGGATCCAGAAGGAAACGGGCGAGGGCCCGTGCCTGCAGGCGGCCTGGGACCACCACACCGTGCTCGTGAACGACATCGCCCGCGACGAGCGATTCCCCGCCTTCTCCGCTCGCATCCTCGACGAGAGTCCGCTGCGGTCCAGCCTGTCGTTCAAGCTGTTCACCGACAAGGGGACCATCGGCGCGCTCAACGTGTTCGCCGATACGCCCGACGCCTTCGGCGACGAATCCTTGGAAGTCGGCCTGTTGTTCGCGACCCACGCCGCCCTGGCGTTGCGTGCCGCGCGGCAGCAACAACACTTCCGCAGTGCGCTGGCCAGCCGGGACATCATCGGTCAGGCCAAGGGCATGATCATGTACCGCTTCCGCATCGATGCGGTCGCCGCCTTCGCTCTGCTCCGACGCCTGTCCCAGGACACCAACACGCCGCTGGCCAAGGTCGCCGAACAGCTCATCGAGAGGGAACTGGCCGAGCCCACCGACGGGGGCGCGGAGTCGCTCTCCTGACCGGGCAGGTCGGCGTCGGGATCGGTAGGCGGCAGCATGCTGTCACGACTACGTTGGCCACATGCGCAGCCGGCACGTCAGTGTGGTCATCAACGCCGAACCCGCGAAGGTCTACGACTTCGCGGCCGAGCCCGACAATCTGCCGCGCTGGGCCGCGGGGCTGGCGAAGTCGGAGGTGGTCCGGCGGGGTGACGAGTTGCTCGTGGAGTCGCCGATGGGCACCGTGACCGTCCGGTTCGTCCCGCGGAACACCCTCGGCGTCGTCGACCACGAGGTGGTGCTTCCCACCGGGGACACCGTGCTCAATCCGCTTCGGGTGCTGGCACATCCAGAAGGTGCCGAAGTCGTCTTCACGATCCGGCAGCTGGCCATGTCCGACGACGAGTTCGACCGCGACACCCAGATGGTGGAAAAGGATCTCGCACAACTGAAATCGCTGCTGGAGACGGCCGGCCCGGCCTAGTGTCGAACCGGGACGACCCGGCCGGCGTCACTTCCGGTGCACCGTGAAGTCGACGGAGTCCGAGTGCCGCAGAGCTTCCCACGCGGCCGAACTGAAGCCGAGCGCGTCGAGTAGGTAGGCGGCGACGGCGTCGGCCACCAGCGCGACCCGGGTCGGGTTCTCATCGGTGGTTTCCCGGACCGCCTCACCGGCAATACCGCCGAGAGTGTGTTCGCCGTCCGGAATCCACATCAGGTCCGTCGCGCCGGGGGAGAGGTGGAAGGCATCGGTCAGCCACTCCGGGCCACGTGTCGACAGTGCCGAGTCGTCCTTGCCGCCGGCGACGACGAGCGCCGGGGTGGACATCGTCGAGAAGTCCGGCCGCATGAACGGCAGGTGTTCGCGCGCGTACTCGCTCAGGCTGTCGCCCGTCCCGGCCGTCGCCATCAGTGCGCCCGCTCGCACGGCGGGGTGTGCGAGATCCGGGCCGACGACCCCGTCCGGCCCGATCACACGCGCGCCGAGGAGAGTGCCGACGGTCTGACCGCCCCATGAGTGGCCGGCCGCGGCGAGCAGGCCGATGTCGACGCGCCGGCGCAGGTCCCCGCCGGCCGCGATCAGGATCTCGTCGAGATGGTCGATCACCGCGTGCGCGTCCTGCACCCGCGTGCGCCAGATGGACGCGAATCGCGGGTCGTCGAATCCGATCCCGTGACGCCGGGAATCGAGGTGGGTCGGCTGTATGACGGCGAAACCTGATGCGGCCCAACGATCGACGAGTGGTGCGTAACCGTCCATCGACCAGGCGTTGCCGTGGGAGAACACAAGGACCGGGAGCCGATCCCCGGTGGCCGGTGCGGTGACCCTCACCGTCAACGGGAACGGACGGTCCGAGGTGGGGACGACGATGGGCTTGACGGAGACGATCTGACGAACGAGCACTTCCGTGGACATGAGATTTCCCTTCGGGATGGGGCGGGTGCGCGATAGCCTGGACGGAACGATGTTCCGCCTAACTAGCGGAACAGTGTTCCGCGAGCAAGGGGTGGACGGTGTCCGCAGGAAAAACAGCACGTCAGATGCAGGCCGAACGGAGCCGTACGGCACTTCTGGAGGCGGCGGCCGCGGCCTTCGTCGATGCGGGCGTGCAGGCCCCGGTGCGGGACATCGCCACGCGTGCCGGGGTGGGCGTCGGCACCGTGTACCGGCATTTCCCGACCCGGGCGGAACTGGTCACCGCGGTCTACCGGCACCAGGTCGACGAATGTGCGGCACTGGCGGAACAGCTTCTGGCCGAACAGGTCCCGCCGCGTGCCGCGCTGTGCCGGTGGACGTCGGCGTTCACCGACTTCCTCGTCACCAAACACGGCTTGAGTGACGCGCTCAGCTCCGACGACCCGAGCCTCGTCGATCTGCACGCGCTCATCTTCGACACCCTCGTGCCGGCGTTCGCCTCGCTCCTCGAACCGGCGCAGGCCACGGGAGAGGTCAGCCGGGACATCTGCGCGCTGACCTTCCTACGGGCGATCGGCAACCTGTGCATCATCGGACCCGGGTACACCGACGCCGACGCCAGGACGATGGTCGGTCTGTTGCTGATCGGCTCCGGTGCATCGTCGGCAGGGAGTGAGTACGCATGACGCAGCGTCGGCTGTTCTTCATCCACGGCGCGGGCGGATACGCCGACGACGGCCCGCTCGCCGGGGCGCTGGCCGCGGCACTCGACGCGACGCTGGACATGCCTCGGTTCTCCGACGACGACATGTCGATCGAGGCGTGGGCCCGACCGATCCGGGAGCGTCTCGAGGGGCTGGACGCCGACGATCACGTCGTCGCGCACTCGTTCGGGGCGACGGTGCTGATGCATGTCTTCGCCGACGCCGATGTCGCCTCGAGAAGTGCTGTGCTTCTTGCGATGCCGAACTGGGGACCGGACGGTTGGGATGTTCCGCAGTACGTGTTCCCCGGTACCGGCTCTCTGCTCCCTTCGGTCCACCACTGCGTCGACGACGACGTGGTGCCCGTCGAGCACCTGGACCTGAACGCGGCGTTCCTTACGTCGGCGCCGCTGCATCGTCATCCGGTGGGCGGTCACCAGTTCGACGGGCTCGCCGACGTCGTCGCCGCCGAGCTCATCACCGCCGAGAACCGATGAGCGAGAACAGCGCGGCCGACACCGACGCCCGTGGAGTGCCGGCCGCGTCGGCGGCGGGGCGGTGGCTGATCGTCGCCGCGGTCCTCGGTTCGGGTGTCGCCTTCATCGACGGCACCGTCGTCAACGTCGCACTGCCGGCCATCGCGCGCGACCTCGATACCGGTCTACGCGGTCAGCAGTGGGTACTCGACGGGTATCTGCTCACGCTGAGCGCGTTGTTGTTGATCGGTGGTGTCGCCGGCGACCGGTATGGGCGTCGGCTCGTCTTCGCCGGAGGTCTCGCCGTGTTCGCGGTGGCCACGGTCGCGTGCGGGCTGGCGCCGACCGTCGAACTCCTCGTCGCCGCACGGATCGTGCAGGGGATCGCCGCCGCCGCGGTCGTGCCGGGCAGCCTGGCGTTGATCAACGCCGAGATCCGTCCGTCGGACCGCGGTGCGGCGGTCGGTCTGTGGGCCGGGATGTCCGGCGCGACCACGGCTCTGGGCCCGTTCCTCGGTGGCTGGCTCGTCGACGCGGCGTCGTGGCGGTGGACGTTCCTGCTCAGTGTGCCGCTCGCGCTGGGAGCGTTGTGGATCGCGATCCGGCACGTGCCCGAATCGCGAGGCGCGCCGTCGAACGCCCGTCTGGACGTGGCGGGTGCCCTGGCGATGACCGTCGGGCTCGCGGGCGTCATCTACGCCCTGATCGAAGGGCCGTCGAACGGGTGGAGCGGGGTAACGGTCGCCGCCGGGATCGTCGGTGTGGTGTCGCTCGCGGGTTTCGTGGTGATCGAGTCGCGGGTGTCGGCGCCGCTGCTGCCGCTCGGGCTGTTCCGGTCGTCGCAGTTCACCGGCGCCAATCTGACGACGCTGCTGGTCTATGCGGCACTGGGCGGTGCGTTGTTCCTGCTGGCCCTGCAGTTGCAGCAGAGCCTCGGTTACTCGGCGTTCGAGGCCGGCGCGGCGATGTTCCCGAGCACGTTCATCATGCTGTTCGGGTCGCCCGTGGTCGGCAAGCTGGCGCAGCGCACCTGGCCACGGCTGCCGATGACGGTCGGCCCGCTCATCGCGGCCGGTGGTTTCGCGCTGATGTCCCGGGTCGAGCCGGGCTCGGGCTATGTCGACTCCGTGCTGCCCGGGGTGCTGCTGTTCGGCCTCGGCATGACGGTGACGGTCGCGCCGCTCACCTCAGCGGCGCTCGCCGCCGTCGACGACGCGCTCGCCGGCACCGCGTCGGGCGTGAACAACGCGGTGGCGCGGCTCGCGGGTTTGCTCGCGGTGGCGGTGCTGCCCGCCGTGGCGGGGATCGATGCGGGCCCCGGCGATCCGCTCGGCGACGGCTTCCGGACGGCCATGTACATCTGCGCGGGATGCTGCGCGGTCGGCGGGCTGGTGGCGGCGTGCACGATCCGCTCGAGCACTGATGTGCGGCCGCAGGTCCGTGCGGGTGTGGACACCGCCTGCCAGGATGCGGCGACCCGGGCAGGTTAGGCCCGGCGTTCGCCCGTGCCGGCCGCGATGGCCCAGAGCACCAGGACGGGCTGGAAGAACAGTCGCGTGAGCCGCTTCTCGTCGGTGTCGAGGCCGAAGGCGTCGATGTGCTCGACGTACTGGTTGATGTTGCCGGGGAAGATGACCACGAAGAACGCGGCCACGATCCACGACACCACCTTGCGGTGGCGGGGCAGCGCGATGAGCGCGGCGCCCAGCGCGATCTCGACGCCGCCGGATGCCAGCACCACGAAGTCCTTGCTGAACGGCACCCAGTCGGGGACCTGTGCCTGGAACTCTTCGCGCTGAGCGGTGAGGTGGCCGACACCGGCGATCACCAGCACCGCTCCCAGGGCGATCCGGGCGATGGCCCGGCCCAGCGGCTGACGAGTGGTGGTCGGCGTGACGATCGACATGCGGGCTCCTCGGGTGGGTGTCGGTTCGGTTCTACCGCACTTCGTGGCGGGCGGGGTTTCGGACGGTCAGCGCCGGAGAGTTCGGGTCGGGATGAGTCTTGAGGTCGATTTCTGGCACAGAAGTACTTACTTGTGATTGAGTGTTGTGACTGCGACCACAACGGTGTGGTCGCTCGTTGTATGCAGAGGACCGCCCATGACCCCCGATGTCGCACCCGCACACCGACTCTCCGTGTCCTGGCTGCAGGCTGTGCCGGGTGCGCTGCGCGGGGCGGCCGGTGTCGTCGTGACCACCGCGGCGTTCTTCGTCGCGGTCGCGGTTCTGGTGATCGCCCAGATCGTCGTCCTCGCCACCCGCGCCGCGGTCGACCTCACCTGAGGTTCGCGACCGGTCAGGAATCGAGAAGAAGAGAAAGTCCTTCTGGGGGTACGGCGGCGTCGTCCAGGCGCCCGACGGCGCGATCTGGAAGGTCGCCAGTTCGTCGAAGAAGCCGACCGGCGCGCCGGAGCGGGAGGTCGACGATCTGGTCCTGCTGCTCGGCGTCGACGACGTCGCGGCGACCACGGGGTTCTATCTGAGCCGCGGATTCACCGTGGCCAAGAGCTTCGGCCGGAAGTATGTCGAGTTCGAGAGTGACCCGAACTCGATCAAGCTGGCACTCTACGGCCGCAAGGCCGCGGCCAAGGATGCGGGTGTCCACCCGGACGGTTCGGGTTCCCACCGGCTCGTGATCGGCGGCGACGCCGGCGAGCTGACCGATCCGGACGGCTTCACCTGGGCGGCCGCACCCCCCGTTCGCTCCTGGCATAAATCGCCCGGGAACAAGATTCCTGCCACCTGGGTTGAGTCGGTCAGACTTAACTCTGGAGGTTTCATGTCGCAGACATATTCACTGCCGGTTCTCTTCGTTCCCGACGTCGTCGTCCTGCCCGGCATGGTCGTGCCCATTCCGCTCGACGATGCCGCGCAGGCCACGGTCGACGCCGCCCGGGCGAGCGAGACCGGGAAACTGCTGGTCGCCCCACGTCTGGACGATCGGTATCCCACCTACGGTGTCATCGCGTCGATCGTGCAGGTCGGCCGCATCCCGGGCGGCGGGATGGCAGCCGTCGTCAAGGGTGAGCAGCGCGCGCAGATCGGGACCGGGACACCCGGTCACGGTGCGGCGCTGTGGGTCGAGGTGACCGAGGTCGACGAGGTTGACGCCACCGACGAAGACCGTGAACTCGCCGGTGAGTACAAGAAGCTCGTGCTGGCGATGCTGCAGCGCCGCGAGGCATGGCAGCTCATCGACGCCGTCAACAAGATGTCCGATCCGGCGGATCTCGCCGACACCTCGGGCTACGCGTCGTGGCTGTCCGACGAGCAGAAGCGTGAGCTGCTCGAGACGCCGGTGACCGCGGCGCGGTTGCGGCTGCTCATCGAGTGGACGGGCGATCACCTGGCCGAGTCCGAGGTGACCGAGAAGATCGCCGAGGACGTCCGTGCGGGCATGGACAAGCAGCAGAAGGAATTCCTGCTACGCCAGCAGCTCGCCGCCATCCGCAAGGAGCTCGGCGAGGACGAGCCCGAGGGCGCCGACGACTACCGCGGCCGCGTCGAGGAAGCCGACCTGCCCGAGAAGGTGCGCGAGGCCGCGCTCCGTGAGGTGGGCAAGCTCGAACGCGCCAGCGACCAGTCGCCGGAGACCGGATGGATCCGCACCTGGCTCGACACCGTCCTCGACCTGCCGTGGAACACCCGCACCGAGGACTCCACGGACGTCAAGGGCGCGCGCGAAATCCTCGACGCCGACCACCACGGCCTCGACGACGTGAAGGACCGCATCGTCGAATACCTCGCGGTGCGTGCCCGACGCGCCGAACGCGGCCTGCAGGTCGTCGGCGGACGCGGGTCGGGCGCCGTGATGGTGCTCGCCGGTCCTCCCGGTGTCGGCAAGACATCGCTCGGTGAGAGCGTCGCCCGGGCGCTGGGCCGCAAGTTCGTGCGCGTCGCCCTCGGCGGTGTGCGCGACGAGTCGGAGATCCGCGGCCACCGGCGTACCTACGTCGGCGCCCTGCCCGGCCGGATCGTACGGGCGATCGGTGAGGCGGGATCGATGAATCCCGTTGTGCTGCTGGACGAGATCGACAAGGTGGGCTCGGACTACCGGGGCGACCCGGCCGCCGCGCTGCTCGAGGTCCTCGACCCCGCGCAAAACCACACCTTCCGCGATCACTACCTCGATCTCGATCTCGACCTGTCCGATGTGCTGTTCCTCGCGACCGCCAACGTCATCGAGAACATCCCGTCGGCCCTGCTCGACCGTATGGAGCTGGTCACGCTCGACGGGTACACCGAGGACGACAAGGTCGCCATCGCCCGCGATTACCTGCTGCCCCGGCAGGCCGAGCGGGCGGCGCTGACACCCGACGAGGTGACCGTCACCGATGCGGCGCTGCGGGAGATCGCGGCCAACTACACCCGCGAACCCGGTGTGCGGCAGTTCGAACGGCTGCTGGCGAAGGCGCTTCGTAAGGCCGCGACCAACCTCGCGGTCGAATCGGGAGACGGGGGAACCGCGACGGCGCCCGTCATCATCGACGAGCCCGATCTGCGCGACTACCTGGGGCGTCCGCGCTTCACGCCGGAATCGGCGGAACGGACGGCGGTCCCCGGTGTCGCAACCGGTCTCGCGGTCACGGGCATGGGCGGCGACGTCCTGTTCATCGAGGTGAACGCCACCGAGGGTGAGCCGGGGCTGAAGTTGACCGGCCAGCTCGGCGACGTGATGAAGGAGTCGGCGCAGATCGCACTGTCGTACGTGCGGGCGCACGCCGAGCAGCTCGGCGTCGACCCGAAAGCGCTCGACAAGACCATCCACGTGCATGTTCCGGCCGGAGCCGTGCCGAAGGACGGTCCGAGCGCCGGCGTCACCATGGTCACCGCGCTGGTGTCGATGGCGACGGGACGTCAGGTGCGCAGCGATGTCGGGATGACCGGCGAGGTCACGCTCAACGGGCGGGTCCTGCCGATCGGTGGGGTCAAGCAGAAACTGCTTGCCGCACAACGCAACGGGCTGAAGACCATCTTCATCCCGCAGCGCAACGAGCCCGACCTCGACGACGTGCCGGCCGAGGTGCTCGACACCCTCGACGTGCGGCCGATGACCGATGTCGCCGAGATCGTCGCGCAGGCGCTGGAAGTCGCCGACGACGCGCAGGTGACCGCGGCCTGATTCCGCGCGCTGTAGCCCAGGCCCAGCCCAACACCCCGGTGGTTCGTGGACGATTACGTTCCGCCGGGGTGTTGGCGTCTGTCAGAAGGGTGGCGGGTCGTCGGGCGTGCCGGGTTGATGGCTGGCGGCCTCGGCTCGGGCGAGTCGATCCGCCTCGCGTTGTGCCTTGTTGCGGGCGCGTTCTTCTCGCCGCTTCGCGTGTTTGGCGGCGGTGCGTTCGGTGATCGTGCGCGGTGGTCGGCCTTGTTGTTGTCTGCCTTGCCGTTCGGGCACGATGATCCGCGGACTGGGTGGAGCTTTCGCGGCTTGTTCGAACCGGATGCGACGCAGGTTGGGGAAGAGGTCTTCGAGGGTTTCGGCCTCGCCGGGGATGACGAACCCTTCCGGCGTCACGTATTCGGTGACCAGACGGCCCTCGTCGTCGCGGTACTGCACATCGGTCCAGCCACTGTGGGTCTTGTGGAGATGACCGGGACGGCATTTGGCGTTGAGGTTCTCACTCGAGGTTGCACCCCCGCGGGCGGGTCGGGCGTGGTCGTACTCGGCGACGTGATCGACATCGGCGGTGAATGCCGAACGCGTGCAACCCGGCTCGGTGCAGTAGCCGTCGCGCACCCGCACGAACTCCGCGCACGCATTTGTCGGCCGATACGGGTCACCAGGCAGGGCAGCCGGGTAGACCACCACGACCTCCGACGACACCGGCTCCGTCGATGGTGGCTCCGCCGACGGTGTGGCCGAAGTCGGGGGCGTCGACGCGTAGCCCGCGCCGCCGGCATCGGCGTTGGTGTCGGTGTCGGTGTCGCTGCCCGCCGTATCCTGCTGTGGCGCGGCGATGTTCGACGCCTGCGTAGTGGTGTCGTCGTATCCGCCATCGCCGGTCACGGCTGGGCCTCCGGCGACGACATGCGACGGTGGTGTGCGGACCGGGGTGACCGGTCTGATGGTCGCGTCGGGCCGGGCGGCGAGGTCACGCACATGGTCATCGCAGATCACCCCATGCCCGTCGACCCAGCCGGGTCCGGACCCGCCGGCCAGGGTGTCGGCGTCGGTCACCACGTGAATCACGATCTCGGTACCCGCCGCCGAACCTCCAGGATCGACAGGTGTTGCGGTGCAGTCGGACTGACCGCACGCACACGTGAACGCTGTTCGGGTGAGCAACGCGCACATGGCGTCGGACTTCCGTTCCCCGAGGGTGCGCCCATCCCGGTCGCACACGGATGCGGCCAACTCCCGTACCGAGGCGTCGCAAGCCCGGATGTTCTCGGCAGCCATGACCGCGGTGATCTCACCGGTCCCGTCACCGTGGTTCTCGGTCCACACCCCTCGTTTGTCGAGCGCTTCGCGGCGCCGTTCCCGGACGGCGTCGGCGTCGTGGCCGAAGACCAGGCGGTCGATCATGTCGCGCAAACCTGACGTCGACCACGACCCGGACCGAGAGCGCAGCAGGTCGGCGATCGATTCGTCGAGCACCTCGATGATCCGGCGGCTGTCGGGGTCGTCGGGGTCGAGAAGGTGATCATCGGACACCAAGTGGGTGCGTCCGATGATCTCCCGGATCTGGTGCGGCCCGATGATGCCGTCGCGCAACGTCTCCAACACCCGCGGCAGTCGGTCACGCAGACACAGCGCCTCGTCGACCAGCATCCCCGCCCGGTAGCGGGTGATCCCGGCCTCGCGCGAGACCCGGGCGACGATGTCACCGAAACCGTCGGAGACGTAACTGTTGCCGACAGTGGTCAACAGCCGGTCGCAGAGCACCAGGATCGTCTGGTAGCGGCACCACGCCAGATACGATTCGCCCGCGCGGATCGACCCCAGGCGCTGCATATGGGTGGCGGTGTCGGCTTCGGCCGGGCGGGCAGGATCGACCCCGGCGAGGAACTCGCCCGGCAGATCCGTCCATGCCCCCACAGTGACTCCCCCCGAAGTCGTTGCCGCCCGGCCTGGTTGACCGGTCCAACTGATACATCCAAGATAGACCCGACCACCGACAAGAATGCTCGGCCGAGCCGCTACGTGAGCCCGACGGTGCGAGCGATCCTCTCCGACAACAGATACAGCGCATAGGCGAAGTAGGCCACGATCGCGGCGGGCAGGACCCACAAGGCGGCCACGGCCGCAACGAGACTCGCCGCCCACTGGCGCCCCCACAGCGGCGCGGCGACGAAAATCATCAGCAGGGAAAGCAGGAGAGAGACCGCCGGCGATGATGTCGGCCACGACCAATCGAACAGCAACGCCCCGCCCGAACCGACCGCCGCGCAGATGCCGACGAGGCTCAGCACCAGCCACGCGACCACACTGAGACGTCGCCATCCGCCGGCGACCCATCGCGTGCGAAGTGCCACGGCCGACCACATGATCCACCGCTTGAGCCAGGGGACGCCGGACGCCCGCATCATCTCGCGGAAGAACCGGTCGGACAGGGTGTCACTCCCGAGCGCGCCGGAGTTGACGGTGCCCGTGATGAGCTCGTCGTGGATGAGCGCCGCGAGTGAGTGTCTGCCGTAAGGGTTCTCGAACCAGCGCAGGAACCGGGGGATCGAGGCGAGGTCGGTGGGGTTGTCGTCGCCGGGCACAAACGCGCGGGCCGCGTCGACGGCGCCCCGCGCATCGGCTTCCGTCTGTCCTCGCTCGACCAGTTGTGTTACCAGGTACTCCTCGACCGCGGGATCGGAGAACCGAAAGGCGTTGCGCACGAGAAACTGTCGCTCGTCGATCTGCGCGATCTCGACCTCGCCACGCCCGGTCGGGTCGTCGACCTCGAAGCCCGACGTCGGCGCGACCCGCCACGGCACCCATCGCGGATCGCTCGGTGTGGTCTCGTTCATCGCCACCTCCGCGTCGAGGGGATGAACTGACGGTAGCCGGGTGCGACCGGGACGAGTGGGTAACCAACAGCGCGGCGTGTTGCGAGGTGGCTTCGACACGGCTCCTCGACCTCGACGCGCTCCTTCGTCGCTTGCTCGGCCCGGCGGCTGCGCTCGTCGCCTGCTCAACCAGCGGGGGTGGCGCTACGCAACCGGCGGGTGACGGTCGAGGAGTGCCTCGACCAGTAGCCGGCCCGTCTCGATGGGGGCGGTGGAGCGAGCCATCTTCGACCCCGAGAGCGCACCGTCGTAGACCACCTGGATCTGTCGCGCGGTCACATCGGGCTCCGGGACTCCGAGTGCGCGCAGGTTGTCGCCGAGGGTGTCGAGGAGCCACGCGCGGTGCGCCGTGATGGGAGGCAGGTCGGTGTCGGGGAACTCGGTCGCGGCGTTGGCGTACTGACAGCCGCGGAAGTTGCGGGTCGGGGCCCCGGCGATGGCGAGGTCGAAGAAGGCCAGGATCCGCTCGCGCGGATCGGAGACGGCCTTCGTCGCCTCGAACCACCGGTTTTGATCAGCCTGATCCAAACGCTCGAGGTAGGCCACGACCAACCCGTCCTTCGAGCCGTAGGCGTTGTACAGACTCGCCTTGGCAACGCCGGACTCGCGCAGGATCAGGTCGATGCCGACCGACCGTATGCCCTGTGCGGCAAACAGTTCGGTGGCGGTGGCGAGCAGTCGATCGGCCGGGCTGCCGGGCCCGGCAGCAGAGGTCGCGCGGCTGGTGCTCGCCTGTGCGGGGTTGCTCACAGCGCCAAGGGTAGACCACGAGACGCCGTAGACAGACTGGTCTGTCTATGCCAGGGTCGGTGCGGTCACCAGCGGGCACACCGACGCAGAAAGGCTCACCCATGGCGCTCTTCCTCTACGAACTCGAACCTGCCGACAGTGACGCGGGCAAGATCGAAGAACTTATCAAAGGACTCGACGCACATCTGCGGACCGCCGGCGGCGAATTGATCGAGACGCAGGTGACCGAAGGCGCCGAGCGACTGTTCGTGATCGCCGAGTTCGAGGGGTGCCGGGCGGCCGTATTGGACGAGGTCGAGGACTTCCGGGGGCTCGTCGCTGCCGGCCCGGACGAGGTCCGGCTCGTCGGCGCCGACCTCGACGAGCTGAAGAAGGCGCGTCCGACCGCCGGTTATCTCGTCGAATGGGACATCCCCGAAGCCATCGACATGGAGACCTACCTGGCCCGTAAGAAGGCGAACTCGCCGAAGTATGCCGACGTCCCCGAGGTCAGCTTCCTGCGGACCTACGTCCGCGAGGACACCGACAAGTGCCTGTGCTTCTACGACGCCCCGGACGAGGCGGCCGTCCGTCACGCTCGTGAGGTCGTCTCGACCCCGGTGGACCGCCTCCACCGGCTACAGGGCTGACCGGTATGGCGCCGACGCTGACCGATGAACTCGGCGAAGTCGTCGCATCCGTGGCCGGCCGCGCCCGCGACCTCGACGCCGGCCACACCGACACCCGGGTCGACATCGCCGCGGCCGGTGCGGCCGGCCTCCTGGGCCGGGGAGTGGTCGACGGTTCGCTGACGTCGATGATCGACGTCCTCGAACGTGTGTCGGCAGTGAGTCTGTCGGCCGGATTCTCGCTGTGGGCGCAGCGGATGACGATCGAGTACGTCGCCCGATCGCCGGAAGCGTTGCGGGAGAGGCACCTCGCGTCGCTCCTCGGTGGCGAGCGGATCGGTGTCACGGCCATGGCGGCCGGTCTGAAACAGGTGGCCGGGCTCGGCGACGTACCCATCACGGGGCGTCGCGGCCGGGGGGGGGGTCGTGGCGACCGGACTGATCCGCTGGGCGTCGAACGTCTACGCCGAGTCGCTGATCGTCCTCCCGGTGCGCGCCGGTGACACGACCCTCGTCGCGGTCGTCGACGCGGACGCGCCCGGCGTCGAGATCCGTTCCGCGCCTGACCTCATCGGTTTGGGATCCACCGCCTCGACGTCCCTCGCGCTCACCGACGTGGTGATCGAGGACGAGAACGTGATCTCCGACGACCTCACCGGGTTCGTCCGGGGTATACGTCCGGTGTTCCTGCTGCTGCAGTCCGCGTTCTGCAGCGGTGCCATCGGTGCCGCACTCGACGGTGCCGTCGAGTCCTTGGCGGGGGTCAACGAGGTGTTCCGTCCCGAGTTCGACGACCGGACGGCCGAATTCGAGTCGATACGTGCACGTCTCGCGACGTTCGCCGCCGATCCGACGACACCGTCGCCGGCCCAACTGATCCGGCTGCGCCTCGACGCCGCCCGAACCGCGGTCGCGGCCTCCCGGCTCGAGGCGACCGTCCGCGGCGGTGCGGGTTATGCGACCGCGAGCGCCACCAACCGGCGGTTCCGGGAAACAGCTTTCATCCCCATCCAATCACCCTCGGAAGGACAACTGCGGTGGGAACTCGCGCAGTTCGAATAACTGGTGGCCGCAGAGCCTTTCGCGACACCGCTGTATTGTCGGGCATCGACCTCGCCGTCGACGACGGGGAGTTCGTGGCCGTCCTCGGGCGTAGCGGCAGCGGAAAGACCACGCTGTTGCGTGTGCTCGCCGGCCTCGAGACCCTCGACGCCGGCAGCCTGGAGTGGCGGGACGAGTCCGGCGGTGAGCGACCGCACACGGGGGTTGTCTTCCAGCGCGCGCTGCTGATGCCGTGGCTGACCGTGGAAGAGAACATCCGGTTCGGACGGCGATTCGCCGCGCACCGTGCGTCGTTCGAGAACGACTACGCACTCGGCCTGTTGCGCCGCTTCGGGCTCGACGGTCTCGCCGACCGCTACCCCGATCAGCTGTCGGGCGGTCAGGCGCAACGCGTGGCGATCATCCGTGCGGCGGCGATCCGGCCGAGGTTGCTCTTGCTCGACGAACCGTTCAGCGCGCTCGATCCGGCGGTGCGCGGCGAATTGCGCAGCTGGCTGGCCGAATTGGCCGCCGAACTGGGGATCACCGTCGTCCTCGTCACGCACGACGTCGACGAGGCGCTCGAACTCGCCGACCGGATCGTCCTGCTGTCCGAGACCGGCCGGATCGGTGGGGAGTGGCGGCTCGAATTCGGTCTCGGCCGAGACGATCCCGACCGGCGCGCGGAGATCCTGACGCACTTCGGTCACCAGGTGGGGCAGCAGGTGTGAACGCGCCCATCTCACGCCGACTCCTCCTGGCCGGGGTCGGTGGTCTCACCGTCGCGGGCGGCATCGGCGGCGTCGTCGGTCTGGGCCGGGCGGCCACGGCAGCGCCACCGGGTGCGTCCGATGCACTGCGGGTCGGCTACCTCCCCATCACGGATGCGGCGCCGCTTCTCGTCGCACACGCCGCCGGACTATACGACCCCGCGGCCGTGAGTTCGACGAAACCCGTGCTGTTCCGGAGCTGGTCCTCGCTCGCGGAGGCCTTCGTGACGCGAAAGGTCGACGTCGTCCATCTGCTGATGCCGATGGCGGTGGCACTCCGGTACGCGATGCAGAGCCCCGTGCAGGTGTTGGGTTGGAATCACACCAACGGATCGGCGCTGACCGTGGCGCCCGACATCGTCGACCTCGAGCAACTCGCCGGCTCTCAGGTGGCCATCCCGGCATGGTGGTCGATCCACAACATCATCCTGCAGCGGATGTTGCGGACCCACGGGCTGCGACCGGTCATCCGTACCGGGGCGTCCCGGGGCGACAAGACCGTCGAGCTGATCGTGATGAGCCCCTCGGACATGGTGCCGGCGCTGGCGAACGGGTCGATCGGCGGTTACGTCGTCGCCGATCCGTTCAACGCGATGGCCCAGGTGCGCAAGATCGGCCGCATCCACACCTTTCTCGGCGACGTGTGGCGACAGCACGCCTGCTGCGCGCTCCTCGTCCATCAGTCGGCCATCGACGAACGACCCGCCGCGGTCCAATCCCTCGCCGACTCCGTGGTCGCGGCCCAGCACCACATCGATCTCGATCGTCCCCGAGCCGCCGCGGAACTCGCCGGCGGTTATCTCCCGCAACCGAAACCGGCCATCGCCAAGGCGCTCACCTACGACCCGGCCGACTTCGCGGTGAGCAACGTCGACTGGCAGCCGCAACGGCTCGGATTCCAACCCTTCCCGTTCGCGAGTTTCACCGAGCGGCTCGTCACCGAGATGGACAACACCCTCGTCGACGGTGATCGCCGCTTCCTCGGCCGTCTGGACCCGGCGACCGTCCATGCCGACCTCGTCGACGACCGATTCATCCGTACTGCCATCGGAATGCGCGGCGGTGCAGCCGCTCTCGGACTACCCGCCGATCTCACGAGAACCGAACAGGTGACGCCATGACGCTGCTGACCCAGGACGAGACCACGACGGACCCGCGCCGGCGATCCGGTTCCGCCATCGTCCCGCCGCTTATCGCGATCGCGGTGCTCGTCGCGATCTGGTGGGCGACGACCACCGTCGTCCCCCGCGGCGGACTCCCTCGCCCGCCAGTTCGCTCCGCAGCAGGTGTTCCCGGCGATGCTGGAACTCCTCGATCGCGGCGTGCTGCTGCCCGACATCGGACTGAGTCTGTGGCGGTTGCTGATCGGTCTTCTGATCGCCGTCGTGCTCGGGTTCCCGCTGGGCCTGCTGATCGGCCTGAGTCTCACCGCGGAACGCGCGGCGAATCCGATCGTCGCCTTCCTGCGGATGATCTCCCCGTTGTCGTGGGCTCCGGTCGCGGTGATGGTGTTCGGCATCGGCGACGAACCGGTCATCTTCCTGATCGCGATCGCGGCGATCTGGCCGATCGTCATCAACACGGCCGCCGGCGTGAAGTCGATCGACCCCGGCTTCGTCGAGGTCGCGCGATCGTTCCACGCCACCCGGACCGAAGTCCTCGTGTCTGTGGTGATCCCGGCGATCCGCGGGAACGTGCAGACCGGTATCCGTGTCGCGCTCGGCATCGCCTGGGTGGTCCTGGTGCCTGCCGAGATGCTCGGCGTGCGCTCCGGTCTCGGCTACCAGATTCTCAACGCCCGCGATCAGCTGGCGTACGACCAGGTGGCCGCCCTGATCGTGGTGATCGGCATCCTCGGCTTCCTCCTCGATGCGGGTGCCCGGCTGGTGCTCACCCGACGACGCTGAGCCCCGCCGACGGCCTCGCGATTCCGTATGACGTTGTGCCCGGAAACCGGGCGCAACGTCATACGCGTTTTCGGCCCGGCGGACATTGAGCGACATCCGCTCAACTTTCTTCGACGATCCGGGAACAATCCGTCGGCCACCCCCGTTACACACTTCGAGAAAACTGAGCGACGAAGACTCAAGTCGGTTTGACTCGGATCTACTTTTTCAGTAGGACATGAGTCGGACGCACTGAAGTCCGGTCCCGCAGAGTTTCGCCACGACATCCCCGCGGTCGCGAGACCCCGGGACAAGGACTCGGGTGCACACCCGCAAACTAGGAGGAAGCCAAACATGTCTCGTGCTGTTGGAATCGACCTCGGTACCACCAACTCGGTGGTGGCCGTGCTCGAAGGCGGCGAAGCCGCCGTGATCGCCAACGCCGAAGGCGCACGGACCACCCCGTCGGTGGTCGCGTTCGCGCGTAACGGCGAGGTGCTGGTCGGCCAGCCCGCCAAGAACCAGGCGGTCACCAACGTCGACCGCACCATCCGCTCCGTCAAGCGCCACATGGGCGAAGGCGACTGGACCGTCGAGATCGACGACAAGAAGTACACCCCGCAGGAGATCAGCGCGCGCACGCTCATGAAGCTCAAGCGCGACGCCGAGTCGTACCTGGGTGAGGACGTGACCGACGCGGTCATCACCGTCCCGGCCTACTTCAACGACGCGCAGCGTCAGGCCACCAAGGAAGCCGGCCAGATCGCCGGCCTCAACGTGCTCCGGATCGTCAACGAGCCGACCGCGGCCGCCCTGGCCTACGGACTCGACAAGGGTGAGAAGGAACAGACCATCCTGGTCTTCGACCTCGGTGGCGGTACCTTCGACGTCTCGCTGCTCGAGATCGGCGACGGCGTGGTCGAGGTCCGTGCGACCTCCGGTGACAACCACCTCGGTGGTGACGACTGGGATCAGCGCGTCGTCGACTGGCTCGTCGAGAAGTTCAAGAGCACCTCGGGCATCGACCTGACCAAGGACAAGATGGCCCTGCAGCGTCTCCGCGAGGCCGCCGAGAAGGCCAAGATCGAACTCTCGAGCTCGCAGAGCACCTCGATCAACCTGCCCTACATCACCGTCGACGCCGACAAGAACCCGCTGTTCCTCGACGAGCAGCTCTCGCGCAGCGAGTTCCAGAAGATCACCTCTGATCTGCTGGAGCGCACCCGCGCCCCGTTCCAGGCCGTCATCAAGGATGCGGGCATCTCCGTCGGCGACATCGACCACGTCGTGCTCGTCGGTGGTTCGACCCGTATGCCGGCCGTCACCGACCTGGTGAAGGAACTGACCGGTGGCCGTGAGCCGAACAAGGGCGTCAACCCGGACGAGGTCGTCGCCGTCGGCGCCGCACTCCAGGCCGGTGTGCTCCGCGGCGAGGTCAAGGACGTGCTGCTGCTCGACGTCACCCCGCTCTCCCTCGGTATCGAGACCAAGGGCGGCGTGATGCACAAGCTGATCGAGCGCAACACCACCATCCCGACCAAGCGGTCGGAGACCTACACGACCGCCGAGGACAACCAGCCGTCGGTGCAGATCCAGGTCTATCAGGGTGAGCGCGAGATCGCCTCGCACAACAAGCTGCTCGGCAGCTTCGAGCTCGGCGGCATCGCCCCTGCGCCGCAGGGTGTCCCGCAGATCGAGGTGACCTTCGACATCGATGCCAACGGCATCGTGCACGTCACCGCGAAGGACAAGGGCACCGGCAAGGAGAACTCGATCCGCATCCAGGACGGTTCCGGCCTGAGCAAGGACGAGATCGACCGCATGATCAAGGACGCGGAGGCGCACGCCGACGAGGACCGCAAGCGCCGCGAGGAGGCCGAGACCCGCAACCAGGCGGAGTCGCTGGTCCACCAGACCGAGAAGTTCCTCAAGGAGAACGAGGACAAGGTCCCGGCGGAGCTGAAGGAGAAGGTCGAGGCGGCCGTCGCCGGGGCGCAGGAAGCGCTCAAGGGCAACGACACCGCGGCGATCAAGTCCGCGATCGAGAAGCTGTCGGAGGAGTCGCAGGCCCTCGGCCAGGCGATCTACGCCAACGCCGCTGCCGAGTCCCCCAACGGTGAGTCCGCCGCGGCCGACACCGATCCCGACGTCGTCGACGCCGAGGTCGTCGACGATGCCGACTCGAAGGAGAACAAGTGACCGCAGGAGCCCATTCGTCGAATGGGTCCGGCGAGGAGCCGGTGACGGTGACCGACCGTCGTCGTATCGACCCGGAGACGGGTGAGGTGCGCGACGAGCCGGCCGCCGGACCTGGCCCGGCCGATGCCGGACCGGTCGTCGACGAGCAGACCGACATGTCACAGGCCACCGAGGAGCAGCCGGACGCCGCAGCCGACGAACCGGATGCCCGCGTCGCCGAGCTGACGGCCGACCTGCAGCGAGAACGCGCCCAGTTCGCCAACTTCCGGCGGCGTGCCGCCGAGGAGAAGCAGGGTTCGGTCGCCTACGGCAAGCAGATCCTGATCGACAAGCTGCTGCCGATCATCGACGATCTCGACCGTGCCCGTGAACACGGCGACCTCGACAGCGGTCCGCTGCGTGCGGTCGCCGACAAGCTGACCGGTGTGCTGGCCGCCGAAGGTCTCGTGGCCTTCGGTGCGGCGGGTGACGAGTTCGATCCCGAACTCCACGAAGCCGTGCAGCACGACGGCACCGGCGCGAACCCGGTGATCGGATCGGTGTACCGATGCGGCTACCGCCTGGGCGAGAAGGTGATCCGCACCGCGATGGTGACGGTCACCGATCCCGCTCCCGCGGGCGACGCGCCCGGTGCACAATAGAACGACCGTCGCTCGATCCTGAGTGGGCGAACTCACCACTGATCCCTGAGGTGCGAGGAGCGCAAGCGACGAGCCACGAAGGGCGACGAACCCTTCGTGGCTCGCTTCGCTCGCACCTCAGGGAGCACATGGTCGGCTCGCACCTCGGGGAGCAGGTGGTCGGCTCGCACCTCAGGGAGCAGGTGGCCCCAACTGAAACTTCAATCCAGACAACAGAACTCAAGGAGGTGACGTCTGGTGGCACCACAACGTGAGTGGTTAGAACACGACTTCTACAAGGACCTGGGCGTTGCTTCTGACGCTTCGGCTGAAGAGATCAAGAAGGCCTACCGCAAGCTCGCGCGCGAGCTGCATCCGGATGCGAATCCGGGTGACAGCGCGGCCGAAGAGCGCTTCAAGCGGGTGTCCGAAGCCCACAGCGTCCTCGGCGATGCCGAGAAGCGCAAGGAATACGACGAGACACGCGCCATGTTCGCCGGCGGACGATTCCGCGGCGGCGGCAACGGCTTCCCGGGTGGCTTCCCCGGCGGCGGAACCACCTACACCACCGGCGGCGGTGGCGACTTCGACCTCGGCGACCTGTTCGGCGGGGCACAGACCGGGGGCGGCGGTGGCGGTTTCGGCGACATCTTCGACGGCCTGTTCAACCGCGGCGGCGGAACGCAACGTACTTCGACGGCGAGCCGGCCGCGTCGTGGCAAGGACCTCGAGACCGAGACGACGCTCTCGTTCTCCGACGCCGCGCTCGGCACGACCGTCCCCCTGCGGGTGACCAGTCCGTCGCCCTGCACCACCTGCCACGGCTCGGGCGCCAAGCCCGGGACCAGTCCGCGGGTGTGCGCGAACTGCAACGGTTCCGGGTTCGTGAGCCGCAACCAGGGCGCGTTCGGATTCAGCGAGCCCTGCCAGGACTGCCAGGGCACCGGGTCGCGGATCGACGACCCGTGCACCGATTGCGACGGCAGCGGCGTGAAGGTCCGGGCGCGCACCATCAACGTCCGGATCCCCGCCGGCGTCGAGGACGGTCAACGCATCCGGCTCGCCGGGCAGGGCGAGGCCGGTCGTCGTGGCGCCCCGTCGGGTGACCTCTACGTCGTCGTGCACGTGACCCCGCACAAGCAGTTCACCCGCAGCGGCAACGACCTTCGGGTGCAGCTGCCGGTGCGGATCTCCGAACTCGTTCTCGGAGCGACGGTCTCGGTTCCGACCCTGGAGGGTTCGGTCGGGGTGAAGATCCCGCCGAACACCACCGACGGCCGCACGCTGCGCGTGCGCGGTCGTGGGGTGCCCAAGCGCTCCGGCGGGGCGGGCGACCTGCTCGTCACCGTCAAGGTCGCGGTTCCGAACAAGCTCGACGAGGCCGCGGTCGAGGCGATGCGCGCCTACGACCAGGCCGAGCGGGCAAGCGGTTTCGACCCGCGGGCGGACTGGGGGCGATGAGTCATGGCCGGTGCGAGCAACTTCGACGGCGACGGCGCGACCTTCCTGATCTCGGTGGCCGCCGAACTCGCCGGCATGCACGCCCAGACCCTGCGGACCTATGACCGACTGGGCCTGGTCACCCCGCAACGGACGAGTGGCGGTGGTCGCCGCTACTCGTCCCGCGACGTCGAACTCCTGCGCGAGATCCAGCGTCTCTCGCAGGAGGAAGGCGTCAACCTCGCGGGCATCAAACGCATCATCGACCTGAGCAATCAGGTCGAGGCGCTCCAGCACCGCGTGCGCGAGCTGACCGACGAGGTGCAGGCGTCGCGGACCCGCCGCGGCGGCGAACTCGTCCCCGTGCCACGCACCAACGCCCTGGTCGTCTGGCAGCCGCGACGCAAACGCACCACCGACTGACGTGGTTTCGACGCGAGCCCACGGACGTGCGTAACGTTGAGCGTATGGCTTCTGAACCCGTCACCACCGTCGACTCCGGCCCGCACAAGGTCTCGCGCCGGGTCGTCGTGAACGCCCCGGCCGCCGATGTGTTCGCGCTCGTGTCGAATCCGCATCGGCATCCGGAGCTCGACGGTTCCGGCACGGTCCGCGACACCCCTGTGGACGGGCCCGAGACGCTGACCCGTGGGGCGCGTTTCAGCGTCGGGATGAAGCAGTACGGCGTGCCGTACAAGATCACCTCGACCGTCACCGACTTCGAACCCGGTCGGGTCGTCGAATGGCAGCACCCGATGGGGCACCGCTGGCGGTGGGAACTCGAGTCGACGTCACCGACCACGACCGCGGTCACCGAGACCTTCGACTACTCGACGCTCCGGGTACCGAAGATCATGGAACTCATCGGCTACGACAAGAAGAACGGCAAGGGGATCGAGGGCACCCTGCGGGCCCTCGCGGCCCGGTTCGCCTGAGCCGAGCCGTCACCCTTGATGGACTCCTCTTCCCCCGAGTCGTTCCCCGAGCCCGGCACCTCGGATGAACCCGTCGTCGTCCTCGGCATCGTCGCCGCGCCGGGCCAGGCGATCGACCTCGCCCGCAAGCTCATCGAAGCCGACCTCACCGACCACATCCAGACGACCTTCCCCGGCGCGCGCTGGCAGCTGGATCTCCTCGAGGCCGGCGTCGTACAGCCGCCGGTCGGCGACGCCGAGATCGTCGACGCCACGAGAGATCTTCTGCTCGAACACGAGTGGGATCTGGTGCTCTGCCTGACCGACCTGCCGCTACACGTCGGCAAACGTCCGGTCGTCGCGCATGCCAACGCAGTGCACGGCGTCGCGGTCCTCTCGGTGCCGGCGCTCGGCGCCACCGGAGTGCGGCAGCGGGCCCGCGGCATCATCACCGGACTCGTCGGTCAACTCCTCGGTGCCGACGCCGACGACCTCCGCAGTCACCAGAAGTCGCCGGCGCGGTCGGCGCTGCGCCATCGCGTGCGCCAACTCGGGACCGACGTCGACGAGGCGGGCACCGCGTTCACCGCGCGTGTCCTGACCGGGAACCTGCGTCTGCTCACCGGCATGGTGCGCGCCAACCGCCCGTGGCGGCTGGCACTCGGCCTGAGCCGCGCACTCACCGGCGCTATCGCGGCCGGGGTCTTCGCACTGGTGACCGCCGACATCTGGCTGCTCGCAGACACTTTCGGTGGGATTCGGCTCACCGGCGTGGCACTCGGTTCGATCATCGCGATCACCGCGACCCTGATCATCGGCGCCGACCTGTGGGAACGCGGCGGCTCCCGACAGACGCGCGAACAGGTGGTGCTGTTCAACATCGTCACCATGATCACAGTCGTTCTCGGTGTGGGCGCGTTCTACGCGGCGCTGTTCGTCTTGTCCGCGATCGGCGCGCTCTGCCTCGTGGTGCCGCAGGTCATCGGTGCGACGCTCGACCACCCTGTCGGCTTCACCGACTATCTGGAGGTTGCCTGGCTGACGTGCTCCCTCGCGACCGTCGGCGGTGCCCTGGGCGCCGGCCTGGAAACCGACGAAGCGGTGCGCGACGCCGCGTACACCCAGCACGCTGCCGAGTCGATCTGAGCCGGACGCCGGACACAGCCGGATGCCCCGGTCCTCGCGTCAGCCGCTAGGCTTGCGGGTCAGAACGCCACAGCAAGGTCGGCGACGGGAGGTGAACCATGTCCGAGGTACCGGCAAACGGTCCGATGCCAGGGTTCGTGGTCCTGGGTATCTCCGTCGTCGACGACCAGATCAGCTCGGTGGTCCGCGACGCCGACGGCCACGTCCTGGCGAGCAATCTTGTCGACCTCCCGGACGCGTCGGCGGCCGGTGCCGAGGCCGCGATCCTCGAACTCGTCGATTCCGTGCCTGTGGAGGTCGACCGCATCGGCATCTCGGCGTCCCGCGCAGACGTCCGCGACCACCTGGCACGGGCCTTCGCGCCGGGCGCCGGCACCGGGCCGTCGTGGACGGAGAAGGTCGTCGTCACCGGCTATGCCGCCGCACTCGCCGAGATCGCATGCACGCATGCGACGCGCGGTGGGGTGGTGGCCGTCGTCGACCTGGATCGCGATGCCGCGCCGGCCGCCGGCACGACCCTCGCCACCGTCGACACGTCTTCCGGCGCCGTCCTCGGCACGACCGACTTCGCGCCGGGCGAGATCGCCTCGGTCACCGACCCCGACGCGGCGACCCGGCTCGCGACGGCGGTCACCCGCCTGCCGCGCGGGCGTGACATCACGTCGGTCATCGTGGTCGGCCCCGGCGCGCAACTCCCCGGCATCGCGCCGGCCTTCGAGTACGCGGCGCAACGCCCCGTCACCGTCGCGGACAACCCGGCGCTGGCCTCGGCCCTCGGTGCGGCCGACGCCGCGGTGGTCGCCGCGGCAGCACCCCCCGCCGCCCCGCGGACGTCCACGGGACGTCGCTGGTGGTTCGTCGGCGCCGCCATCGGCGCGGCCGTGTTCCTGGCCGCCGTCGGGATGACGCTGATCCTCACCGCCGAGTCGACGGTCGCCGAACCCGCGCCCGTCACCGTGACCGAGACACCGGCAGCGGTCACCTCGACCGAGGAGGCGACGGTCACCGAGACCGCAACGGAAACCTCGGTCCGCACGACCACGGTCACCAGCACCCCGCGTCCGGTCACTCGAACGGAGACGGTGACCGAGTCGGCTCCCGAGACGTACACCGTGACCGAGACCGAAACGGTCACGGCTCCGGCCGGCGGCGAGCCGAGCCTCGAAGTCCCCTGAGGCGCAACCGGTTCGGGGGAGCCAACTCCGGTACCGGGTCAGAACACCGGGTCGTGCTGGATGCGGCTGGCCCGGACGCCCGCGATGATCAGCGTGCGTCGGGTGTTCTCGATCATCTGCGGTGATCCCGCGATGAGCACCTGGCGGTCCTGCCAATCACCGGACCGGGCGACGACGTCGGCCAGGGTGCCGATCTCGTGGTCGATGCCGAGTTCGGCGGGCGTCGCCACCGCGTTGATCCACCACGGATCGCGCTCCTCCTGGGACACGGCGGTGACCCGCAGCCAGGGATTGGTCGACGCGATGCGGCGCAGCACGGTCAGGTCGTACAGCTCGCCCGGGTAGCGCATGCCGTAGAAGATGTGCGTCTCCGGCGAATCGGCGCGCATCGACATCTCGATCAACAACGCCCGCAGCGGTGCGAGCCCGGTCCCGCCCGCGACCATGAGGACCTTGCTGTCGCGGTCGACGTGCAGCGTCCCGTGCCCCTGGGCGAGGGTCCACACATCGCCGATGCTGGTCTCGCTCACGATCGCGGTGCTGACCGTTCCACGGGGGATCGCACGCACGTGGAACTCCAGTTCACCGGCCGGGTTGGGCGGGATGGCGGGGGAGAGATTGCGCCACTGCTTGGGCCATTGCGGGGTGTGCACCTCGAGGTATTGGCCCGTGTTGAACGTCAGCGGCGAGTGGGCGAGAAGCCGGACGACCGCGAGGTCCCGGGTGATGCGGTACTTCTCGACGACCTCGGCGGTCCAGCGTGCGGGATGGGTCGCGCTCTCGGCCGCGCCCCGCATGACCCCGGTGACCAGCATCATCGCCTGCGAGACGGTCTGTTCGGTCTCGGCGTCCCAGTAACCGGCCATGAGGCTGCCGAACTCGCCCATCAGGGCGGCGTACATCACGTGGTAATGCTCGGGCTCGACTCCGAACTTGCGATGGTCGCGTCCGAGCTGAGCGAGGAACTCCACGAGTTCGGCGTGACCCGACTCGGCCGGGATCGCTTCCAGCACATGGTCGATGACCCGATGGAAGGCCACTCGCTGGGCCGCCATCGACACCCCGAACAGGTCACGCAGGTCGGGATCGATCGCGAACATCCGGGTGTAGACGTTGGTGACGAACCGGTCGGGCTGTCGATTGACAGCCGTCCGCAGCTGATGCAGCGCGTGGCGCGTATGTGTCGCCATCTCGAAAAGATCACACCTCCGTCGCGGCTCGTCTCCCCACCCGGTTCAAGAGACCCACACTAGTCCTTCAACACGTCACAATTCAGGATCCGGCATCCCATGTCGGACAGTGATGAGGTATGGCAAGGTACGGGGATGACGTCCCTCGAAGGGGTCCTCACGGGCATCGTTGATGCCCATGTGCAGCACTGGAACCCGCGGCGCACCCCGTGGGCGGCCACGCGGGCGTCGCGGCTGTACGGGTTCGTCCCCACCTTGGGCGACCGGGTGTTCCCGCTCGTCGTCTCGCGCGCCGACCGCGAGTACATCCTGACCCCGCGCACCGTGGCCCGGGCCTACGAGCCGCGTCAGTACGCCACCGATGCGGCGCTGGTGCCGACCGTGGTGGGGGTACCGATCGACACGGTGGTGCACGTCGAGTCGCATTGGCGCCGCGAGGTCGCCGACGCCGCGGAGCCCCCGGTGGACAGCACCGCCGTCGAGGAGACCCGATATCTCGAGAGCCTGCCGTTCGGCCAGGCCGGTACCCCCCGCCTCGGCGCCGTCATCTCGCACGGCGATCCGCGGACCCGCACGTTCGCGACCATGCTCGACGAACAGTTCGCGGCCTCCCCGCGGTTCCGCGGCATCCGCATCGTCGCGTCCCGACATCCTGATCCGCGCGTCCGCGATGGCGGGGACACCGACAACCTGCTGTCCTCGACGGCGTTCCTCGAGGGGTTCGCCGAACTCGCGAGCCGCGATCTGGTCTTCGAGGCGTCGGTGTACTCCCATCAGCTCTACGACGTCATCCTGCTGGCCCGTGAGTACCCCGACACGACGATCGTCCTCGACCACTTCGGCATCCCGGCAGGGGTCTTCGGTCCCGTCGGTGTCCGCACCGGCGCGACAGCCGCAGCGCGCGCGGACATCTGGCGATTGTGGCGAGAACGGATGACGACCCTGGCGAACCACCGCAACGTCGTCGTCAAACTGTCGGGTCTGGCGATGCCGATACTGGGTTACGGTCACGAACGGTGGGGCAACATCGGCGGTCAGGCCACGCTCGCCGAGATGATCGGTCCCTTCGTCGAGCACATCGTCACCCATTTCGGGTCGGACCGCATCATGTTCGGGTCCAACTATCCGATCGATCGGCCCAACGCCGCGGTCGACGTGCTGGTCGGCGCGCTCGTCGACTGTGTGTCCCAGTGGGGTTCGGAGGCTCTGCGGAAGATCTTCCGCGACACCGCTGTTCGTGTCTATGCGATCGATGACGCGGCGGGTTGACCGCTCACCGGCCGCGGGGCCACCACGTCGAACGTTGCGGCGACTCCGGCACGGGCACGTCCCGCATGAGCCGGGTCAGGATCTCGACGAGGGCGGTGCACGAGGGATACCGGTCCTCCGGTGACTTCGCCAGCGCCTTGGCGAAGATCGAGTTCATCGCCGATGGCAGCCAGGGGCGGCGTCGGGTGAGTTTCGGCGGGTCGTCGTTGAGGTGGGCATAGGTGATCGCGAAAGCGGTGTTCCGCGGGTACGGCGGTGTGCCCGTGATGAGTTCGACGAGCGTGCACGCGAATGCGTAGAAATCGGTTGCGGGGGTGAGCTTCTGGGCCTGCAGTAGTTCGGGCGAGGCGTAGCCGATGGAACCCTGCACACGACCGTTGCGCGCGAGTGGACGGGTGTCGTCGAGGAACTGGGCGATCCCGAAGTCCGAGAGGTAGGCGTCGAGGGGTGTACCCACAGATCGCGGGGTGCGGGAGAGGAGGATGTTCGCGGGTTTGACGTCGCGATGCAGGATGTCCTGCGAATGCGCATGATCCAGCGCATCGGCGATCTGCATCGCCACCCGCAGGATGGTGTCCATGTCCGGCTCGTCGCCGCGCTCGGGGACGAGTGCGGTCGCCGCGGGGCCGCCGATGTACTGCATGGTCAGCCACATCGACGGCAGGTGCCGCGGCCCGAGCGACCCGCGCGGCGAGGCGATCTCGCCGTGCTCGATCATGCGCACGATGTGCGGATGGTCGAGCAGCGACGCGATCCCGAATTCCCGCTCGAAGCGCTCCCGGACCCGCGCGTGGTCGGACGCGTTCGGGTGCAGTACCTTCAGGGCCAGCGGCCCATCGCACGATGGGTCCCCGTCGTCGCCGGTGCGATGGACCCGGAACACATCGGCGCTCGCCCCGCCACCGAGGAAGTCGTCGATGGTGAAGCCGGCCACGCTCTCGCCAACCTCGAACACCCTGCCAGGGTAGTGGCGTTCGCGGGCCGACGGCGGTAACCGCGGGGTCAGCGAGCTGGTGTCAGCCGGAAGATCGGGAACCGGCGGCCCTGCGCGGTCTCGGTGTACTTCAGGAACTGCTCGGATGCCGAGATGAACTTCTGCCACGCGGGTTCCCAGTCGTCACCCTCGACTTCGGTCACCGCGGTGTCGAGCCGTTCGACGCCGTTCTCCGCCGGCGCCTCCACGGCGACCGATTCGGGATGTGCCCGCAGGTTGTGCACCCACGCCGGGGCCTTCGGCGAACCGGCGTACGAGCCGATCACCAGCCAGCTGTCGGCGTCGGGCAGGGCGAACAGGGGACTGATCCGCGGCTCGCCGGACTTGGCGCCCAGCGTGTGCAGGAGCACCAGGTTCTTGCCGAAGCCGGCGGTGTCCACATGCCCGTTGTTGGAGCGGAACTCGTTGATGACGGTCGCGTTGAAATCGTTCACGTCGCTCATTGTCGCGGTGCCCGGCGTTTCCGGCCATGTATCAATCTGAAACCGTGGTCGTTCGGTCTGCGAATACTCTGAACAGATGAGTGCCGACCCGAGTTCGCTGGCCGCTTCCCTTCCCGACGGCATGGTGGTCACCGACGCCGACATCCTCGCCGGCTACCGGCAGGACCGTGCCGCCGATCCGACGGCCGGCACCCCGCTCGCGCTGGTTCGGCCGACCACCACCGCCGAAGTGCAGGACACCGTTCGCTGGTGTGCCGCCAACGGTGTCCCGGTCATCACGCGGGGTGCGGGTACCAGTCTGTCGGGCGGGTCGACGGCGGTCGACGGCGCGATCATGCTGTCCACCGAGAAGATGCGGGACATCGACGTCGACCCGGCGACGCGCACCGCCGTCGTCCAACCCGGACTGTTCAACTCGGAGGTGAAGGCCGCGGCCGCCGCGTCGGGGCTGTGGTATCCGCCGGACCCGTCGTCGTTCGAGATCTGCTCGATCGGCGGGAATGTCGCCACCAACGCGGGCGGACTGTGCTGCGTCAAGTACGGCGTCACCACGGACTACGTCCTGGGCCTGGAGGTGGTGCTGGCCGACGGCCGGGCGGTACGCGTCGGCGGCAAGCAGCTCAAAGACTCCGCGGGCCTGCCGCTGACCAAGCTGTTCGTGGGCAGCGAGGGGCTGCTCGGGATCATCACCGAGGTCACCCTGCGGCTGTTGCCACCGCAAGGCCCCGCGAGCACCGTCGTCGGTGTGTTCGGTTCGGTGCACGACGCCAGCCGAGCGGTGCTGGCGGTGACCGGGGACATGCGTCCCGCGATGCTCGAGTTCATGGACTCGGTGGCCATCAACGCCGTCGAGGACCTGTTGCGGATGGGCCTCGACCGAGAGGCCGGGGCGCTGCTCGTCGCCCAGTCCGACGCCCCGGGTGCGGCCGGCGCGGCCGAGGTCGAGTTCATCCGGAAGGCGTTCGAGTCCAATGGCGCCGGCGAGGTCTTCGCGACCGACGACCCCGTCGAGGGCGAGGCGTTCACCGCGGCCCGCCGCGCGGCGATCCCGGCGGTGGAGAAGCTGGGATCGCTGTTGCTCGAGGATGTCGGCGTACCGCTGCCCTCGCTGCCCGACCTCATCGACGGTGTCGCCGAGATCGCGGCCGACAACCGGGTGATGATCTCGGTGATCGCCCACGCCGGCGACGGCAACACGCACCCGCTGATCGTCTTCGACCCCGCCGATGTGGACGAGGCGGAGCGCGCGCAGGTCGCCTTCGGTCAGATCATGGACCTCGCGATCGAGTTGGGCGGCACCATCACCGGCGAGCACGGGGTGGGGCGACTGAAGAAGGGCTGGCTGCCCGACCAGGTGGGGCCCGACGTCATGGAACTGACGGCTCGGATCAAGCAGGCTCTCGACCCCGACGGTCTGCTGAACCCGGGCGTGCTGTTGTAGGTGGGCGTCCTTCGGTGGGCCGGGGGGTGGCGGTGCGCCCCGCCACCACATAGGTGTCGCGGCCTGCGGCCTTGGCGTCGAAGAGCGCGTCGTCGGCGACGTCGAACTCGTGCCGGATGAAGGCGTCGGCGTCGTCGGGGGACATGTGGCCGCCCGGTGTGACACCCACGGCGATCCCCAGGCTCATCGTCGCGGTCGCACCACCGGGGATCGTGATGCGCCGCGCGCGGATGCGTTCGGCGAGCGCGCGCACCGAGGTCTCGTCGGCGAGCGTCGCGATCGCGAACTCGTCACCGCCGAGCCGCGCGACGATGGCCTGCTCGTCGGTGGCCCCCTGCAGAATTGCCGCGACCCGCTCCAGGACGTCGTCACCCGTCGCGTGACCGTGTTCGTCGTTGATGGCCTTGAACCGGTCGACATCCGCGGTGACCAATGCGAACGGGTGAGCGGGGCTGCGACGGAGCATTGTCGTCGTCGCGTAGATGAAGCCGCGACGATTCAGCAATCCGGTGAGCGAATCGGTATTCGCCATGATGAGCTGATGTTTCAGTGATCGCTGGAAATCGGATGTGTAACTGCGATGAAGGGCCGTGGTGCCATTGGTGACGACCAACAAAGCGAGTGTGGTGAACAGGACGTTCAACACCGGAGTGCCATCTGCCCACGACATGAGGCCCATCGCGCAGACCGCGATGCTCGAGTAGATCATGTGGGCGTACGCGACCGGGGACCGGACGAAATGGGCCACATATGACCCGATGACGGCGAAGATCACGGCGCAGAACTGGGCCAGGATGATGTCGGAGATGGCGAGGATCGCGACGGTCAGCACTGCGTCGGCCCACAGGACGAACAGGGTGTTGAATCCTCTGATCGACGACTGCTTGGTCCACCAGATCACGCCGAGGTGGACCCGGCTGACCACGTAAGCCATCGGGATCGTGGTGGCGACTACGATGCCGAGGGCGATCGAGCGCGGGACGGATCCCTGTGTGCCACTCGGCGTGAAGAGGGCGATCGTGCCGAGCGCCCCGCACACCGCGACCAGTACGGCGATGGTGACGCGGACATGCCATTCGCGCATCCGGACCTGTTTGAGGACGTGATCGGCGTTGTCGTAGAAAAGGTGATGATGGCCGGATATCTCACCGGTGGCCGGTCCGTGGCGAAGAGCCCGGAAACGAGCGGCGGGCCGTTCATCCTGGTCTCCGCGTTGTCGGTGCTCGATGGCCGCATCCTCTTTCACTCGTGATGCGCGTGACGCGCATGCATGTCGCGACGACGAATCGTCGAACACACGTTACGGAGTTTAGAGGACGATTAAAGATCGTTTCTTCTCGAAATCCGCGATATGACCCAACGGAGCGAAAGATGTAAGAATCGGCAGAATTGCCGTCGATCTGATGCGCGCTGAGACGGTCGTGCCGATCGGGCCCGATCAGCCGCCTCCTGCTGGGGTCCTCCCGTCCCCTCCGCGGGAGGGACCCCAGCAGGTAGTCCGAATGCGATGTGGCCGGCGCGAACCTGGCCTCGCGGAATTCAGCATATTGGCTCGATGGTCAACCTACAATCACATCAATCGGGATAACTGACAGGAGATCGTTGATGAATGGTCCCGGGGAGCCCGGACTACGTGATATCGACCTCCGACGACTGCGAATGTTCGTCGTCGTGATGGAGGCGCCCAGCCTTCGTGTCGCCGCGGATGACCTGTTCATCAGCCAGCAAGCGCTCTCCTCGGCGATCCGCGAACTCGAGCGACACCTGGGGGTGGAGCTCTTCTCGCGGTCGCGCCGAAGCCTCACGCCGACGCCCGCGGGTGAGGCGCTCTACCGTGGTGCAGTGCCGTTGCTGGCCGGTGGCGAACAGCTCGCGACGCAGGTACGACGGGTGGACGCCGGCTCGCCTGCGCCGTTCGTGATCGGTCACGCCCCGGACCTCGCCTCCTCCGAAGTCTTCCGGATCATCGAACCGGTGGTGCTCGCCGACTCGTCGGTGCCGATCACGGTACGACCGGTCTTCGCCGAACTCATTCGCGACGAGTTGCTGTCGGGAGCCATCGACATGGCTCTCGGACGAGGCGTGGCGGCCCCGCCGGACATGGCCACCACCATCGCGACACAACACGAACTGCGTCTGGCGGTGCGTGCCGATCACCCCCTGGCCGCGCACGACCGGGTCGACATGGCCGACCTCGCCGGCTACGAGATCGTCGTCTGGGGTCCCGAGCACGAGTACGAGTACACCGACATCCTCGTCGGCATGTGCCGGCGCGCCGGATTCGAACCGAAGATCATCCTGTCGACCCTGCTGGGTACGCCCCCGCACACGGCGGTGATCGCACACCCCAAGGCGTGCGCCTTCGTCACCAATGAACCGGGCTGGATCTACGTCAACCGCATCCGGATCGTCGAGTTCACCGATCCGCCGTTCGCGCCCGTTCGCGCGATGTGGCTGCCCAACACGTCGTCGACCCTCCGGCGACAGATCCTCGCCGCGGCCGAGAACTCGCTCTGAGACAGGCCCCCGGCCGCACGCCTCAGGTGCCGTCGAGCCTGCTGACCTGCACCGCGGCCACGTCGAAGATCCGCGGGTACCCGACCGTCGAGTCGGGGACGGCGCGGATGGACGGATCTCGCGCATGGTCACCTCGAACCGACCTCCCCGATCGGTTGGCGGAGAACGGGGTTGCCACGCGCGAATACCGCATCTTCGACTCGGAATGGTGGTTGTACGTGCTCAACCGCATCGCCGAAGACCCGACGCGGGTGTTCCATGCCATCGTCGACCTGGGGCGGTGACCTCGCGGCGGCGACCCCGCGCTCAGTTCTTCTCGGTCGGGTCGTCGTCGAGGGGGTTCTCCGGTTCGTGCTCTGCGGAGACGGAGAACGAACCTGTCTCGGGGTTGACCGTCACGGCGTGGTGGGGCACCTCGCGGACCGCGAGCACGATGGGCGAGCCGTCGCGGTTGCGGGCCGCTCCCTCGCCCGGTAGGCCCGCGAAGGTCGCCGACACCGGTTGGCGGGCCCTGCGGTGCCGCTGGTGCTGTGCCGCAGCCGAACCCGCGTCGCCCGTCGCCGCTCCCTCGGCTTGTTCGGTGGTACTCAGCTGTACGTAGCGCGGACGGACCGCGACGTCGTAGTGGAACGCGCGGAGCAACGAGAAACATGCCAGGACCATGACGATCGAGAAGGGGACCGCGGTGGCGATGGACATCGTCTGGAGGGCGGTCAGCGAACTGGTGCCGCCGATCAGGAGCAGGACCGCGGCCGCCACACCCTGCAGGGACGCCCAGTAGACCCGGGTGAGCTTGGGCGTGTCGATCTTGCCGCCGGTCGCCAGCATGTCGATCACCAGCGACCCCGAGTCCGAGGACGTGACGAAGAACAGCACGACGATGACGATCGCGATGACGCTGCTGATGGCCGACATCGGCAGGGTGTCGAGGAGTTGGAACAACGACGTGTTGGTGTCGACCTCGCCGTCGACGAGCATGTCGCCGAACTCCATCTGCCGCAGGATGCCCGAGTCGCCGAACACGGTGAACCATATGGTGCTGACCAGGGTCGGCATGATGAGCACGCCACCGATGAACTGCCGAATCGTCCGACCCCGCGAGATCCGCGCGATGAACATGCCGACGAACGGCGCCCAGCTGATCCACCAGCCCCAGTAGAAGATCGTCCACGCGCCCTCCCAGCCGTCGTCGGTGAACGGCGCGGTGCGCAGCATCAGATCCGGGAAGGCCTGGATGTAGTTGCCGATGTTCTGCACCCACGACTGGATCAGGAAGAGCGTCGAACCGAGCACCAGGACGAAGACGGTCAGTGCCGCCGCCACGGCCATGTTGAGGTTGGACAACCATCGCAGGCCCTTGGTCACCCCGGTGACCACCGAGAAGATGGCCAGGCCGGTGATGCCGATGATCAGCGCGACGATGATCCAGTTGTTGACGTCGACCCATCCGAGGTAATCGAGACCGGCGCTGATCTGCTGGATGCCGAAGCCGAGCGAGGTCGCGACGCCGAACAGAGTGCCGACGATGGCGACGATGTCGACCGCGTGACCCAGCCAGCCCTCGACGCGTTCGCGGCCGAGGAGCGGCTCGAGCAGCCACCGGACGGACAACGGCCGTCCCTTGCGGAAGGTCATGTAGGCCAGGCCGAGTCCGACGACGACGTAGATCGCCCAGGCGTGCAGACCCCAGTGATAGAGCGTCAGTTCCATCGCCTGATTGGCCGCGGCGTCGGTGCCACCCGGGATGCCGCCGGCCTCGGGCGGGTTCACGTAGTGCGAGAGAGGTTCGGCCACGCCGTAGAACACGAGTCCGATGCCCATCCCGGCAGCGAAGAGCATGGCGAACCAGGAGAGCACCCCGAACTCGGGGTCCTCGTCGTCCTCGCCGAGCTTGATGGTGCCGATCCGGCTGATCGCGCAGTACACCGCGAACAGGACGAAGCCGGTGGCGATCAGGACGTACCACCAGCCCACGCCGTCGGTGATCCATGTGTTCAGTTTGTCGAAGGCGTCGGCCGCGGTCTGAGCGTAGATCACCGCGAAGATGATCAGACCGAAGATGACGGCCGACGCGGTGAGGAACACCGGTTTGTGCAGTTCGCGCCACGCGTTGCGGAACATGGGGGACTCCCTCGGCTCAAGAGCTGTACGTGCTACGGCGGCGACAGCGAATCGCCGTGTCCGATTTTCGACCTTACGGACACCGCGATCTCGCGGCCGACCGGGGTGAGGCCGCGATCCGCGACGGCTTGATCCTCACGACGTCACGTCGCCGGCCACCGCTCGGTGATCAGCTCGACCATCTCCTCGACCCACGCGTCGTCGAGTGCGGCGTCGCTGCGGATGAGGATGCGGAAGATCGCGGTACCGGCGACGACCTCCGCGAGCATGGGCAACCGGTCGTCGCCCCGGCGTTCCTGACCGAACCGGGATTCGAAGGCGGTGAGGTCGCCGGCGAGCCGGGCGATCATCTGACTGTGCAGCTCGGGTGAGGCCACGGTGTCGGCGATGAGACCCGGAAGCGCCACGCGCACCTCGGGTCGGTTGAACATGGCACGCACGATCTCGACAAGGGTCCGGATGTCCTGTCGGGCGTCACCCGAACCCGTTGGCGGTTCCAGGGTTTCGGCCGCCAGCACCGCTTCGTGGACGAGTTGGGCCTTGCCGGACCAGCGCCGGTAGATGGCCGCGGTGGTGGTGCCCGCGCGGGCCGCGATCGCCGAGAGGGACAGCGCCGGGTAGCCCGTCTCGAGGATGAGTTCGCGGGTGGCCGCGATGATCGCGGCATCGATCCGCCCGTCGCGGGGCCGTCCGGGCGACGCAGGGTTCGACCTCTTGTGTTCCCTCCGGCCATCTGCTGTCATGAGTCCCAGCATAGTTGCAATACGGTCTGCATCGTATTTATGGGAGGGTCCGTGGAACTCAGTCCACTCGACGAATATCCGATCCATCAGGCACCGGCGCCGATCACCTGGCCGGCGACCTCCGATCGGAACTTCTACGACCGTTCGTACTTCAACGTCCTCGACCGCGAGGGCCGGTTCATGGCGCTGACCGGCATCGGCTACTACCCCCGGCTCGGGGTGAAGGACGCCTACTTCGTCGTCCGCCGCGGTGACACCCAGACCGCGGTGCACCTCAGCGACGCCATCGACGACGACCGCCTGCGGCAGAACGTCAACGGCTACCGCCTGGATGTGCTGGAGCCGTTGCAGGAACTACATCTGACGCTGGCCGAGACCGAGGGGATCTCCGCCGACCTGACCTGGCGCGGTCTCTTCCCCGCGGCGCTGGAGAAGCCGCACGACATGCTCACCGAACGGCGGGTCACCCTGCAGGCGTGCCGGTTTGCGCAAGTGGGCAGCTGGCAGGGATGGATCGATGTCGACGGGGAGCGGTTGACGGTCGAGCACGACACCAGCGTGGCGAGTCGTGACCGGTCGTGGGGCATCCGCCCCGTCGGTGAGTCCGAACCCGCGGGCCGGCCCGACACCGCCTTCCGCGGTATGTGGTGGCTGTACCTGCCGTTGGCCTTCGACGACTTCCAGTTGTTCCTGATCCTGCAAGAGGATCCCGACGGTCATCGCAGTCTCTACGACTGCACGCGGCGCTGGCGGGACGGTCGCGTCGAGCAACTCGACGGTGTGCGCGTCGCCATCGACTACACGCCGGGCACACGGATCCCCCGGGGCGCGCACGTCGAGTTCCTGACCCGTGCCGGTGACCGGGTGGTCCTCGATGTCGAGTCGAAACTATTCGCTCCCATCGCGTTCGGATCGGGGTACGGCGGCGACTCGTCGTGGGGACACGGCACATGGAAAGACGGACCGTTCGCCGAACGCGTCAGCTTCGACCTCACCGACCCGGAGGTGATGGCGCGGGCGCCCTTCAGTCTGATCGACCACGTCGGGTCGGCCGTCTGTACCGAACCGGACGGCACCGTCCGGCATGGTGCCGGTCTGTTCGAGCACGGCGTCATCGGTCCTCATCACCCGTCGGGATTCTCCGACTGGACCGATGTGATCGGCTAGGACATCGACATGAAGATCATGACGGCATTGTTCGATCCGGTCGGAGCAGTCGATCGCGCACGGGCTCTACAGGAGGCCGGCGCGTCGGGCGTGTTCACCTTCGAGGGTCCGCACGACGTGTTCACCCCGCTCGCGCTCGCGACCGCGGTCGACGGGCTCGACATCATGTCCAACGTGGCGATCGCGCTCCCGCGCAACCCGATCCAGCTCGCACACCAGGCCAACGACCTGCACTTGCTCAGTGAGGGCAGGTTCATTCTCGGACTCGGTACCCAGGTGCGCGCGCAGATCGAGAAGCGGTACGGCGCCGAGTTCGACCGACCCGTGGAGCGGATGAAGGAGATGGTCGGCGCCCTGCGCGCGATCTTCGCGACGTGGAACGACGGTGAGCGTCTGGACTTCCGGGGTCAGTACCACCGGCACACCCTGATGACGCCGACCTTCGTGCCCGGCCCCAACCCGTACGGGCCGCCACCGATCTACCTGGGCGCGCTGGGGCCCCGCCTGACCCGTGCCACCGCGGAGGTCGCGGACGGCCTGCTGGTGATGCCGTTCGGATCGAAGCGGTTCCTGCACGGCACGACGCTGCCCGCGGTCCGCGACGGTCTCGCGGCAGCCGGTCGGAGCGAGGACGACTTCGAGGTGGTGCCCGAGATCATCGTCTCGGTCGGTTCGGACGCGTCCGGCGCCGGGAGCGGAGCGAGCGGGCCGAATGTGACGGACGACCATGCCTCGACGCGAATGCTGTTGGCGTTCTACGGTTCCACTCCCGCATACCGGCCCGTGCTCGATGCGCACGGATGGGGCGACCTGCAGCCGGAACTCAACACGATGTCCAAACAGGGACGCTGGCAGGAGATGGCCGGACTCATCGACGACGAGATCCTCCACACCATCGCCGCCTGCGGCACTCCGGCCGAGATCGCCGCACACATCCGCGACCGCGTCGACGGTGTGTCGGACCGCATCTGCCTCTATCAACCGGGACCCATCGGTGTGGAACCGCTGGCCGAGATCGTCGACTCCCTGAGTGGTGAGGCGAGATGAGTTCGCAAACGGTCGAATTCGAGGAGATCGCCGACGACCGGTACGGCGGCAAGGCGGCCGGACTCGCACGTCTGCGGCGCCTGGGTCTCCGGGTGCCGCCCGGGTACGTCATCGCCGGCGTGTCGGGGGTGTCCGACGCTGCGACAGCACGATTCGACGAGATGGCCGCCGCCGGATGGACACCGGTCGCGGTCCGGTCCTCGGCCGTGGGGGAGGACGGGGACGACCAGTCCTTCGCCGGTCAGTACGACACCGTGCTGGGGGTCGACACCGTCGACCGCTTCGTCGACGCGGTTCGCGCCTGTGCCGACTCGGTGCACTCGCTACGCGCGTCGTCGTACAGCGGGAATGCCTCGGCCACCATGAATGTGGTGGTCCAGCGGATGGTCGATGCGCGCGCCGCGGGCGTGGTGTTCACCGCGGACCCGGTCTCAGGTCGGCGGGACCTGACGGTGATCGACGTCGTTTCCGGACTCGGCGAGGCGCTCGTTGACGGGACGGTTGCTCCCGATCACGTCGTGCTCGATGCCGACGGAACCGCGGTGGTCAACGAAACCGTTGCGGCGCCGGTTCTGTCGCCGGTCGAGATCGCGGCGATCCAGTCCGGCGCCCGCCGGGCCGAGCAGGAGTGGGGCCAGCCGATGGACCTCGAATGGGCCATCGACAAATCCGGTGAACTCTGGTGGTTGCAGGCCCGGCCGATCACCACGCTGCCCGGTGACCTGAACGAGATGGACTCGCCGGTGGCCGGCGCCGACCATGTGTACACACGATGCAACATCGGCGAGATGATGCCGGGCGCGTTCTGCCCGCTGACCGCATCGGTCTCCGGGTTCGCGATCGACTACGCGATGCAGATGGTGCAGGTGGTCGCCCGGGCACAGGAGCGATACGAGAAACCCTGGCTGCAGGTGGGTTACTTCTACGGGCACATGTTCCTGAACCTGACCGAGGGCACGGCACTGAGTTCCGGCATCCTCGGGAACTCGCTGGAACAGTTCTCGACCTCGATCTGCGGGCGGGTCATCGACGAACTCGAACCCAAGCCGCCACAACCGTTCCGGCGCAAGCTCGGGAACACCGTCCGGCTGACCTCGCATGCGCTGTCGGTCGGTCCCGCCATTCGTCGACTGCCCGGTGAGATCGCCGGGTTCGCGGTGCCGACGAGCCGCGACCCCCGGATCGTATGGCAGGAGCTGGAAGCCGGGGTCGCCCAGTACTGCGACGTCACCCTCATCCATGTGCGGTCGTCCTCACGCGCTGCCGTCGCGGCGAATGTGCTCGAGAGCGTGCTGGTCCGGCGCGCGGAGAAGGACGGCCGCACCGAGGACGACGGCAAGGCCGAGGCCGCCCGGCTCATGGCCGGTGCGTCGGAAGTCGAGAGCGCGCTGATGCTCGCCGAACTCGACGCCGTCGTACGGACGATCGCCGCCGATTCCGCGGTGGCCGAGGAGTTCCTCTCCGCCGCACCGGACGTGGCGGTCGCCGGGCTGCGGTCGGCCTCCGGTGACGCCGGTCGCGCGCTGCAGCGATTCCTCGAGCGGCACGGTCACCGCGGTTACCGCGAACTGTGTATGCGCGACCCGTCCTGGGCCGACGACCCCGGTGGTCTGGGGGCGATGATGCAGGTGATGCTGCGGTCTGCGCTCGACCCCGCCGTTCGGAATTCGGCCCCGGCGGCTGGCGACGAAACGCCGCCCGCCGCGATCAGGCTTCTCGCCCGCCTGGCGCAGGGGGGTGCACGGGGGCGCGAGGAGACGAAGTCGCGGATGGCGCTGATGGCACATCGGCTCAAGCGCGGTTACCGGCACCTCGGCGAGGTGTTGGCCGAGACCGGGCGGCTTCCCGACGCCGATCTCGTCTTCTTCTTCGACCGTGCGGAGCTGCACCGGGTCGTCGGCGCCGGCGACATCACCGACCTCGTCGAGAGCGCGCAGATGCGTCGAGAAGCGTTGTCGTACCAGGATCGGCTCGAGTTCGACGATGTGTCGGTCGGCCGCCCGTCCCCGCGCGTCGTAGCTCCCGAGCGGAATGTCGGCGATGGCCGGATCGTGGGTCGTCCGGCGGGCCGGGGAACCGTCGAAGGTGCGGTGCGCGTCGCGAAGTCGATCGTGGAGGCGCGTGATGTCCAGCGCGGTGAGATCCTCGTGGCACCCGTCACCGACGTCGGCTGGACGCCGTACTTCACCGTCATCGGCGCACTGGTCACCGACATCGGCAGTTCGGTCTCGCACGGTGCGGTGGTCGCCCGCGAATACGGGCTGCCGTGCGTCGTGAACACCCTGGTGGGCACCCAGGTGTTGCGAACGGGAGAGCGCGTGCGGGTCGATGGAGATCGCGGGATCGTCGAACGGCTCGAGGCGAGCTGAACCGGTTGCAAACCAGCGGGTTCAGCCATCACCCGAGGCGATGTCGGCGTAGTGGTCACGGAGGTCGCGCTTGAGGATCTTGCCGCTGGGGTTCTTGGGCAGGGACTCGCTCGCGATCACGATCTTCGGGATCTTGTACGGCGCGAGCCGGTCTCGGCAGTGCTGGGTGATCGATCCCGGGTCGATCGTGTACCCGGGGGCCGGTACCACCACCGCCGCGACGGCTTCCACCCAGTAGGGATGCGGAACGCCGATGACCGCTGCTTCGTGCACGGCGGGGTGTTCGAACAGCACTTCCTCGACCTCGCGGCTCGACACATTCTCGCCGCCGGTCTTGATCATGTCCTTCTGCCGATCGACCACCCACAGGTACCCGTCGCCGTCGACGTAGCCGAGATCACCGCTGTGGAACCAACCCCCTCGGAACGACTCGGCCGTCTTCTCGGGCAGGTTGAGGTAGCCGACGGTCACCTGGGGGCTGCGATGCACGATCTCGCCGACCGTGCCGGCCGGCACGCCGTGACCGTCGGAGTCGACGATCCGGGTCTCCACGTTCAGCGCGGGGCGGCCGGCGGAACCCCCGCGGGTGGCCTGGTCGTCGGGCGCCAGAACCGTTGCCAGCGAACCCATCTCGGTCTGGCCGTAGAAGTTCCGCAGGCGGAGGTCGGGCAGGGCCGCGCTCAACTCACCCAGCACCTCGACGGGGAGCGCGGAGGCCCCGTAGTAACCCTTCCGCAGCGAGGACAGGGCATCCGGGTCGAAGTCGGGGGAACTCAGCAACGAGATCCACACGGTCGGCGGGCAGAAGAGTTTGGTCGCACCCTCCTGCGCCACCGTCCGGAGGAGCGTTGCGGTGTCGGGACGGTCGAGGATGATGCTGGTCGCGCCCAGCATGATGTCGGTGATCAGGAAGTTGTCCAGTTGCGCGCAGTGGTAGAGCGGAAGCGAGTGAACCTCGATGTCGTCGTCGCTCATCCCGCCCGAGACCACGCAACTCATGTACTGCCACATGAGCGTCCGGCTCGTGTGCATGGCGCCCTTCGGTCGGGATTCGGTGCCGGAGGTGTACATGATGCGGATGACGTCGTCGTCGGCGACGCGGACATCGGGCAGCGGCCCGGCCGGTTCGCGCACCCAGTCGTCGACGGACGGCCATCGGGAGTCGGAAAGGCCGGGACCGAGCGGGATCGACCGACGCACGGTCACCGGTGCGGTGGATGCGGCGATCGCCTCGTCGGCGGTGGGCACGAGCGCGTCTTCGACGATCAGGCCGGACGCGCCGCAGTCCTCGAGGATGTACGCGATCTCCGCCGCGGTGAGCATGAAGTTGATCGGGACCGAGATGACCCCGATCCGCGCGGCGGCGAAGATGACCACGGGGAATTGCCAGCAGTTGTGCGACAGGATGCCGAGGGTCTGCCCCTGCCGCAGGCCGGCGGCGTGCAACGCGGCGGCGACCCGGTCGACCGCGTCGTCGAACTCCCGGAAGGTCAGGCGGGTGTCGCGGTGGATGACGGCCGGCTTGTCGGGCGTCCGGGCGGCCGACCTGCGCGGGATGTCGCCGAGCGAGTGCGACCGCGCCGCGCCGATCAGGTCGGTGCCGAGGGGAGGAGTCGTCATGGGCAGGTGCCTCTCGATCCGGTGGGATTGGGCGACCCGGGTCGGTGGCTCCGGGTCGATGGGTACTGTTCGTAGCTATGCGCGGTAGTTCTGAGCCGGGCGCCCGACGCAGGCCCGGCGCCGATCCGGTGTCGCCTCGCGGGGGATGGCAGGACCTGCTGTCGCGTCGGCAGATGCTCGGGGTCCTGGCGGTGCTCGAGCAGTGCGAACACGCGGCCGGCGGTCAGGACTTCAAAGAGGGCCTGGTCGAGGCCATCTCCACGTACTTCGGGGTTCGCGACGTGACGTTCTTCCACGGCCGCACCTACAGCGACATCTTCGACGACCCGGCACCGCTGCTGACCGGCGCCGCGGCCCCGCTGCTGCGGGACTACCGCGAACGATGGCGCGACAAGGACATCTTCGCGCTGCCGCGCGCTCGGCGGGTCCTCACGGCCGAGGGATTCGCGACCCTCGACGAACTCTCGCGCCTGCCGGTCCCGCAGCGCTCCTATGTCGTGGACTATCTGCACCCCAACGACATGGAGACCGCGTCGGCCCTGCACCTGCCGCTCTCCGATGGTGAGGCCCTCGTCGGCATGTTCGACCGCGTCCGGAAGTGGGACGAATCCGACCTGCTCGCGATGCGCATCCTCGCGCGGCAGCTGCGGGCGAGATCCGCGACTGTGTCCGCGGCGCACGAGCCCGTCGACCCGTTGGCCGCGCTCACACCGCGACAGCTCGAGGTCGCCGAACTCGTCAGCGACGGCCTGAGCAACGCCGAGATCGCCCAGCGCCTGTCGCTGTCGGAGCTGTCGGTGAAGAAGTACGTGAGCCGCATCTTCGACGCCGCGGGACTGCGCAACCGGGCCGAGCTCGCGACCGCGGTGCTGCGTTCGCGCCGCCGCGCTCGCTGAACGGGCTGCTCCCGAGACGACTCCCGGCGCGGTCACGGGGCAGACGTCGGGGTGTATGCGATGACGGTCAGCCCGTTCGGTGAACGCAGGGGCACGCGCGTCTCGTGACCTCCCACCGACCTCTCGCCGACATGCCAGCCCAGCGACCGCGCGACGTCGATCGTGGCTGCCAGATCGGCGGTCCGCGCGAGGAGCGACCAGGCCGGCCCGTCCGTCTCGTCGGAGACGCTCAGCGCATCCCAGGCCGCCCAGGCCGACCCGTCGGAGAACCTGGGTGATCCCATGACGGCTTCGACGTCACCGGCGACGCCGGCCCACCGGTCGGTCGCGTGCATCACCGTCACCCGCTCGAACAGCGAGCCGAATCCGGCTCTCTCCGTGCTCATGTCGTCGGACATTCAGACCACCGCCGTCGATGTCGCTGCCACGGACGGCGTCAGCCGGTGGCCGAGCCGGTCACGCTTGGTGGCGAGGTATCCGGCGTTGTCCGCGGTGGCCTCGATCTCGAGTCCGACCGTCTCGACGACCTCGATGCCGTGGGAGGCCAGCCCGTCGACTTTGGCCGGATTGTTGGTCAGCAACCGGACTCGTCGGATGCCGAGATCGTCCAGCACCGCCGCCGCTTCCCGATAGTCCCGGTTGTCGACGGGTTGACCGAGACGCAGGTTCGCGTCGACGGTGTCGACGCCGTCGAGGTCCTGGAGTCGGTAGGCGGCGATCTTGGCCGCCAGACCGATGCCGCGTCCCTCGTGTCCGCCGACGTACACCACGACCCCGGCTCCGGCGTCCGCGACGTGCTGGAGTGCGGCTCGCAGCTGGGCGCCACAGTCGCATCGGCGCGAGCCGAGCGTGTCTCCGGTGAGGCATTCGCTGTGGACCCGGACGAGCGGTTCGCCCTGCGCGGGATCGCCGTACACGAGTGCGAGATGTTCCGCGCCACTCGATGATCGGTACACGGTGGCCTCGAAGACGCCGTGATCGGTCGGCAGCGCGCAGGTCGCGCCCCGTTCCACCGAGCGGCCTGCGCGGCGGTGGGCCACCAGATCGGCGATGGAGACCACCTCGAGTCCGTGACGCGCGGCGAAATCCCGGACGTCTGCCCCGCCGAGCATCGCGCGCCGGTCGGGGCTGACGAGTTCGCAGATGAGACCGGCAGGTTCGAGACCGGCTGCGGCGCAGAGGTCCACGGCTGCCTCGGTGTGTCCGCGACGCTCCAGGACCCCGCCCGGCCTGGCACGCAGTGGCATCACGTGGCCCGGCCGGGTGAGGTCTGCCGGACCGACCTCGCGGTCGGCAAGGGCGCGGATGGTCCGGGCCCGGTCGGCCGCGCTGATCCCGGTCGTGACACCGACCGCGGCATCGACGCTGACGGTGAACGCGGTGCCGAGGGGGTCGGTCGGGTCGTCGACCATCGGGGGCAGTTCCAATGCGGCAACACGATCCGCGGTCATCGCGACGCACAGGAAGCCGGAGGTGCACTCGAGGAAGAAGGCGATGTCGTCGACGTCGGCGAATTGTGCCGGCATCACGAGATCGGCCTCGTTCTCGCGGTCGGCGTCGTCGACGACGATGACCGGACGCCCGAGGCGGAGCTGGTCGAGACACCGTTCGACGGCGGCGGTGCTGTCCGTGGGCACCCGGTCCTCGTGGCTCATCGGTGTGCCCGCAACCCGTGGAACAGCGAGCGATGGAAGATCAACGGTTCGCTGGCGGCGGGAACGCCGAGGGCGTCGACCCGTCCCACGACGAGCTCGTGATCGCCGATCGGGCGGTGCTCGTCGATGGTGCACTCGATCCACGCATGCGCACCCGCCAGCCGGGGGGAGCCGTTGCCGGACGGGGTCCATTCCACGCCCGCGAACTTGTCGGCGCCGCTCCGGGCGAAGGTGCGCGCCAGGACATGCTGATCCTCGGACAGCACGTTGGCGCAGAAGGAGCCGTTCGCCACGACCGACGGCAGCGTCGTCGAGGTGATGCCGGCGAAGAAGCCGACCAGCGGCGGCTCCATCGAGATCGAGGTGAAGGAGCCGACGGTCATGCCCACGGGCGAACCGTCCGGGCCGGCCGACGTGATGACCACGACGCCGGAACCGAAGTGCGCGAGCACTTCACGAAATCGGTCGCGGACCGACGCGTGGTCATCGGCGTGCACGGACGCGACGTCGTCGGCGATGTGACTGGTGTTCATGGAAGTCCTTCCGATGCGGCCGCGGCGGGTGCGGGGTCAAGGACGCACGCACCCGCCGGGCAACCGGGATCAGGCCGGGACGGCCTTGGTGGCCAACTCGTCGAGGGCGGCCGCGTAGATACCTTCGATCGCGGTGGCGAGTTCGGTTTCCACCGTTGCGGATTCGGCGCCGAACTTCGCTGACCAGTGAACCGAGCAGGTGTCGTCGCCGACTGCTGTGACCGAGATGGTCGAGCGGTAGTGCTCGAGCGGAAGCGGTCCGTCGATGTACTCGTAGGAGTACGTGCGCGCCTCCTCGTCGAAGGCGACGATGCGCTCGCGCGCCGGTGCGCCGTCGGTGAAGACCACGTGACGGACGTCGCCGTCCATCCGCGATGCGTCGATGGCCGGAATCCACGCCGCCACAGCGCCGGTGTCACCGATCCACGACCACACGTCCCCGGCGGACAGCGGGAAGTCCTTGGTCACTTCGATGCTCGCCATGTCACACCCGTCCCAGTTCGGCTTCGTACTTCTTGGTCATGTGCTCGACGGCCTTGACGTGTTCGGCCGCTTGGCCTTCGCGGACCGCCTGGGCGCGCGCCGCGGCGTCGATCATCGGTTGCGCCTGCCCCTGGAAGTACGGCATGACGTCCTGCGCGAACAGCTCGTAGGAACGCCGGGTGGCCTGCGGGTTCGCCCAGTCGTGACTTCTGGATCAGCAGCGTGCCGAAACCGCCGGACTGGTCGATCAGGCGCTGGACCTGTGCTCGTGCCTCGTCGGCGGTGCCGATGACGCCGATGCCGGAGGTGTTGATGAAGTCGATCATCTCGTGCTTGTTGGTGCCGCGGACGTCCATCTGCGGGAAGGCCGCCACGTGCTGGAGGTAGTTGAACCAGTACTCGATGCCGTGTTCGACGTCCTGGTAGGCCTGCTCCTTGGTCTCCGCGATGTGGAAGGGCCCGACCAGTCGCCACGTCGACCGGTCCACCTCGTCGCTGCGTCCTGACTGGGCGGCGAACTCCTCGAGCAGACCCCAATGATGTTGCAGTGCACTGAAACCGTCGGCGGTCAGCGTGGCAGCGATCGACAGCAGGCCGATGCCGTACTTGCCGGCGAGACGCGCGCCGGTCGGCGACGCGATCGCGGCGACCACGACGTCGAACAGCGGATCCGAGTAGGGGGCCATCTGGATCTTCGCGTCGAACAGTTCGTGGGTGCGGGTCTTGGCCGTCACCGTCTCGCCGCGGAGGAGGCGCATGATGATGTCGGTGTTCTCCGCGAGCAACTCCCGGGTGTCGATCTGCGAGAGGCCGAGCATCGCGGCGTCGGTCGGGAGCGATCCGGGCCCGAGGCCGAACAGGGCGCGGCCGCGGGTCAGGTGATCGAGCATGATCATGCGTTCGGCCGCCCAGAGCGGGTTGTGGTACGAGACCGAGGTGACGCCCGTGCCGAGCTTGATGCGGCTGGTGCGTTCCCCTGCGGCCGCGATCATGATCTCGGGCGACGCGTAGATCTCGGCGCCCGCGGAATGATGCTCGCCGAACCACGCCTCGTCGTATCCCAATTGTTCGAGGTACTGGACGAATTCGAGATCCCGCTGCAGCAGCAGCGTCGGGTTCTGTCCCGGTTCGTGGATCGGGGCGAGGAACGTGCCGAACTTCAGTCTGGTCATCGGAACTCCTGTGTGACGTGAGAGGTACACATCAAAAGTTATGACTCACGACACAGCGAGATAAGTCCGCAAAAGTAGACATTCGATGGCGGCGACCGACCGCCGCCGTTCAGTCGGCGACGGCCGGATACGCGTCGAGCATGAGGCCCGCCACCGCGCCGAGTGCGTCGTTCCAGGCCGCGGTCATCTCGCCGGTCCAGGCTCCGCCGCCGTGTTCGGCCATCGTCGTGACCAGAGCGTCGCCCACCCATCCGTACATCTCGGGCGTCACGCCGAGGTCGTTGTGCCGGCGTCCGAGCGCGCCGAGTGTGCGGCCGAGCCACTCGAGGTCGTCGAGGTGGTCGAGGACCGCCGCTATGGCCTGCTGAAGCATCGTGGCCTGTGGTCGCAGGTCGGCGCCGAACATCGGCCGGACCTCCGGATGCTCGGCGAACAATCGGTTGTAGAAGTCGCGCATCAGCTTGTGCTCGTCGTCGACGACCAGGGACAGACTGTCCTGCAATACTTCTCGATTCAACATGGTGGGGCTGCACCTCGTCGGGTTGGAAGATGTGTCAATGACACACAATGTGTATCCCTGTAACATCTAGCACGAGGTGACGCGAGTCACAACTTGTTCCGAGTAGTGCTGTCTGTCCCTGGCCGACGACTGGTCGTCAGTCCTCGAAGGTCAACGGTGTCGTCGTCGACGGGCCCTGACGGTAGCGGCTCATCGTGGCTGTCTGCCAGCGGCCGTTGTACTCCGGGATCGGCAGCGGGAACCAATAGCTCGAATCGAGCCACATTTGGCCCAGCAGCGGGACGGGCTGGCGCGAGATGTCGGTCCACTTGCCGGTGGGTGCGCCGTCGAACGTTCCCACCTCCTTACCGTCGACGAAGAACTCGACCTGTTTGCTGCCGAGTTTGACGGCATAGTCATGCTGCTTGTCGAGGATGCTCATCGGTAGCAGTCTGGCCTGCGGGACAAGGGTTCCCGACTTCTTGACCATCATGAAGAAGCCCTTGGGAAAGTCTTGTCCGAGAGCCTGCGCGAGCGGTGCGGTGAGCGTGCTGGCCTGGCCGACCAGGCCGGCGGAGCCGTTGTACATGAACCAGGCGATCTCCAGTCCCAGTGGGTCGATGGAGCGATTCGAGACTCCCCAGCCGGTGGTGCCGTTCCATGTCTTGATCTGCTCGGTACCGCCGACGCGCATCGTCATGGTCTGGCCCGGCTTGAACACGGGCTTGGCAAGGATCTCCGCATTGTTGTACGGGAACAGCCCCTCGACGGTCGGCGGCGCCTTGAATGTGACGCCGTCGGGGCCGTACGACGTCTTGCTGTAGCCGACATTCGTGTTGCACCAGTCGCTTGGTGCCGTGGCGAAACGTTCGTCGATCGGCCGGGTCGGTTGCGGGTCACCGGTGCCGATGTACCCCGCGAAGGCCCGCCCGTCGAGGACAGCACAGTTCGACGTGCCGTCGTCTCGGCCGGGAAGCTGGATGTTCGGATCGGCCACCGCGGCGCCGACTCCCGTCCATGTCAGCATCGCGGCCACGGTGGCGGCGACCAGCGCTCTGCCTCGGATCATCTGCTTCTCCTCTGAAAATGCGGACTGGAACAGGTATCTGATACCACATGTAGTCAGAAGTGAGGCTGCCCAAAAGTGCTGGAAAAGGCACTATTCGGACAGGGTTTCAGCGCGCAGGTCCGGCGTGAGCTGCACAGGGGGCACTGAAAGAAACGAACAGTGATTGTCGTCTCAACGACGGGATTCGGCCACCGCGGTCCTCAGAACTCGGCGACCTCACTGGCGGCGTAGGAGGCCAGGAGTTGGAGTCGCTCGGCGCTGGGGGAGCCGGGCTCGGCGGCGTAGATCATCAGGATCGTCCCGGGATCGGCGGTGACGGCGAGCTCTTCATAGGCCAGCGTCAGTTCGCCGATCACCGGGTGGTGGAAGCGTTTCGTCCCGGTGCCGTGTGTCCGGACGTTGTGCGCGGCCCAGAGTGTGCGGAAAGTGTCGCTGCGCGTGGACAATTCGCCCACGAGATCCTGGAGCGCTTTGTCGTGCGGATCGCGTCCCGCCTCGGCCCGCATGATGGCGACGCACATCTCGGCGAACAATTCCCAGTCCGGGTAGAAGTCACGACTGGCCGGGTCGAGGAACTGGAAGCGGGCCAGGTTCGGCGTGCGGCCGCCGTCGCCGATGACCGGCGAATAGAAGGCGCGGCCGAGGGCATTGGTGGCCAGCAGGTCCTGATGCGAGTCGCGCACGAAGGCGACGGCGTCGGTGATGGCGGCGAGTGCCCAGGTCAGGCTGTGGCGAGAGGCCGTGGCCTTCGCCGAACGACGCCTCGGCCGTCCGGAGGCGGGTATCCCGTCGGCGGCCCGGGCGAGGTCGAGAAGGTGGGCGCGCTCCGTGTCGTCGAGTTGCAGGGCTCGCGCGAGTGATTCGAGAACCGACGACGACGCACCGGCGATGGTGCCCCGTTCCAGGCGGGAGTAGTACTCGACGCTCACCCCGGCGAGGGTCGCCACCTCGCTGCGTCGAAGACCGGGTACGCGGCGATTACCGCCGGCCGGGAGCCCTGCGGTCTCGGGCGAGATCTTCGCGCGTCGCGACATCAGGAATTCGCGGACCTCGGCTCGGTTGTCCATGTGCCCAGCGTAGGACGGTCGGAAGCGTGCAGGGGTGCCCTGTCAGTACACCTCCCGACAGGAACTGTCGCGGACGCGACGCATGCGGTTGCCTTGATGGGTGACCGCATCTGCCGTCGTGCTCGTCTCGTGAGGCGAGCAGGTGGCGGAACCGACTGACGAGGAGAACACATGCGCGGAGTGATCATGGATGCCCCCGGCACCATCCGGGTGGACGATCGCGAGAACCCGACCATCCAGGAACCGACCGACGCGATCATCAAGGTCGCCGCGACCTGCGTCTGCGGGTCGGATCTGTGGCCGTACCGCGGCATCGAAGACGTCGATCACGCGCCGATGGGCCACGAGTACGTCGGCACCGTCACCGAGGTCGGCGACCAGGTGTCGTCGATCAAGGTGGGCGACTTCGTGGTGGGTTCGTTCTTCGCCTCGGACAACACGTGCGAGATCTGCCGTGCCGGCTATCAGTCCCGGTGTGTGCACGCCGAGCCGATGGGCGCCCTCGGTACGCAGGCCGAATACGCCCGGATTCCGCACGCCGACGGCACGCTCGTGGCAACACCCGGTCAGCCGGATGCCGACCTCATCCCGTCGCTGCTCGCGGCGTCGGACGTGCTCGGCACCGGTTGGTTCGGTGCCGTGGCGGCTGAGGTGGGTCCGGGTAAGACCGTGGCCGTCGTCGGCGACGGCGCGGTCGGACTGCTCGGTGTGCTGGCCGCGAAACACCTGGGCGCCGAACGCATCATCGCGATGAGCAGGCACGCGGACCGGCAGGCGCTTGCGCGCGAGTTCGGGGCGACCGACATCGTGTCCGAACGGGGCGACGAGGGCGTGGCACGTATCAAGGAGCTCACCGACGGGCTCGGTGCGCATTCGGTCATCGAAGCCGTCGGCACGCAGGAGTCGATGATGCAGGCCATCCGGTCGACCCGGCCGGGCGGCCACGTCGGTTACGTCGGCGTCTCGCACGACGTCGAACTCCCCGGCCTGGAGCTGTTCTTCTCCGGCGTCCACCTGCACGGCGGACCCGCCCCGGTCCGACGCTTCCTGCCCGACCTGATCGACCTCATCTGGACGCGGGAGATCGATCCCGGCAAGGTCTTCGACCTCGCCCTCCCGCTCGACGACGCCGCCGAGGGATACCGCGCCATGGACGAGCGCCGCGCGACCAAGGTACTGCTCACCGTCTGACCTCGGTCGGTACCCTCACGGCAAACGAAAGGTGTTCAGCATGAAGATCACTCGCAGTTCCATCGACACCGTCAAAGGTCCCGGCGACTGGTTCACCGGCGACGTCTACATCGATGCGGCGGCCGCCTCGCCACCGCCGTCCCGGGTGTCGGCAAGCCTCGTCCATTTCATGCCGGGGGCGCGGACGCACTGGCACCGGCACCCGCTCAGCCAGACGGTCTTCGTCACCGAGGGGATCGGCCTGTGCCAGCGGCGCGGTGGCCCCATCGAGGTCATCCGCCCCGGCGATCGCGTCCTCTTCGAAGCCGACGAGGAGCACTGGCACGGAGCCGCCCCCACGCGCCTGATGGTCCATCTCGCGATCAACGAGGGCGACGACGACCACGATGTCGTGCAGTGGCTGCAACCGGTCACCGACGAGGAGTACGGGCAGGCGCCGGATCTCGGGATCTGATCAGTCGAACCCGACGGTGGCCGGGGTCTTCGGGGTTGCCTGACACGTCAGCAGCCTGGATCGTTCTGTCATGATCGAGCTCGGCCATGCCGCAATGCCGTCGTCACCGACTCGAACATCGTCGACTTGATGGCCCCGAGGGTCGCCCGGTCCTTGCCGACAATCGGAGACAGCGTCTCCAGGGCTGCCCCGACAATCTCCCCCTCGGCCGCAGTGCCGTCGATCAAGCCGGCGTCCAGAGCTTCGGCGGCGCCGTACCGGTGGCCGGTGCTCATCGCGGTGAGCGCAGATCGGGGGGAGAGCTTGGCCTGGATGAGCGCGGCCATCCCGGGGGTGAACGGGATGTTGATGTCCACTTCCGGGAAGCAGTAGTAACCGCGGTCGGCGCGCATGATCCGGAAGTCATGAGCGATGGCGAACATCGCTCCCGCCCCGAAGGCGTGACCGTTGACCGCTGCAACGGTCGGCAGCGAGAACGTGAGGATGCGCGCGAGCAGCGTTTGCACGGCCTCGACGTACCAGTCGGCTCGATCGCCGTTGGCGATGAGCCAGTCCAGGTCCAGACCATTGGAGTAGAACTTGCCGTCGCCCACGGTGATCAGGCCTTTGGCGTTCGCCTCGGCGTCGTTGAGGAGTGAACCGACGGCGTCGAGCCAATCGGGGGAGAACCGGTTCTCGTCGTCGCCGATGGTCAGGATGGCGATGTCGTCCCGATAGTCCAGTGAAGCTGTCATGACGGGTCCTTTCGCGAAGAAGTGGACTGATGCGATGGTTCGGTTGGGGTGAGGGACAATACGGCGCGGACCGCCGTTGCAATGCGTTCGCGGGTTGCGGCATCGGGGGTTCTCCTGCCGCGCAGAAGCAATGCAGTCGGAAGTTCGACCACGCAGTCTCTGATGACGGACACGGCGTCACGGTCTGCGCGCTGCCAGACCGCCTGGGACAACTCGACGAACAACGACGTCAACGACCGGTCGAGACCGCGGAGCTCCCTCGCGAGGTCGTCGGGAAGGTCATCGGACCCAAGCAGTTCTCCGCGATCGACCGTGAGTAGGAAGCCACCCCGCACAGGAGCTTCGAGCAAGAACCGTGCGGGCGCATCCGCGGCGACGACGACGGCTTCGACTGCGGAGTCACTGCGGCCGTCGCCGCCGGTGAGGACCGCGTCGACCGCTTCGCGCTGAGCGGCGAGGAATTGCTCGGCAGCGCGCAACCACACCCTTCCCACGAGACCCGCGCGCGACCCGAACGCGTGATAGATCGCGCCGTTGGACATCGAGGTGAGCTCCGACAGCGCACGAACCGTCACCGCCGCAGGGCCGGCCCGGACCGCCAAGCCCTCGGCCGCATCCATCAACTGCTCGAGGTCGTGCCTGCGAGGACGAGGCATGACGAAACTCTAACAGAGCACGCGCTCTGTAATGCCACCGCAGCCCGGGTCGACCCCGACTCGGGTTCGATGCCGTTCTTCCCGGCGACTGTCGCCGAGGTGCCCGTGCTTCGAGAAGCCTGACGGTTGCGCGAAAAGGCCGCCTGAAGTCCGGATCGCGTGGTTTCACCCACCTCGCGACGCGCCGTACTCGCGCGTAGCGATTTGACTCGTAAGAATCACAGCGTCGAACCACCCCGCGCGTCCCGGATCGCCACTGAGCTGGGCCGCTGCGCTGTACCGTACCTGCGGACCTTCAACCGCACGACGACGACGTGAATGGAGCCGGTGTTGTTTTCTCGTATCGCCATCGTGAACCGAGGTGAGGCCGCGATGCGGCTCATCCACGCCGTTCGGGGCCTCTCGGAAGAGACCGGGCAACCCATCGAGGTCATCGCGCTGCACACCGACGTGGATCGCAATGCCACGTTCGTACGTGAGGCGGACGTCGCATACGACCTCGGGCCTGCCGCGTCGCGTCCGTACCTGAACATGAAGGTGCTCGAGCACGCCCTGCTGGAGACCGGTGCCGACGCGGCATGGGTCGGTTGGGGCTTCGTGGCCGAGGATCCGCTGTTCGCCGAACTCTGCGACCGCATCGGCGTCACCTTCGTCGGGCCGTCGGCCGAGGCGATGCGCAAACTGGGCGACAAGATCGGCGCCAAGCTGATCGCCGAGGAAGTGGGCGTGCCGGTGGCGGCGTGGAGCCGCGGCGGTGTGGACACTCTCGACGAGGCCGTGGCCGCGGCAGCCCAGATCGGCTACCCGCTGATGCTGAAGGCCACCGCCGGCGGTGGCGGCCGCGGCATCCGCAAGGTCACCAGCGATGCCGATCTCCGGGACGCCTACACCCGCACCCGCGAGGAGGCCGAGCGCGCCTTCGGTAGTGGCGTGGTGTTCCTGGAACGACTCGTCACCGGCGCGCGCCACGTGGAGGTCCAGGTCATCGCCGACGGCCAGGGCACCGCGTGGGCGCTGGGCGTCCGCGACTGCTCGGTTCAGCGACGCAACCAGAAGATCATCGAGGAATCCGCGTCGCCGGTACTTCCCGCCGACCGGGTCGCCGAGCTCAAGGCGTCGGCCGAGCGGCTCGCCGTGGCCGTGGGATACCGCGGCGCGGCCACCGTCGAGTTCCTCTACCACCCGGGCGAGAACCTGCTCGCGTTCCTCGAGGTCAACACCCGCCTGCAGGTGGAACACCCCATCACCGAGGCGACGACCGGCTTCGACCTGGTCCGTGCCCAGCTGCACGTGGCGTCGGGCGGCCGCCTCGAGGGTGAGCCCCCGGTCGAGCGCGGGCATGCCATCGAAGCCCGCCTCAACGCCGAGGATCCCGACCGCGACTTCGCCCCCGCGCCCGGCCGTATCGACCTGCTCGAGCTGCCCGCCGGGCCGGGCATCCGCGTCGACACCGGGGTCAGCGAAGGCGACACCATCCCCGCCGACTTCGACTCGATGATCGCCAAGATCATCGCCTACGGACGGAACCGCGACGAGGCACTCGGCCGCCTCCGCCGGGCCATGCGCGAGACCCGCGTGATCATCGCCGGCGGCGCGACCAACAAGAGCTTCGTGCTGGAGCTGCTCGCGCAGCCGCAGGTCATCGACGGGAGCGCGGACACCGGCTGGATCGACCGCGTGCGTGCCGAGGGCGGCCTCGTCGCCAACCGGCACTCGGCGATCGCGCTGATCGCCGCCGCCATCGACGCGTACGAGGAAGAGGAACTCGTCGAGCGGCAGCGGCTGATGTCGACGGCCTCCGGCGGTCGTCCGCAGGTGCAGCACGACAGCGGCCGTCCGCTCGATCTGAAGCTGCGCGGCGTCGCGTATCGCGTCCGGGTCGGGGCCATCGGCGCGCATCGCTTCCGCGTGACCATCGAGGCGCCGGGCGAGATCCGGACCGCCGATGTCGACCTCGAACGCTTCGACGAGCACGCCGCGCAGCTCGTGGTCAACCGGGTGCGCTACCGCCTGCTCACCGACACCCACGGGCCGATCCACCTCGTCGACGTGGACGGCGTCACCCACCGCGTCAGCCGCGACGAGGGCGGTGTGGTGCGCTCGCCCGCGCCGGCGCTCGTCGTCGCGACGCCGCTGCAGGCCGGCGACGAGGTCGACGCGGGCGCCCCCATCCTCGTGCTGGAGAGCATGAAGATGGAGACCGTCCTGCGCGCGCCGGTGCGCTCACGTGTCAAGGAGTGCGCGGTGTCGGTCGGCACCCAGGTGGAGACGGGCGCGACCCTGATGCGCCTCGAACCGCTCGCCGACGACGAGGACGACGCCGTCGAGGAGGTGGCCGCCGACGCCGTCGACCTGGAGCTGCCTGCCGAGCTCGAGGTCGATCCCACCGAACGCACCACCCGCAGTCAGGAAGACCTCCGCAGCCAGCTGCTCGGCTTCGACGTCGACCCGAACCACCGGATGCGCCTGCTCGACGAGTACCTCGCCGTCCGGCGCGCCGCGTTCGACAGCGGCCGTCGTCCGCTGGCCGACGAGCTCGAACTGGTGACGGTGTTCGCCGACCTGGCCGAGCTGAGCCAGAACCGGCCGTCGAGTCATGACGTCGGTGTCGAGCACGTGCACAGCGCACGCGAGAACTTCCACACCTACCTGCAGAGTCTGGACGTCGAACGCGACGGGCTGCCCGCGGCGTTCCACGACCAGCTGAGCCGCGCGCTCAGCCACTACGGCGTGACCGACCTCGAGCGCACCCCGGAGCTCGAGGCCGCAGTGTTCCGGATCTTCCTCGCGCTGCAGAACCCGAACGACTCGGCCGCGGTGATCAGCTCGCTGCTGTTGGAATGGCTCGACGAGCCGACCCCGCGCGACGAACTGCGCGACGCGGTGGGCACCGCCCTCGACCGCCTCGTCGCCGCCACCCAGGTCCGCTTCCCGGCCGTCGCCGACCTCGCCCGCGGCGTCATCTACGCCTGGTACGGCCAGCCGCTGCTGCTGCGTGACCGCGCCCGCGTCTACAGCAATGTGCGCAAACAGCTCAAGTACCTCGACGAGAACCCCGACGCCGCCGACCGCACCAGCCGCATCGACGACATGGTGCGCAGCACCGAACCGCTCGTCCGGCTTCTCGGCCAGCGCATCGAACGGCACGCCGACAACACGGTGATGCTCGAGGTGCTGACCCGGCGCTACTACGGCAACCGCGGCCTCGCCGACATCCGGACCCGGCAGGCCGGCGGTGCGACATTCGTGGTCGCCCGGCGAGATGCCGGTGACATCGCTTCGGCCGCAGTCGGTTTCGACGCCCTGCCGGCGACGATCGGCGGACTCGCCGAACTCGCCCGCGACACCGCCGCGGTCGATGCCGACATCTACCTGGCGTGGGAGCAGCAACCCGACGACTTCGACGTGCTCGCCGGGACACTGCACGACATCGTCGCCACCAGTTCGCTTCCGCCGCAGGTGCACCGCGTCACCATCACGGTCGCCGGCAGTGCCGATGCGCGGATGCATCACCACGTGACCTTCCGGCCGTCGGCGACCGGTATGGCCGAGGAACGCCTGATCCGCGGACTGCACCCCTACATCGCGCAGCGCATGCAGATGGAACGGCTCCGCAAGTTCGACCTCACCCGACTGCCGTCGTCGGACGACGAAGAGGTCTACCTCTTCCGTTGTGTCGCACGGGAGAACGCGTCGGATCGCCGTCTCGTCGCCTTCGCTCAGGTCCGCGACCTGACCGCACTGCGCGACCAGGACGGCCGCCTGCTGACGCTGCCGACCGCCGAGGCGGCGCTCGCGTCGTGCGTCGACTCGATCCGGCGCGCGCAGCGCGGTTCCACCAACCTGTCCAGCGCCAACCGGATCATCATGTACGTGTGGCCGCCGATCGACGTCGACGCCGACGTCCTCGACGCGATCGCCGACCACATCCGCGGCACGACACAGGGAGTGGGGCTCGAAGAGGTCCAGCTCATCGCGCGTCGCCGCGACCGCGACACCGGCGAGCTGAGCAAGGTGTCGGTCCATTTCTCGGTCAACCCGACCGGCGGGTTCGACGTCCGGGTAGTCGACCCGACCGACGAGCCGATCGAACCGGTCGACGAGTACCGCCAGAAGGTGCTGCGGGCAGCGAAGCGCAACACCGTCTATCCGTACGAATTGGCCGCCATCCTGGGCGATTTCACCGAGTACGACCTCGACGCCGAGCAGCGTCTGGTGCCGGTCGACCGGGCCAAGGGTCGCAACTCCGCGGCGATCGTCGCCGGTGTGGTCACCACCCCGACCGAGAAGTACCCGCGCGGTGTCACCCGCGTGGTCCTGCTCGGCGACCCGACGAAATCGCTGGGCGCACTGGCGGAACCGGAGTGCAGCCGGCTGGTCGCGGCGCTCGACCTCGCCGAGCAGATGCAGGTCCCGCTCGAGTGGTACGCACTCTCCTCAGGCGCGCGGATCTCCATGGATTCCGGCACGGAGAACATGGACTGGATCGCCCGGGCGCTGAAGCGCATCGTCGAGTTCACGCAGGCCGGCGGTGAGATCAACATCGTCGTGGCGGGGATCAACGTGGGCGGGCAGCCGTACTGGAACGCCGAGGCGACGATGCTCATGCACACCAAGGGCATCCTCGTGATGACACCGGAGTCGGCCATGGTGCTCACCGGCAAGCAGTCGCTGGACTTCTCCGGCGGTGTGTCGGCGGAGGACAACTTCGGCATCGGCGGTTACGACCGCGTCATGGGCCCCAACGGTCAGGCGCAGTACTGGGCGCCGAATCTCGGTGCCGCACGGGATCTTCTGATGGCTCACTACGAGCACACCTACGTGGCGTCGGGCGAGCAGACCCCGCGTCGCGCGATCACGAGCGACCCGGTGGACCGCGACATCTCCGACTACCCGCACGTCCTGGCGGGCAGCGACTTCACCACGGTCGGACAGATCTTCTCGGCGGCCACCAACCCGGACCGCAAGAAGCCCTTCGACATCCGCACGGTGATCCGCGCCGTCGCCGACCAGGACCACCCGGTGCTGGAGCGCTGGGCGGGGATGGCCGACGCGGAGACCGCGGTCGTGTGCGATCTGCACATGGGCGGAATCCCGGTGTGCCTGTTGGGTATCGAGTCGAGGGAGGTGCCGCGCCGGGGATACACCCCCACGGACGGTCCCGACACCTACACGGCCGGCACGCTGTTCCCGCAGTCGTCGAAGAAGGCGGCGCGCGCGATCAACGTGGCCAGCGGAAACCGACCGCTCGTGGTGCTGGCCAACCTGTCCGGGTTCGACGGATCGCCGGAGTCGTTGCGCAAGCTCCAGCTGGAGTACGGCGCGGAGATCGGGCGGGCCATCGTGAACTTCGAGGGCCCCATCGTGTTCTGCGTGATCTCGCGCTACCACGGTGGTGCATTCGTGGTGTTCTCGAAGGCGTTGAACCCCAACATGACCGTGCTCGCGATCGACGGGTCGTTCGCGTCGGTGCTCGGCGGTGCCCCCGCGGCGGCGGTGGTCTTCGCCGGCGACGTGGCCAAGCGGGTCAGTGCCGACGCACGGGTGCGCGAACTCGAGGCGGAGACCGCACAGGCCACCGGCCCCGACCGCTCACGGCTCAACGCCGAGCTGGCCGATCTGCGTCAGTCGGTGCGCGCGGAGAAGATCAGCGAGATCGCCGCGGAGTTCGACGCGGTGCACAGCATCCGACGCGCCGTCGAGGTCGGTTCGGTCGACGCGGTCATCCAGGCCGACGAGCTCCGGCCCCAGATCATCGGCGCGATCGAGAAGTCGCCGGCGTGGGGTCGGCAGGACTCGCAGGTGGCCAGCTCGTAGAGCCTGCGCTCCTTGATCCGAAAGAGCCTGTTTGTGCTAGGAGCGAGCCCAACTACTGCTCCCTGAGGTGCGAGGAGCGCAAGCGACGAGCCTCGAAGGGCCTGGTGAGACGCCTTGCGGGACCCTTCGTGACGCTCGCAAGCTCGCTCCTCAGGGAGCGGGGCCAGGTCGTTCTTCCGGATCAGGGAGCAGAGACGCGTTCGACGATCTCCTTGATCGCCGCGAGGGTGACCGGGATCCCCGACAACGCGGCGTCGCGGCGCTGCTCGAGTTGGGCGTCGGCGTCGTCCCCGAACCGCTGCGCGAACAGCTCGAACCCGGCCGGCTGCACGGCCCACGATTCGGTCAGCGTCGTCCCGTCGTCGTCGGGTTCGATCGTGTACGACCACCGCACGGCGTCGCCGTTGACCATCCAGGCGAACTCGATGGGCTCCTGTGCGGCGACCACCCGCGACTGGGTCTCCCACACCCGCTCGGGTGTCTCGTTGCGGCCGAAGAACCACGCGCCCACCTCCGGTCCGGTCGCGGGCTCCTTCCACCAGCACGCCTTGCAGATCGGGCTCCACTCGCCGGTGCGAGCGATGTCGGTCACCAGATCCCAGACCTGCTGCGGCGTGGCGTCGATGTGGATGGACTCGGAACGGGTGAATCGAGCACTGCGGTCGATGTCGCTGGTCGTCATGGGCCCTTCCTGCGGTCGCGTACCGACCATCCTAGGGAGGGCGCCGCTCAGGGCGCGATGGTCCGGTACCGGGACGGGCTGACCCCGAAGGTCCGGCTGAACGCACGACTGAAGTGCGACGGGTCGCGGAACCCGACCTGTGCGCAGATGTCGGCGACGCCCAGATCGCTCTGGACGAGCAGGTTACGGGCCCGGTCGAGCCGCCGGGCGTAGAGCCACGCCCGAGGTGTGGTGCCGGTCGTGCTGAACAGCTTGTGGACGTAGCGCACCGACATCCCGAGCTCTGCGGCCACCAGTGCGATGGTGTGGTCGGGATCGTGGATGTGATCGGCCATCGCGTTCTGGACCGCGCGGAGGTCGGCGGCGTGTATCCGGTCGGTCGCGGTGCGGGGTGAGACCTGCTCGGTCATCGCGCCGGCGACCATGTCGAGGACCGCGCTCGCCACCGTGCTCGACGACGGCACGGAGATGCCCTGGACCTGGGCCGCGACATCGACCAGGAAGTTCGACACCAGCCGTCCGATGCCCGAGTCGACCGCGATGGCCCGGCCCGTCGCGTCGTCGACGACGTCGTGGGTTGCCCGCGCGATGAGCTGTTCCCGCGGGGCGCGCACGACGATCTGCTCGAACTCGGTTGCGCCACTGACGACGAAAGGTGCAGTGGCGTCGATGATCCCGAAGGCGCCGTGTTCCAGCAATCCGGTGCGCTCACCCTGTGAGATCGTCGCGGCCCCCTGGGTGATGAGGCACAGCAGATAGTCGTCGGCCGGATCGGATTCGATCATCGCCGGCGTGCGCACGACGGTGTGCGGATCGGCGCGGACCACGCTGACCGACAGGGCGCCGACGGGTCGGGCGACGATCTGTGCGGTGAACGGGCGTCGGTCCTGGGGCCAGTCGATGTCCATCTCGCAGAAGGTGGCGTCGAGGGCCTCGGCCCACCGCACCCGGCCCTCGGCACTCGCAAGCTCGCGGGTGCTCAGTTCCACGGATCCGGCGGTGCGCGCGGAGTCATCCATCGGTGCATTCGCAGTCATTCTCTCCCACCACCTCCACCCATAGTGTTCCAGATCACAAGACATCGCCGACGTGGCCGGCGGCATGACCGAACGAGCCGGCCCCAGACAACAGATATCCGGAACGACAACGGAGAGTCACATGACCGCAGTACAGCCCTCCCACGAGGTCACCCCGAAGTTCGTCGAAGAGATCACGATGGCCGAGCTGGAGGCCGATCCGTACCCCTTCTACGAGCGGCTCCGAAAGGAGGCGCCGGTGGCGTTCGTGCCGTCACTCGGGATGTACATCGTCTCGACCCGCGAACTCTGCATGCAGATCGCGAAGGACTCGGACACCTGGCCTGCGGTGATCTCCCCGGCCGGCGGACGCACGTTCGGCCACGGTGCGCTGCTCAACTCGAACGGCCCCGAGCATCGCGACCTGCGCGACATGGTCGAGCCGCATCTGCAACCGTCGGCTGTCGACGACTACATCGACGATCTGGTGCGTCCGTTCGCACGCGAACTGCTGGAGCGGATCGAGGACAACGGTTCGGCCGACATCGTCGCCGAGTACTGCGAACCGGTCAGTGTCCGTGCCCTCGGCGACCTGCTGGGCCTCGGAGATGTGAGCACGGACAAACTGCGGGAGTGGTTCCACAAGCTCAGCGGCTCGTTCACCAACTCCGCGATGACGCCCGACGGCGAGTTCGCCAATCCCGACGGCTTCGTCCCGGGGGACGAGGCGAAGGCCGAGATCATCGCGCACGTCGACCCCAAGATCGACGAGTGGATCGTCAACCCGGATCACAGCGCGATCTCGCACTGGCTCCACGACGGGATGCCGGAAGGCCAGACGCGCAGCCGCGACGTCATCTACCCCAACCTGTATGTGTTCCTTCTCGGGGCGATGCAGGAGCCGGGACATGCGATGGCGACCACACTCGCCGGTCTGTTCAGCCGGCCGGAACAGCTCGAGCGGGTCGTCGACGATCCCGGCCTCATCCCCAGGGCGGTCGGTGAGGGTATGCGGTGGGTCGCGCCGATCTGGTCGGCGGCCGTAAAGATCGCCACCGACGAGGTCGTGGTCGGCGGGGTGACGATCCCGCAGAACTCCTTGGTGATGCTCTCCTACGGTTCGGCGAATCAGGACGAGAACGCCTACGACGCCCCGACCGCCTACGACCTCGACCGCGCGGTGATCCCGAACATGACCTTCGGCGGCGGTGTCCATGCCTGTGCGGGAACCTACTTCGCCAACAACGTGATCAGGATCGCGCTCGAGGAACTCCTGGAGACGATCCCCAACATCGAGCGCGACACCGACCACGAGGTCAACTTCTGGGGCTGGGGCTTCCGTGGCCCCAAGGAGCTCCACATCCAGTGGGAGGTCTGAGGCGTGACCACCACACATCGTGTTCGTGTCCAGGGTTCGGACACGCCGCTCGAGGTCGCCGCCGATCAATCGGTTCTCGATGCGGTTCTGCGCGCGGGGGAATGGCTGCCGCACTCCTGCACGCAGGGGACCTGCGGTACCTGCAAGCTCCGAGTACTCGACGGCGAAGTGGCGCACAATGACTCACCCGACTACACGCTGACACCTGCCGAACGGTGTGCCGGGCTGGCGCTGGGTTGCATGGCCACCCCGTGCTCGGACCTGGTCGTCGAACCGCTGGGCGCCGCGGTCGACGATGGAACGCCCCGACATCCCCTGCGCGATCACGACGGCACCGTCGTCGTCCTGGACGACATCGCCACCGATACGCGCCGACTCGTCGTCGAACTGGACGAGCCGATGTCGTTCAACGCCGGCCAGTATGCGGAGCTGGTGATTCCCGGTACCGGTGTGGGGCGCCAGTACTCGATGGCCAACCCGCCGTCGGAGTCGAAGCTCCTGGAGTTCCACGTCAAGCGCACCGTCGGTGGAAGAGCAACGGAGGGTTGGATCTTCGGTTCGCTGACGGTGGGGGAGCGGGTAGAACTCCGCGGACCGCTCGGCCAGTTCCACCTCGTCCGCGAGCAGGCCGAGCCGGCGATCCTCATCGGCGGCGGTACCGGACTCGCCCCCCTGAAGTCCATCGCCCGCCACGTGCTGGACCACGGCCTGGTACCCGAGCTGTACCTGTACCACGGTGGCCGACGACGCGACGACCTCTACGACGTCGAGTTCTTCCGCGAACTCGAGGCCGGGTACAGCAACTTCCACTACCGGCCGGTCCTCAGCGAGGAGCAGTGGGACGGCGCCACCGGGATGGTCACCGACGTCGTCGTCGAGGACTTCCGGAGCTGTAAAGGGCTGAGCGCCTATCTCTGTGGCCCGCCGGCCATGATCGAGGCCGGCGTCCGGGCGCTGAAACGTCGCCGGATGGCGCCCCGTCTCATCTTCCGAGAGGAATTCACCGTGGCGGCCCCCGTGGCGACCACCGCGGCATCGTGACATCTCGATCGATCCGAAAGGCAAGTCATGTACCGACTCACCGTGATCTACGGACATCCGCTCGACCCGGAGGCCTTCGACCGGCACTACGAGAACGAGCATGCTGAACTGGTCCGCCGTATCCCCGGACTGCGCCGGTTCGCCGCGGGCAAGTGCGACTCCCTCGACGGCACCGAGCCCGCCTCGTACTCTGTGGCCGAGCTGTACTTCGACTCGAAAGACGCCCTTGCCCAGGCCCTCGGATCGCCTGAGGGGCAGGCCGCGGCCGGCGATGTCGCCAACTTCGCCACCGGTGGGGCGACCATGCTGTTCAGCGACGAGTCGATGGTGGGTCCCTGAGATGGCCGCGCTGCAGACCGTCCAGAAGATCGGCCCGGTCCTGGATCTGTTCACCGTCGAACGTCCGGAGTGGGGTGTTTCGGAGGTCGCGGGTGAGCTCGGCGTCCCCCGGTCGAGCGCGCACGCGCTGCTGGCCTCACTGGTCGACATCGGCCTGCTCCAGTGCCGCGCCCGCGGCCGCTATCGCATCGGCTGGCGGGTCGTCGAGCTGAACCAGGCGTTGCAGGGCACGGTCGACGTCAAATCCTGTGCCGCAACGGCTTTGCAGGCGCTGTCGGAGAAGTTCGGCGAGACAACCCATCTCGCGGTCATGGAACGCTACCGGGTGATATACGTCGACAAGGTGCTCGGCAATCACGTCATCAACGTATCCGGCGCCCGGATCGGCGCCCAACTCGACGCGCACTGCAGCGCGGTCGGCAAAGTACTCCTCGCGCACTGCGACCCGGCTCAGCTGGCCCGCAACGTGACCGACAAGCAGCTCCGGCGGTACACGTCGTCGACCGTCACGGACCCAGACGAACTGGCGGCCGAACTGAAGGGTGTGCTGCGCCGGGGTTGCGCCTTCGACCTGGCCGAAGCCGTTCCCGACGTGCACTGCGTCGCGGCTCCGATCCGCGACGAGATGGGGGTGGTCGTGGCGGCGATGTCGATCACCGCGCCCGCGACCAGATTCGTCCCGGCACAACACGAATTCCGGCGTGCGGTCATCGCGGCCGCCGCCGACGCGTCCCGCGCGCTGAGCACCTCGTCCGGCGACGAGTCCACGCCCATCCGGCTGCCCGAGCGCGAGGTCTCCGTCCTGCACGCGGTGGCGGGATGACCCCGCGATCGCCGTTCCTCAGCCCAGAAAGATCGTGCCTTCCATGACCGACCATGCCGACCTCGTGCGCGACGCCGCCGATGCGCTGCTCGACGCCTATCGAGACCACGCCCCGATCGAACCCCTGGCCGCGCGGTTCGCGGACCATCCACTGTCGACCGCCTATGAGATCGCCCTCGCCCAGGTCCAGGACTGGGAGAAGCAGGGTGACGTGGTGAAAGGGCACAAGGTGGGGCTGGCCTCCCGTGCCATCCAACGGCAGATGGGTGTCGACCAGCCGGACTTCGGGCACCTCACGGCGAGCATGTTCCATCTCGAGAACGCCCCGATCCCGGCGGGCACCTTCATCCAGCCGCGCATCGAGCCAGAGGTCGCCTTCGTCCTCGCCAAACCGCTTCGCGGGCCGGGGGTCACGGTCGCAGAGGCCACCGCGGCCGTCGACTTCGTGCTCCCCGCACTCGAGATCGTGGACTCGCGCATCCGCGACTGGCAGATCGGCATCTTCGACACCATCGCCGACAATGCGTCGTCGGGCGGGGTGATCCTGGGCGGACGGCCGGTGCCGCTCGTCGACGTCGACCTGCGGATGGCCGGCTGCAACCTGCATGTGAACGGCGAACTCGTCGACACCGGCGCCGGTGGTGCGGTGCTGGGATCCCCGATCAACGCGCTGGTCTGGCTGGCGAACACGGTCGGGCCGCTGGGTGTCACCCTCGAACCAGGCCACGTGGTCCTGCCCGGTTCGATGACCGCGGCCGTGCCGGTCGCGCCGGGGGACACCGTGGTCGCCACCATCGCCGGACTCGGCAGCGTCACCGCGGTGCTGGCCGGCGCGTGAGTGCTCGTGTCCTCGAACCATCAGGAGAAGATGTGACAGACAATGGAATCGACGATTGGAGTGCGGTTCGTGTCGCCGGCACGCTGCTCGCCGCCGAACACTCGCGGACGGCGCGGACCTCGATCCACCACGAGTGGCCGGGCCTGACACTCGACGTAGCCTATGCCGCTCAGGACATCGCGCTCGCCGATCGGCGCTCGCGCGGAGAGACCGTGACCGGGATCAAGCTGGGCCTGACCTCGCGGGCCAAGCAGAAACAGATGGGCGTCGACGAACCGTCGGTCGCCTGGCTCACCGACGCGATGGTGCTGCCCGCCGGTCTGCCGGTTCCGCGTGAGCGACTCATCCATCCGCGCGCCGAGCCGGAGATCGCTTTCGTGCTCGGGCGGCCCCTCACCGGTCCCGGTGTCACCGCGGCCACAGCACTCGCCGCGGTCGACCATGCGATGGCCGCGATCGAGATCATCGACAGTCGCTACTCGGGGTTCAAGTTCACCCTCGCGGATGCGGTGGCCGACAACAACTCCTCCGGCGTCTACGTGACGGGTCCGGTCATCCGAGATGTCGCGAACGTGGACTTCGGACTCGAGGCGTGCCTTCTGGAGATCGATGGCGACATCGTCGCCACCGCGACGGGCTCGGCGGTGCTCGGACATCCTGCCGAGGCACTGGCGTTCGCGGCCAACACCTTCGGCGCGCGGGGCGTCACCCTGGAGGCAGGGTGGGTCGTCCTCACCGGCGGCATGACGGACGCTGTGCCGGTCGAGCCGGGTAGCCGGGTCGCGGCACACTTCACCACGCTCGGCTCGATCACGATCGCGGGAGGGTGAGATGCCGTTCATCGATGTGACCATCGCCCAGGGGCGTTCACCCGACGAGGTACGCGCGCTGATGCGCGAACTGACGGCGGCCGCCCACCGTGCGATCGGCGCGCCGATCGCGAACATCCGAGTATGCGTCCGCGAGGTCCCGACCACCCACTGGTCGGCGGGCGACGTCACCGTTGCCGAACGTCAGGCGGCGAACACGGAATCGTGAGGCGCGGGAGGAGCTGCTCGCTACTGTCCACGGGAACTGCAAGACACTGGTCCCTGATTCGAAAAGGCCGCTATACCTGCAGTCCGGCCGGTGACCGGCAGACTTCAACTCGACCGATGGACTTCGATTGAAGTCTAGGAGTCGAGTTGAAGTCTGTTGGTCACGGGGCGTGTCAGCTCTGCTCCCTGGCCGTCCGGGTAGCCGACGTCGATCCCGAGAGTGTTGCCCGCTGATGATGCGTCGTTGAACACGGTGCACATGCGGGTGACCGAGCAGGGCAGAGTCGCGATCGCCGCGGACGTGACCGCGGTGATCGGGGAGAAGTTCCTGTCGATGATCGACGAACGATCCTGCCCGCGGCCGGAACCCGACGGCGCCGAGGATCGTCGCAGTGTCGGAGAACGCCGCGCCGACGGTTTGGAACTATTGCCGGATCAGGCGGCGGTCGGTGCGGCGATGACCACCGCTGGCGCGCTTCGCACCCAGGTGCTGGTGACCATCCCGGCCGACAACACCGATCCGGCGCGGTTGCCGTGGGTCGGTGCGGTCACGGCGTCGACGGCACGACGACTGTCCTGCGACGGTGGGGTGGCCGAGATCGTGCTCGACACCGAGGGCGTGCCGTTGCGGAAGGGCACCACGAATCGGCTGTTCCCACACCACTTACGTCGAGCGATCATCGTTCGCGTTATGTGCTGTGTGAAATGCGTTGCCCCCGCGGCGTATACGCAGGTCCACCATCTCGTCCATAGGGCTGATGGTGGTCCGACTGATCTGGACAACGGGTGCTTGCTGTGTCAGCGCTGCCATACCCAGGTCATCACCATGGCTGGGAGGTGGTGATGGGTCCTGATCGGCATCCGTGGCTGATCCCGCCGGCCGACATCGACCCCCGACGGTTACCCCGGCCTGCCTACAACCGCCGCACCATGCGACTCGACGACGCCCTCGTGTAGTCGCCAACCCTAGAACCACCGCGCCCAGACTCTCCGGCGTCGACTCCGGCGCCACACGACCTTTGACAACTCCACAGGGTGGATGTGTCGGGCTCAGCGAGCCGCGCGGAGTGCGATCTCCGACGCCCGGACATCACTCGCCGGCTGGCCGGCGATGCCCCAGTTCTCCGGCGCCACCTCGACAATCTGTCCACGGACGCCCGAGCGTTCAACGTCCAGGTGCTCGACGACGAGGTCGGTGAACGCGGCCAGAAGTTCCGAACGTTGCTGCGGCGGACGGCCTGCGAGCACGATGGCGGTGAAATAGGGGGCTGCCGACCCGCCGTCGGCGACGAGCTGTCCGCCGACGGCGAGGTCGGTCGGGTCGTACTGCACGACGAAGGCGCGTACCCGCTCGATCGGTGAGTCGAGGATGCGGGAGTAGGCCGCACTCGCGGCGGTCAGCAGAGCGGCGCGCTGCTCGGTGGACGCGCTGCCGACGGGGATGTGGAAGTGTGCAACCGGCATGTTGGCTCCGTTCGGGAAGTGCCCGCGTCCGTTTCGGACCGGGCTACTGGATGCCGTGGCGAGTTCCGCCGTCGGCGTTGAGGACGCTGCCGTGCAGCACGGCGGCCTGGGGCTCGAGCAACATCTCGACGAGCCAGGCGATCTCGTCCAGTGTGGGCAGGCGACCCAGCGAGGTCTTGGCCGTGTACCTGTCCCAGATCTCCTGCGGCGCGGCCCCGGTCTCACGCGATTCGGTGTCGACGAAGGCGCGGAGCCGAGGGGTGTCGATGGGCCCGGGCGCGATGGTGTGCACGGTGACACCCCGGGGTCCGTAGAGTGCCGAGATCTGTCGCATCAGATTGAACAACGCGGCATTGGCGGTACCCGGTCCCGCGTCGAGGGGCCCCGGTTCGAGTCCGAGTGAACCCGCGACCGCTACGAACCGCGAGCCGTCGGCGAGATGGTCGCGGACTGCTCGCAGCAACCGGACGGTGCCGGCCACCTTGATGTTGGCCGCGGTGGCCAGCAGCGATGGCTCGATCGCGTCCGCGGAGCCGCGCACCGGGAGACCGGCCGCGAACACCGCGAGTCGTACGGGCCCGTCGAGGCAGGATCGGATCGCGTCCACGGACCAGTCCTCGGCGATGTCGGCCGCGCACGGGATGATCAGTTCGTCTGTTGCCGCGAGCTGTTCGAGTTCCTCGGCACGGCGCCCCACCGCGAGAACCCGCATCCCGCGTGCCACCAGGCGTCGTGTGAACACGGTCCCCATCGCGCCGGTCGCGCCGACGACCACACATGTCTCGGTTGTGGACACGGGTCCTACTTCCGGATGCGCAGGGTCACCGCACGGGGTTCGGTGAAGAACTCGCGTGAGTACTGGCCACCCTCACGGCCCAGGCCGCTGATGCCCTCACCGCCGAAGGGCAGCCGGAGATCGCGTTCGAAGAAGGTGTTGATCCAGACCGTGCCGGCCTTCCAGCGCGCGGCCATCCGATGAGCCCGATCGAGGTTCTGCGTGAACAGGATTCCGGCGAGACCGTAGGGGGAGTCATTGGTGATGCGCAGCGCCTCCTCTTCGGTGTCGAAGCCCAGAACCGTCTCGACGGGACCGAAGATCTCCTCACGTGCCGTGCGGGAGTCATTGGTCAGGCCGGTGATGACGGTCGGCGGATAGTAGAAGCCGCCCGCCCGATCGGGGTCGGTGAGTCGTTCGCCGCCGGTGATGATCTTGCCGCCTTCATCCTGCGCGAGTTCGACGTAGCTGTGCACCTTGTCGAGGTGACGCTGCTCGATGAGCGGCCCCATGAACGTCGTCGGGTCCTTCGGGTCCCCGACCACGAGCTTCCGCGCCTCCTCGACGAAGCGCTCGACGAACTGCTCGCGGATCGAGTTCTGCACCAGCAGTCGCGAACCCGACAGGCAGACCTGCCCGTTGCCGCCGAAGATGGCCCGAAGGGACATCGGCACGGCCACATCGAGATCGGCGTCGGCGAACACGATGTTGGCCGACTTGCCACCCATCTCGGCCGAGACAGGCGTGTGGTTCGCGGCGGCCGCCTGCAGGATCTTCACGCCCGTGGCACTCGATCCGGTGAAGGTGATGCGGTCGACGCGCGGATCGGAGGTCAGCGGTCCGGCGACGGCCTCACCACCGAAGCCGTGGACGACGTTGAGCACCCCGGGCGGCAGACCCGCCTCGAGCGCGATCTGCGCGAAACGGTTGGCGGTCAACGGTGTCTGCGGTGCCGGTTTGAGTACCACGGTGTTGCCGAAGGCAAGTGCGGGCGCGATCTTCCATGTCGCCAGCATCAGCGGCGCGTTCCACGGACTGATCGCGGACACGACCCCGGCGGGCGGGTAGAGGACGTAGGAGAGCAGATCGCCGTCCGGGTAGGCCTCGTTCGCGGCCATCGAGACGTAATCGGCGAAGAAGCGCAGGTTGTGGGCCACCCGCGGGATCTCGGCGTGCAGCGACTGCGTGATCGTCTTGCCGCCGTCACGGGTTTCGAGCTGTGCCAGCTCCTCTCGGTGCTCGTCGACGGCGTCGGCGACCGCATGCAGGATCGCCGCGCGTTCCTTGGGTGACATCTGCGGCCACGGCCCGTCGTCGAAAGCTGCTCGGGCAGAGTCGATCGCAGCGAGACCGTCGTCGGCGGTGCCGCGCGCCACCCGCGCGAGCAACGTGCCGTCATGCGGGTCGCGCGACTCGAACGTCGCACCGTCCGAAGCTGTGCGCCACTCATCCCCGATGAGGTGGCGGACCTCGGCGGTACCGTTCTGATCGGTGCTTGTCAGATGGCTGGAAAGAGTCATTGCGTCACACCTCTGCCGCGACGGGCGTCTCGTACGTGCGGCCCGCGAGTTCCGAGGCCACATCGATGATCATGTCTTCCTGGCCGCCGATCACCCCGCGCCGGCCGAGTTCGAGCAGGATGTCCCGGGCCGGGACCCCGAACTTCTTCGCAGCGCGCTTGGTGGGGTGGAAGAACGTCGAGTACACCCCGGCGTATCCCAGTACGAGAGCGGTCTCGTCGACGATCTGCGGCTCGGTCATCAGTGGGGCCACGACGTTCTCGGCGGTGTCGATGAGCGGGAACAGCTCGACGCCGGTGTCCCAGCCGGCGCGTTCGAATGCGCCGGCGAGGACTTCGGTCTGGGCGTTGCCCGCGCTCGCGCCGAGCCCTCGGAGCGAGCCGTCGATGTAGGTGGCGCCGTTCTCGGCGGCGGTGAGCGCGTTGGCGATCCCGACACCGAGGTTGTTGTGGGCATGGAAACCGATGTCCGCGGAGATCGCCTCGCGCAGTGCCGCGACCCGCTCGCCGGCCTGCCGCGGGACGAGCGCACCTGCGGAGTCGACGACGTACACGACGTCGGCGCCGTAGGAGTCGAGCTTGGCCGCCTGCTCGGCGAGTGCGTCGGGTTCGAGTTTGTGGCTCATCATGAGAAAGGTCATCACGGTGAGACCGTTCTCCTTCGCCCATTCGACAGGCTGCTGCCCGCAATCGGCTTCGGTGCAGTGGACGGCGACGCGGACGGTCGAGATGCCGGCGTCCACCGCCGCCTGCAGTTCGTTCAGCGTCGCGATGCCCGGTACGTAGAGGGCCGCGATGTCGGCGTTGTCGACCGCGTCGACGGCGGCGCGCACGTACTCGGGGTCGGTGGCCGCGGCGAAGCCGTACTGGACCGACGACGCACCGAGACCGATGCCGTGTGCCACTTCGATTGTCGGGACGCCGGCCCGGTCGAGGCCGGCCGCGATGGCGGCGACGTCGCGGGTGGTGAACCGGTGCGAGACACTCGACATCCCGTCACGCAGCGTCGTGTCGACGAGGGTGACCGATCGTGGCCCGCGGGCCGGGGACTGGCTGGTCATCGCAGTGCTCCTGTCTGAAGTGTCGCTGTCGCGGCCCTCTCCTGCGCCATCACCTCGGCGACCTGCACGGCGGCCGCGGTGATGATGTCGAGATTGCCTGCGTACGTGGGTAAGAAGTCGCCGGCGCCGACGACCTCGAGCATCACGGTCACCAGATCGCCATCGGTGTCGACGAGCTTGAGGGTGTAACCGGGGACGTAGCGCTGGACCTCGGCGACCATGTCGACCACGGCGCGTTCGATGGCCACGGGATCAGGGTTGCGCACTTTCGCATACACCGTGTCGCGCATGTTCATCGGCGGTTCGGCCGGGTTGATCACCGAGATCGCCTTGGCCCGGTCCGCTCCCGCGACCTGCGCCAGGGCGCGCCCCGTCTTCTCGCTGAACTCGCTCAGATTCTGCCGCGTTCCCGGACCCGCACTCGCCGACGCGATGGCCGCGACGATCTCTCCGTAGGCGGCGTCGGCGGCCTGGTTGATCGCGTGGAGGATCGGGATGGTGGCTTGCCCGGCGCAGCTCACCATGTTCACGTTGGGCGCGTTCACGTGTTCGCGGAGGTTGACCGCGGGGACGACGTAAGGGCCGACCGAGGCGGGCGTCAGATCGATCGCGGTGATCCCCGCGTCGGCGTAGCGGGGCGCGACGGCGGCGTGGACCTTGGCGGAGGTGGCCTCGAAGACGAGGTCGGGGGGCGAGGACTGCCGTAGCAACCAGTCCACGCCCTCGGCCGACGCCTCGAGTCCTTCCTCGCGCGCCCGGCGCAAACCCTCACTGGCGGAATCGATCCCGACCATGTGGACCGGTTCTACGTACTCGGACCGCAGCAGTTTGTACATCAGGTCCGTCCCGATGTTGCCCGATCCCACAATGGCGGCGGTCAACCGGCTCATCGCATGTCTCCTCTGCTCGTGCGCACGTTCGGTCTCGGTTGCCGTCGGCGTGCTCGACACCGAACCTAAGGAGCGGTTGCCGTCTCCGGGGCCAAGGCACGGGCAGTCCGAACGCGGAGCGCATCGGCGACACCGTTGTTCGGATATCCCGAATGGCGGTGACGGCAGTCACATCTCGTCGCCATGCTGAGGCTCATCAGCCAGCAGCCACCGAGATCCGGTGGCGCCCGATCCACAGGAGAAACGATGACCGAGAACGCCGCACGCTTCGATGTCGCGCACCTCGCCCGTGCCGAACTGTTGACCCCGAAGCCGCAGGAGACCCTCGACTTCTTCACCCGATTCCTGGGCATGTACGTCACCCGGCGCGAAGGCCAGTCCGTCTACCTGCGGGCCTACGAGGACCCCTACCCCTGGAGTCTGAAGATCACCGAGTCCGCCGAACCCGGGATGGGCCATGCCGGCATGCGGACCAGCTCCCCCGAGGCGCTCGAACGCCGTGCCGCCTCGCTGCAGGGCGCGAACATCGAGACCTCGTGGCACGAGGACGAGTTCGGCTACGGCAAGACGCTCGCGTACAAGACCGCCGACGGTCACGACTTCGCGCTGGTGTGGGAAGCCGAGACCTACGTCGCGCCACCGGAACTGCAGAGCAAGATCCTCACCCGGCCGTCGAAGAAGCCGTTGCAGGGGATTCCGGTCAAGCGCATCGACCACCTCAACCTGATGGCCTCGGACGTCACCGCGCTCAAGACCGAGTTCGAACGCCACCTCGGGTTCCGAACCACCGAGCGCGTTGTCGACGGTGACGTCGAGATCGGCGCCTGGATGAGCTCGAACATCCTCGGCCACGAGGTCGCCTGCATGCGCGACATGACCGGCGGGCGCGGCAAACTGCATCACCTCGCCTTCTACTACGGCACGGGTCAGCACAACATCGACGCCGTGGAGATGTTCCGCGAGTACGACATCCGCATCGAAGCCGGTCCGGACCGGCACGGGATCACCCAGGGGCAGTTCCTCTACGTGTTCGAACCGGGTGGCAACCGCATCGAGTTGTTCGGCGAGTCCGGATATCTGCATCTCGATCCGTCGGCCGAGACGAAGACCTGGCAGATGTCCGACATCGACACCGGTCTGGCCGTCGGCGGCGCGAAGCTGCCGTGGGAGACCTACTTCACCTACGGCACCCCCAATCCGCTTCCGCTCGACGAGCACATCACGGCGTTCGCCGACTTCGGGCCGGGTGCACCCGCGCCGGAGGTCGAGGCGGTCGTCGAACTGGTGCCCGACGAGATCGAGAGGTCGCGTGCCGTGGCCGACGCACCGGTCTGATCGGGAGATTCCCTGACTGTCATCGACATCGCCGCGGTGTCGTCGTCCGACGAACGTGCCCGACCAGCCACTGCGGATCGCCGACACCCTGTACCACGACCTCGTGTCGCCCGGCGAGGTCGCGGTGGTCCGCCGCCGGGTTCGGGAAGTCGCGCTCCGCGACGTCGCCCCGGTGGCCGATCGGATCGCGCGGGGCGACGAACGGCTCGACGGCTTCCCGCACGACGTGTTCGATCGGCTGGCCGCGGCGGGGATCTACCGCATCCCCTTCGCGGCCGACGTCGGCGGCGACGGACTGGCCCACCCGGCGACTGCGACGGCCACCGCCGTCGAAGAACTGGCGTACTTCTCCAACAGCGTCGCCGCGATCTTCGACGTCCATTGCATCCTCGCGGGCAACGCCGTCAACCGGGGCACGCCGGAGCAGCGCCGCCGGTGGCTGGCACCGGTCGTCGCCGGCGAGATCGTGGGCGCGTTCGCCACCAGCGAGCCGGCCGCGTCGAGTGATCTCTCGCCCGAGGCGGTCCGGCCCGTGGCGCACCGCCGCGGCGACGGCTGGGTGCTGAACGGACGCAAGCGCTGGATCACCAACTCCGTTGTCGCCGCGTTCGTCGTGGTGCTCGCGCGCACCGGTGACCGGCTCTCGACGTTCATCGTCCCGACCGACACCCCGGGGGTCCGGGTGGGTACGCCGGATCGCAAGCTCGGGAACAAGGGCCAGATCACCGCCGACGTGCACCTCGACGAGGTGGAGCTGGGGCGTGAGTCCCTGCTCGGGACCGAGGGCGGCGGGCTGAAGGTCGCCCTGCAGACGCTGACCTACGGACGTATCGGGATCGCGGCGGCGGGTGTGGGCATGGCGCAAGCCGCCTTCGACCGCACCGCTGCCCACCTGCGCACCCGGGTGGCCTTCGGCGAACCGCTCGCAGCCCGGCAGCACTGGCAGTTCCTGATGGCCGACCGCGCGACCGAGATCGCGATCTCGCGCGACCTGTACATCAAGGCCGCGATGCGGCTCGACGCCGGAACGCGCTTTCCCGAACCGGAGGCGGCGATGGCCAAGCTGCGCGGCACCGAGGTCGCGGTCCAGATGGCCCGCGACGCGGTCCAGGCGTTCGGCGGCTTCGGATTCACGCAAGAGCTCGGCGACGACGACTCGTCGGGTCCGGTCGAGGCCCTGTACCGGGACAGCAAGATCGGGGAGATCTACGAGGGCGCCAGCGAGGTACAGCGGTGGGTGCTCGCGCGGCAGATCTTCGGTCGCGACGTCGTGGGCTGATCGACGCGCTGACGACCCTCCGGGCCGTCGTCCACCCCGGTGGGCGGCGGCCCTTGGCGTCGCGGGACCAAATCGGGGCATGGTGGTGTTGTGCACGGTGACGCCCTCCGAGCGCCGTCGCTCGACGGAGCCGAGGGAGCGTCAGCAGGAGGAAACGTGAGCAACACCTACCGCAAGACCCCCGAGGCGTTGAGCCGCCTCACCGACATCCAATACCGCGTCACCCAGCGTGACGGCACCGAGCGTGCCTTCGACAACGAGTACTGGGACAACCACGAACCCGGCCTCTACGTCGACGTCGTGTCCGGGCAGCCGCTGTTCTCGTCCACCGACAAATACGACAGCGGCACCGGCTGGCCGAGCTTCACCAAGCCGATCGAGCCCGACGCGGTCGCCACCAAGACCGACCGCACCCTGTGGATGCGACGCACCGAGGTGCGCTCGTCCGGCGCCGACAGTCACCTCGGGCACGTCTTCGACGACGGGCCGCGCGAGGCCGGCGGACAGCGCTACTGCATGAACTCCGCCTCGTTGCGGTTCATCCCGGTTGGCGAGCTCGAGGCGGAGGGGTACGGCGAGTACGCCGGCCTGTTCGGCGGCACGCACACCACGAATTCCCACACCACCGATACCCAGGAGGAGAACGTATGACGACCGACCCCGGCCAGATCACCGTCCGTCCCGGCACCGAGACCGCGGTCCTCGCGGGCGGATGCTTCTGGGGTATGGAAGACCTCATCCGCAAGCAGCCCGGCGTGCTCGACACCCGGGTCGGCTACACCGGCGGGCAGAACGACCACGCCACCTATCGCAACCACCCCGGTCACGCGGAGGCCGTCGAGATCGTGTTCGACCCGACCCAGACGTCGTATCGCGACATCCTGGCGTTCTTCTTCCAGATCCACGACCCGACCACGCGCAACCGGCAAGGGAACGATGTCGGCACGAGCTACCGCTCGGCGATCTTCCCGGTGACGCCGGAGCAGGAGCAGATCGCCCGGGACACCATCGCCGACGTCGACGCGTCAGGGCTGTGGCCCGGCAAGGCGGTCACGACGATCGAGGAGCTGGGTCCGTTCTGGCAGGCCGAGCCCGAACATCAGGACTACCTGCTCAATTTCCCGAACGGGTACACCTGCCACTTCCCGCGCCCGGGATGGGTGCTGCCGAAGCGGGACGCGGCGTCCACGCGGTGACGCGCGAGGCCGGCTGACCGTGCCGACGCCCGTCGACGGTCATGCGACAACGACCGTCGACGGGTTCGTCGGCGTATGCTGGGGCGATGTAGCACTCTGCTACACACGCGCGGGAGGTGTGCGATGAGCACCGGGACGGACAAGGTGACCCGGCTGTCTGCTGCATTGGTGACCGATGCGGCCCGGGAAGGCGCGCGAGAGCAGCGGTCGGCGCGGCAGCAACTCGAACACTGGGCGCGTCTGGGGCGCAGCGTCTCGCAGCGCACCACCGCGTCGCGTCAGCGGGTCGAGGCCGCGCTGGCGGGCGATCTGCCGGGAGAGGTGCTGACCGCAGAGGAAGCCGTCGTCTACGACGCCGAGATCGACGCTCATCTCGAAGCGCGGCTCGCGACCGACGACCACGTGGTTCGTCGTGCCTCGGCCGGGTTGTCCTCGGTGGTCGTCGATGACGCCGGACGGCTCGTCGAACACCGCCCCGACGGGACGAGCGTCATCCTCGAGCAGTGACTCCGCGGCTCGATCTGGTCGTCGGATGCAACGGCGCAGGCAAGTCGACGCTGGTCGAGCGTCATCTGCAACCCCTGCTGCATGTGCCCTTCGTCAACGCCGACCTGATCGCCCGGCAGCGGTGGCCCGACTCCGCGGAAGCCCATTCCTACGACGCCGCCCGGTTGGCGGCGGCGACGCGCGACACTCTCATCGAGCGCGGCACCTCGTTCATCGCCGAGACGGTCTTCTCGCACCCCTCGAAACTGGAGCTCATCGAACGTGCGCATACCGCCGGATACCGAGTCGCGCTGCACGTCGTCATGATCCCCGAGGCTCTCGCGGTCCATCGCGTCCGATTGCGCGTGGACAGTGGCGGGCACGCGGTCGCCGAGGTCAAGATCCGCGAGCGGTTCCGACGCCTGTGGCCGCTCGTCCGGACGGCCATCGCGCGGAGTGACCTGGCAACCGTGTACGCCAACGAGCGACCGACCACGCGCATCGTCGCGCGGTACGTCGACGGTCTGGTCGCCGGCGTACCCGACTGGCCGGACTGGACGCCGGGTGCGCTGACGGATACGAAGGCACGATGACTTCCCTCGATCGAGCCGGCCGGCTTCTCGTCGTCGGCGCTGTCAACGTCGATCTCGTGGTGGCGACCGACCGTCTGCCGGGGCCCGGTGAGACGGTCGTCGGTCCGACCGTGACACGTCACGGCGGCGGCAAGGGTGCGAACGCCGCCGTCGCCGCGGCGCGTGCGGGTGCCGGGGTGCGATATTGCGGCGCTGTGGGTTCCGACGACATGGGCGCGAGCGCACTCGCCGAACTGCGGGACTCCGGTGTCGACGTGACGGACGTGGACGTGCTCGACGGCGTCGCCACCGGGATGGCGCTGATCGTCGTCGATCCGCACGGGGAGAACCAGATCGCGGTCGGGGCAGGCGCGAATGCCGTCCTCGGCACCGATGAGGTCCGTGCCGCGGTCGACCGTGCGGCGGGCTGGGCCGGCTGTGTCCTCGTCAGCACCGAGATCCCGGCCGACGCCGTCGCCGCGGCGGTCACGACGGCCGCCGCCCGGGGTATCCGCTGCGTCGTCAACCCCGCCCCGGTGTTGCCGTCGACCGTCGACCTGATGGCGTCGGCGCCGGTACTGACGCCCAACTCCTCTGAACTGCGGGACCTGTACGGACTCGTCTCCGAGGGTGTGGCCGCGCCGGAGATATCGGCGGCCGAACAGGCGACGGCGGTCGCATCCCGAACGGGCGCACCGGTTCTCGTGACCCTCGGTGCCGATGGCGTACTGATCGCCGACCCCGCGTCCGAGGTGATCTCGCTCCCCGCCGGACAGGTCGCGTGGGTCGTCGACACGACCGGTGCGGGTGACACCTTCAACGGCGTGTTCGCGGCCGCGCTCGCCGCCGGCTCGATGGTAGTCGAGGCGGCGAGACGTGGTGTCGCGGCGGCGTCGCTGTCCGTCGCGGCGGTCGGCGCCCGGGCCGGGATGCCGAGCGACGACGAGATCCGCCGCGCGATGTGAGCGGAACCGGCCGGGGGAGAGCTGCTAGCGGGTGGCCGGTTGCGGCCGTTTCATGAACCGGTGATGGTCGTCGCTGGGCAGGAAGTAGTCGCCCTGCCCGCCCGCACGCAGCAGTGGTCGGGCGCCGGCCGTGTCGTACGTCTGGTCGTCGCGCAACAGATGGGTGGCGATGTGGATCTTGACCACCTCGCCCAGCACCATCCAGGTGTCGACGAGGTCGCCTGCGGCCGTGCGTAATTGGAACGACTGGGTGGTTCGGCACTCGAAACTCACCGGACTCTCGCCGACCCGTGGCGGGGCCACGAGATCAGAGGCGAGGCGCGTCAGGCCGGCGACGTCGAACTCGTCCTCGCCGGCGGGCACCGCAGCCGAGGTGGCGTTCATCTGCTCGCCGAGATCGTCGGTGGCGAGGTTCCAGACGAACTCGCCGGACCCGATCGAGTTGGCGACGGTGTCCTTGTAACCGACGCTGGCGAAACCGACGATCGGCGGCGTGTAGTTGAAGAGGTTGAAGAAGCTGTAGGGAGCCAGGTTGCCGACGCCGTCGTCGGACACCGTCGAGATCCAGCCGATCGGCCGCGGCGCGACGATGGCATTCACCGGGTCGTGGGAGAGCCGGTGGCCCTGCGACGGCTCGTAGGAGTGGTAGGTCGTCACCATCGCCACGGTACGTCAGCCGTCACCCGTTCCATCGCCTGCGTAAGGTGAGGTGCGACCGACCACCGCGCACATCGACGATCGGGACCGCCGTGACCCTCTCCTCCGCCTCTGACCTGCGGACCTTCGCCAACATCCGGGACCTGGGCGGTATGCGGGTCGCCGGCGGCGGCGTCACCGCCGCGAATGTGCTGATTCGCAGCGACGCCCCCTATCCCGACGACGAGGACCCCGTCGGCCTGCCCTGGCCGCCGGCGACCGTCGTCGATCTGCGCGACCCGACCGAGCTGGGCCGGATGGCCGTCACCTGGCCGCCGAACGTTCGCGTCGTGCACCGTCCGGTGTCCTCGGGTGCCCGCGTCGACCGTCTCGCCGACACCGCGCTCGTCGAGATCTACACCGCGATGATGCGCACGGGCGGGCATCGGCTCACCGCCGCGCTGAACGAGTTCGACTCCGAGGGCGCGACGCTCGTGCACTGCGCTGCCGGCAAGGACCGGACCGGGGTGATCATCGCGATCGCCCTGCTGTTGGCGGGCGTCGACGAGGAAGCGGTCGTCACCGACTATCACCGGACCGAGGACGGCATCGCCGGGGTGTTCGCGCGTCTGCGGTCCCGCAAGCGGATCCCGGCGGGCACCACGCTGGACGCCCCGATCCTGCGCACCCCGCGCGAGGCCATCGAACTCGTCGTCGGGGACGTGACCGGTGCGCGCGGCGGTGCGTGGGGATGGTTCGAGGAGCACGGCGGCGACGTCGACCACTTCCGGGGCTGGGTCTCGAGGTTCGCGCGTCCCGAGGCCGAGGAGGCCGGGCGTGACTGACGAGAACACTTCGGAATCAGCGCAATTCAGCCCGAGTGTCGTGGCAGCCGTGCTCGCGCACATGAACGACGATCATGCCGACGACTCGCTGCTGATCTGCCGTGCGCTGGGCGGGCGGCCCGATGCGGTCGCGGCGCCGATGACCGGATTCGACCACGAGGCAGCGACGTTCGACGCCACGGTTCCCGAGGGGGTCGTCGGGGTGCGGCTCGCCTGGGATCGCCCGGTCCGCGATCGGGGCGACGTCCGCACCGCGGTCGTCGCGATGTTCCGTGCGGCGCAAGAACGTTCGGGTACCTCTGCGTCCTGAGGGTCACGTGCTCCCGCGAACCATCAGTTCGACCGGGAGGCGGCGGGATTCGACGTTCCGCCCGGCCGCGAGGTCGAGGAGGCCGCGCACCGCGGTCTCGCCGATCTCCCGAGCGGGGGAGCGGACCGTCGTGAGCGGCACGGGGAGTTGGGCGGCCACCGGGATGTCGTTGTAGCCGATCAGGGCGAGGTCATCGGGGATGCGGAGTCCGAGGTCGCGGGCGACACCGAGGACTCCGATGGCGATGGTGTCCGACACCGCGAAGATCGCCCGGGGACGGTCCGGACGATCGAGCAGTGCACGCCCGGCCGCCGTCCCGCCGTGAACCTCGAAGTCGGAAGCGACGATGCGGTCGTCGGACAGCGTGATCCCGGCATGAGCCAGCTCGGCGCGGAACCCGCGGAGCCGGTCGGTGGCCGTCGTGGCGTGGCCGGGCCCGCCGATGACGGCGAGGTCGGTGTGACCGCGCTCCAGGAGATGCCGGGCGGCGATGCGTCCGCCGCGCACGTCGTCGCCGCCGACAAAGGGGAGTCCGGCCTCGGCGTGCCGGGTGAGGGTGAGCATCGGGAGGTCGCCGACCCGCAGGGACTCCACGAAGTCCCGGCCCGGCAGGTGTAATCCGCTCAGCAGCAGACCGTCGACCTGCCGGCCGACGAGGAGTTCGATGGCCCGTCGCTGAGCGGCCTCCTCGTCGGGCGGGGACGACAGCAGGACCGAGTACCCGGCCCGGGTGGCCGCCTGTTCGATGCCCTGGTAGGTCGTGGCCACGACGCCGTCGGTGAGGCGGGTCATCACGACCCCGATCGTGGTGGTTCGGCGGGTCCGCAGGCTGGCCGCCCACACATTGCGCTGGTAACCGAGTTGGTCGGCCACCTCCCGCACCCGCAGAGCCGACGCCGACCACCCGTCGGCGGGCTCGGACTGTCGCAGCACCCGGGAGGCGGTGGACACGTGTACGCCGGCACGCCGGGCGATCTCCTTCAGCGTGGGGGCGCGCTGACCACTGACCACGCTGATCCTCTCTCTTCCTCATTGACCCGATGGGCATCGAACACCTACCTTAGGCGATGCAAACGTTCGTGCAAACGTTCTCGTCGACGGCCCTCGGTCCGCGCGAGTCCCATTCTCGACGGAGGTCCGCCATGTCCCGCACCAGCACGTTGCCCCAGCTCTTCGCCCTGGACTCGTTGCTCGACGCCGACGAGATCGCGATCCGTGACAGCGTGCGGGACTTCGCGGCGTCGAAGTTGCGTCCGCACATCGCCGACTGGTTCGAGGAGGCCCGGCTGCCGGCCCGCGACATCGCCCGCGAGCTGGGCGGGCTCGGAGCGCTCGGCATGCACCTCGAGGGTTACGGCTGCCCCGGGATGAGCGCGATGTCCTACGGATTGACGTGCCTGGAACTCGAGGCCGTCGACTCCGGCATCCGAAGTCTGGTCTCGGTGCAGGGCTCGCTGGCGATGTTCTCCATCCACCACTGGGGTTCGGAGGAGCAGAAGAACCAGTGGCTGCCGCGGATGGCGGCGGGCGAGGCGATCGGCTGTTTCGGCCTGACCGAGCCCGACTTCGGGTCCAACCCGTCGGGGATGCGCACCCACGCCAAGCGGGACGGCGACGACTGGGTGCTCAACGGGACGAAGATGTGGATCACCAACGGTTCGATTGCCGACGTCGCGGTGGTGTGGGCGCAGACCGACCTCGCCGACAGTCCCGGCGGCATCCGCGGGTTCGTCGTCCCGACCGACACACCGGGGTTCTCGGCGCCGGAGATCACCAAGAAGATGTCGCTGCGCGCCTCGGTCACCTCCGAGCTCGTGTTCGACGACGTGCGCCTTCCCGCCTCGGCGATGCTGCCGAAGGCGGAGGGGCTGCGCGGACCGCTGACCGCTCTCGGCGAGGCCCGCTTCGGGATCATCTTCGGAGCGATGGGTGCCGCCCGCGACTGCCTCGAGGCGGCCATCGAGTACGCGCAGTCCCGCCAGGTGTTCGACAAGCCGCTGGCCGGCTACCAGATCACCCAGACCAAGATCGCCGACATGGCGCTCGAGGTGGGCAAGGGTCACCTGCTGGCCTACCACCTCGGCCGTCTGAAGGACCGCGGCGAACTCACGCCCGAGCAGGTCAGCACCGGCAAGCTGAACAGCACCCGCGAGGCGATCGCGATCGCCCGCGAATGCCGAACCATCCTGGGCGCGAACGGCATCACTCTGGAGTATCCGGTGATCCGGCACGCCAACAACCTGGAGTCGGTGCTCACCTACGAGGGGACCTCGGAGGTCCACCAGCTCACGATCGGGCGCGCACTCACCGGGTCGGCGGCGTTTCGCTGAGGCAGTCGGGCGCCTGGCGGTAACCACCGGCGCCCACGGAACGTGGCGCAGTGGGTTACGTTGGACGAGCACGCCGAACAATGCGCGTCCGTGGTCGTTCGCTCACGTCGGGCGTCGAAAGGGGTTCGACCATGACCGATCCGGCTGACGATGACGTTCACCGCAAGATCGCGGATCTGGCGCGTGAACTCCACGGCGACGACTCCGACGAGCAGGTTGCGAAGACGATCGTCGAGAACGCGCTGGTCGACATCCCCGGAGTCGCGTACGCCGGCCTCACCGTCGCAATCGACCGAAAATCGATCGCGTCGTTCGGGTCCACGCACGACGTTGCCGACGTACACGACCGTATTCAAGCGGAACTCGGTGAGGGACCGTGCATCTCGGCAGCGCTCGCCGATCGCATCGTCCGAGTCGACGACCTCGAGAACGAGCAGCGCTGGCCCGAATACCGCCGCCGCGCGCTCGTCGAGACGCCGATTCGTTCCGTCCTGTCGTTCCAGCTCTTCGCCGACACCACGTCGATCGGGGCGTTGAACCTCTACGCCGACGAGCCGTTCGCCTTCGACCTTCACGCCGAGGACATCGGGGTGGTCTTCGCGACGCATGCCGCCCTCGCGTGGAACAAGGTGAAGAAGGACAAGCAGTTCCACAGCGCCCTGGCCAACCGGGACGTCATCGGTCAGGCCAAGGGCATGCTGATGGAACGGTTCGACATCGACGCGGTGGCCGCCTTCGACCTGCTGAAGCGCCTGTCGCAGGACTCGAACACCAAGCTGGTCGACATCGCGCGTCAGATCACGACAGCACGGTGATCAGAGCTCACTCGGTGACGGTGAACTCCACCGTGCTCGGGCCGACCTGATCCTGGGTCAGAGCGCGTCCCGCGTCCTCGATGGACTCGAAAGTCTTGACATACGGCGCCATTCCGCAGAGTTCGAGGGGGCGGGTCACCGCGCGGCCACCCACGACCACCACTGGGACGAATCGGCGACCGGCGTCGTCGATGAACGAACGCAGTAGCACCAACCCGACGGTTCCGAAGAAGTTCAGGCCCGAGAAGTCGAGGACGATGCCGTCGACGGGGCCGCTGATCACGCGGTCGAGAGCGGCGGCGAAGTCGGCCGCCGAGTCGCGGTCGACGCTGCCGGAGAAGCCTTGCACGCAATACGATTTCGGGGAGACCAACTGGTGGGAATGGGCCTTCGGCGCGGACTCCGCAGTGGGATCGAACGCCGAACGAAAGATGGTCGAAGAGGTGAGAGCCATGATGTTCTCAATTCAGTCAAGTGCGTCTGGCCACGACCGTCACTTCTGGATCGGAAGCCTTGGTGCTGCACCGAATCGGCGTCAGTACCCCAAGTTCACGATCACCCGGTCAGAGGGATTGAGCGTGATGGTGGAAAGCGAGAAGGCCCTGGGCGCCCAACGCTCTAGAACGCAGCTTCTACCTGAACCGCATCTCTTACCCTACGTTGCACAAGAGCGACCTACAAGGTTGTGCCCACTTCGGCAGTTTCTATGCGGTGTGTTCCTGCCACGCGACGCCCTGACCAGCCGAGGGCCGCCGTGGCTGGACGCCGCCGGGCGACCGTGGTTGGGTGGACTCGGATATGCGTCGAACCCGGTGCGCACATCAGTCCTGTTCTGGATGCGGCACGAGGTCTGCGCATCGATCTCGAGCTGTCTTCGAAGTCTGGTGGTGAGAATGGCGTCGGGTGACCGGGGCGATCACGACGATTACAGTGATGTCCTTCCGGCTCTGCGGACCATGCACGAGGAGAAGGACGACGCTCGTCGTGCCCGGCTGCGGGAGGACGTCATCGCGAGGTGCCTGCCCCTGGCAGACCATGTCGCCAGGCGCTTCTCGGAGCGCGGGGAACCCATTGACGACCTGCGTCAAGTGGCGCGGATCGGTCTCATGCATGCCGTCGACCGTTTCGACGTCGAACGAGGCAATAATTTCCTGGCCTTCGCGGTCCCGACCGTCATGGGCGAGGTCAAGCGCTACTTCCGCGACAGCACCTGGTCCATCCGCGTGCCACGCCGGGCCCAGGAGGCGTCGCTCAACATCGCCAAGGCCAGCGAGGAGTTGCTGCAGTCCCTCGGACGGTCGCCGCGCCCGAGTGAGATCGCCCAGCACCTCGGGCTGCCCGTCAGCGAGGTGATCGAGGGCATGGTCGCCCGGTCGGCCTACACGGCGAGCTCGATCGATGCCGAAGCCGGTTCGTCGACCGACGGCTGGACGCTGGCCGACACCCTCGGCGACGAGGACGCGCGACTGGAACTCGTCGAAGAATTCGTCACGCTGCAGCCGGCCCTCGAGCGGCTGACCGAACGCGAGCGCACCATCCTCACGTTGCGGTTCTTCAAGTCCATGTCGCAGAGCGAGATCGCGCGTCAGGTGGGGATCTCCCAGATGCATGTGTCGCGCTTGCTGACGCGGATTCTCGAGACCTTGCGATCGGAAGTCGTCGATGACGATGACGAGAACTCCAGGCCGGGATCGCAGGCCGACAGCGAGCGTGCCGCGACGAAGGGCCGCGGCACGCCACGCGGGTTCACGGCTTGAGAATCACCTTGACCATTCCGTCGTCCTTCTTCTGGAATGTCTCGTAGGCCTTCGGTGCCTCGCTGAGCGGTAGTTCGTGGGTGGCGAAGGTGTCGACGCCCAAGGGGTCGTCGTCGGTCAGCAGCGGCATGATGTCGTCGACCCAGCGCTTCACGTTCGCCTGACCCATGTGCAGCCGGATCTGCTTGTCGAACATGGTCAGCATCGGCAGCGGGTCGGCCGCGCCGCCGTAGACCCCGGAGAGCGAGATCGTGCCGCCGCGTTTGACGATGTCGATCGCCGAGTAGAGCGCGCCCAGCCGATCGGTACCCACCTCCGACATCGCCTTGCGGGCGACGGCGTCCGGCAGCAGGCCGACGACGCTCTGCAGCGCCTTGTTGACCGGCGACCCGTGGGCCTCCATCCCGACAGCGTCGATGACCGAATCGGTACCCAGTCCTCCGGTCAGGTCGCGGATGGCGTCGCCGACGTTGTCGACCGCGTCGAAGTTCACGGTCTCGATGCCGCGGGCCTCCGCCCGGGCGAGTCGCTCGGGCACGCGGTCGACACCGATGACCCGCGCTCCCTGGTGCGCGGCGATGCGGGCAGCCATGTCGCCGATGGGGCCGAGGCCCAGCACCGTGACGGTTCCGCCCTGGGGGATCTCGGCGTAGGTGACGGCCTGCCAGGCCGTCGGCAACACGTCCGAGAGATAGACGAACCGCGAGTCGGGCTTCTCCAGCGGCACCTTGATGTGGGTGAACTGGGCCTGCGGCACCCGGAGGTACTCGGCCTGCCCACCGGGCACGGAGCCGTAGAGCTGGGAATAGCCGAACAGCGCGGCGCCCATCCCTTGCTCGGTGACGCGGGTCGTCGCACACTGCGTCATGAGGCCCTCGTTGCAGAAAAGGCAAGAGCCGCAGGAGATCTGGAAGGGGATGACCACACGGTCGCCGACCCGCAGGTCGCCGGTGTCGCTGCCGACCTCCTCGACGATCCCCATCGGCTCGTGCCCGAGGATGTCGCCCGCCTGCATGAACGGACCGAGAACCTCGTAGAGGTGGAGGTCCGACCCGCAGATGTTGGTCGAGGTGACCTTGATGATGGCGTCGGTCGGTTCGATGATCTTCGGGTCGGGCACCGTCTCGACCGAGACGTTTCGCTTGCCCTGCCAGGTCACTGCACGCATTCTCTAGGCCTTTCCGTTGTCGGCTCGACGCTCTTCGCGAATCTCCTCGAGGCGGTCGTCTCGTCCTCGTTCACTCTTTCCGGCGTGTTCCACCGGGAAGTCGTGGAACCGCTCCTCATAGCGTTCGGCTTCCTCGGCGGTGGTCTCGGGCTGGATCGGGTCCTGATGGGCCCGATCGCCGTCCCGGGCTGCGCGACGTCGCAGCAGGACGCGGCTGCCGATCAGCAGTCCGATCGCGAGCAGACCCATGACGACGGCGCCGACCGCCAGCCACACCGTCGCATCGCGGTCGCTCGCACCGGCGGCGATGGCGATGCCGGCGAGCACCAGCATCAGTCCGAGGCAGACGAAGCCGAGTAGGCCGACGGCCTTCAGTCCTCGCGACTTTCGTGCCGGGCGCCGCGCGATGGCCTCACGCGACGCGACTTCTCGTTCAGGTGTCAGATCTGGCATGGTGCACTCCCTGCGCTGTCTGGTCGGGCTCGGTGGCCGGCGTGCTCGACACCGGCCTCGGTGCGGAGGGTTTACCGCGAGCGGCCGGCGATGAAACGTCGCCCCACCGCGCCCGCGTCGGTCATGGGACGGATGGAGACGTGAATCTCATCGAGTCATGATCTGGGTAAACGCTCTGCTAACGTGTCGACACGTGTTCGGGGGGGCACGTTCAGCGCGGCAAGGTCCTCCGGCCGCGGTTTGGAACACGGAATCACGGGGCACTCATGACCAGACCAGCCGAGATCGGCACCACCAATCAACGGGCGAAGAAGACTCATTTGATGACCGATTCCGACGCGACGTCCCAGCTATCGATCGACGGCGGTACGCCGACGGTCCTGCGGGTTCCGGCCGCCACCGATCGTCTCGCGCTGGTGCGCGCTCTGGTCGAGACCGCGCTGTACATCGACGACTGGGCGCTTGACGACGTCATCGACGCCAAGGTGGCCGTGGACGAGATCTGCTCGCAGATCATCTCCGCCGCCGCTGAGGAGTCGTCCATCGAACTGACCCTGCACATGTCGTCGCAGGGCGTGATCGGCGAGATCCGGGGGGAGCTCGTCCCGGACGTGACCCTGAAGCAGTCGACTTTCGGATGGCGGATCGTGCAGACCGTCACCGACACTCACACGATCTCCTACGACGAACCGCTCCCGGGTGCCGCCTCCCGCGGCGTCGTCATCGGGTTCTCGAAGTTCCGTCGCTGACCCGGAGCCACTCGTCGCCTGCGGTGTCGTAGGCGACCAGGCCGCGGTCGGCGAACGCGCGCAGCCACCCCTCCATGGGCCAGGTGCCCCATCGCCGGTGGAACACCCGTGCGTTGCGGAGGATGTCCGCAAGGTGTTCGACCGGCGGGTTCGAGACCGGATGGTGCTGGTGGTAGGCGTGTGCGCCACCAACCCAGGCGATCCGAAACCCGTTGTCGCGCGCGGACATCGCGAAGTCCGTGTCCTCGCCGCCGTAACCGCGGTAGCCGGGGTGGAAGCCGCCCAGGGCGAGCCAATCGGTCGCCCGGACCGCGAACGACAGCGACCAGAAGAGCATCAGCTCCGATGAGAGTTGTGTCTGCCCGGTTCCCGGTGACGGACGCGCCGGGTGCGGATCGGTGAACCGGGCGAGCTCGCGCGCATCGAAGGTCGGCTGGTCGCAGGGGAGGTAGGTGACCGGGCCGCAGTAGAGGACTTTCAGGTCCGGTGTGGCCGTGCAGGAGCGGAGATAGCGCTCGAGCATGTCCGGGCCGGGGATGCAGTCGACGTCGAGAAACACCAAGAGCGAGGCCCCCGCGGTCATGGCGGCCGTGGCGCCGGCGTTCCGGGCATCGGCGAGTTGCAGGGTGTCCGGGTCGTCGCTGGCGAACCGGATGACCTCCACCGGGTGCCCGTCGGTGACAGAGGTGATGCCGGGGTCGTCCATGGCCACCACGAAGTGCAGGTCGGGCCGCCGGGTCGAATGGGCGAACGCCTCGAGTTGTCGTCGAAGGTGGCGGTGCCGCCCCGACACGATCGTGATGACGGCGACCACCTCGGGGACGCCGGTCATCGGTGCGCGACCGCCTCGATCGCCCGCGCCGCACGTTCGGCGGCGCCTGCGGTGTGCCACCGCGACCATTCCGGCGACGAACTCCCGGCGGTGTCGAGGATCGAGCGCCAGCGTTCGGTGGACGGCCATGACGACGTGACGAGAGCGAGTTCGGAGCGTGCGAGGGTGGTGCCGGTTGCCCGTTGTTCGGCGAAGGGTCGGTCCTCGGGGATGACCACCGCCGGGCGCCCGGCCGCGGCGGCGTCGGCCACGCTTCCCTGACCCGCGCCGATGACGGTCACCCGCGCACTGCACAGGAAGGGCCACGGGTCGTCGACCCAGGTGCCGAAGGCGGGTCCGAGCCCGGCGACGGTGTGCTCCGGGAGCTCCTCGCCGAGTGTGGTCGCCGGATGCGGGGCACCCGGTACCCCGCCCGCGCCGGTGACGACGAGGATGTCGGCGGCGAAGGTGGGGTGGGACACGGGGAGTCGTCCGTCGAACCGCGAGATACCGCCGGTGAAGACTGTTTTCGGCAGATGCTCCCGGAGCCAGTCCGGTTGATACAGCTCGGCGGGCCAGGGCGCGATGATCGCATCGGCCGCCCGGTAGGCGAGCTGATGCGGCAGATCGTCGCGAACGCCGGGCTGCGCCGTCACGATCACCGGCACGCCCATCAGCCGGAGGAAGAGGGTGACCTCCACCGATACGTCGACGACGACGGCGGCCGGTCGGCGCGTCTCGACGAACTCGGCCAGCTGCGCCATGCGTGTCCGTAGTCCGCCGTCGTGCCGTGGGGCCCAGTGCAGCAGGCCGCCGGCGTCGACGTCCCGCGGCTGCGGGTCGGAGTCGTCGCGCTCGAGGGTGATCACCTCGCTGAACACCGGGGCGGTCAGCGACGCGCTGGTCAGCGCGACGACGTCGGTGCCGATGTGGCCGGCGACGGCGGTGGCCCGGGAACAGTGTCCGCGGCCCTGATGGTGCACGTAGTAACCGATCACACCCCGACCTCCCGGGGGAGCGAGGAGTCGGCCAACGGCCGCCCGGCGACCAGATCGGCGTAGATGTCGAGGTACCGATCGATCATCGCGATGTCCGTGCAGTGGTCCTCCGCGCGCCGACGCACAAGGCCCCGGTCGAGGGTGAGCGCATCGTCCACCGCGAGGGCCAGCGCGTCGATGTCGCCCGGCGGCACGAGGACGCCGGCGTGCTCGCCGACGATCTCGGGAATGCCGCCACGGGCGAAGCACGCCACCGGGGTGCCGCAGGCGAGGGATTCGGCCACCACGAGGCCGTATGGCTCGTCCCACACCGGGGTCACCAGTGTCACGCCGGAGGAGCCGACCAATCGCGCCAGGTCGTGCTGGTGGAGGTGTCCCTCGTAGTGGACGAGACCGCCCAGCGACGGGGCGATCTGTTGCTCGAAATACCTTGTGTCGCTGATGGGTCCGGCCAACCCGAGCCGACGGCCCGCGCGCTGGGCAGCCTCGATCGCGAGGTGGGCGCCCTTCTCCGGTACGAACCGGCCGAACCACACCAGGTCGTCTCCGCCGGGGCCGGCGGGCCAGCGGTCCAACTGAACCCCGTTGTGCACCACCGGGATCTCGCCGAGCACATGCGACCAGGACTGTGCCGTGTGCCGACTGACGGCGACACAACGCGTACCGGGCGCAAGGGTCAGCGCGGACTCGAGCCACGGCGTCGGCGGGGTGTGCAGCGTGGTGACCATCGGGGTCTCGACGGCCGGACCCATGGCGACCGGGAGGTAGTGCAGGCTGTGATTGTGGATCACGTCGTAGTCGCCGGGGTTGTTGGTGAACGACAGCATGAGCGACAGGTACGCGTGATGATCCTGCAGTGCTTCGAGTTGGGGCATCGACACATCCGAGCGTGCGGCCGCGGAGGGCTCGAACAACTCGCCGCGCAGGCGATCCGAGTCGACCGGCAGATCGCTGCCCGCGCCCGCGAACAGCGTGACCTCGTGACCGGCGAGGGTGAGGGCGCGAGTGAGATGCCAGACGTGGGCCTCGAGTCCGCCCGCGAACGGCTGCGCGATCGGGTAGCGGCTCGACGCGACGATGGCGATCCTCAACGTGTCACGCATCCAGAGCCCTGGTGTAGAGGGCGGCGTGCTGCTCGGCGAGCGACTCGCGCTGCGCGCGCCGGTCGGGCCACGAGGCCGCCGCGGGACGAGCCGAATATGCCTGTGCCAGAGCAGAAACGAGTGAGTCCGGATCGAAGGTGTCCTCGGTGAACTCGAAGGACAGGCAGTCCTGCTGCTCGCGGTAGAAGCCGCAGCTCGGCGCGATCACGGTGGTGCCGAGATCGTGGCAGGCCTCGAGCCAGCCGGAATGGGTGCCGAATCGGTACGGCAGTACCGACACGGACACGCTCCGCAGGTAGTCCCACAACTGATCATCGGTGAAGTACTCATGCACGAGCACGCGGGCATAGGGGTGCCGGGAGAGTGCCAGCGCAGTGGTGCCGAAGTCCGGGTTGTACGCGTGCTTCCCGGGGACGAACACCTCGTCGTGGAGGTTGATCTGGACCGTCATGTCCGGGTAGTCCGCGGCCGCCTCGAGCAGGGTCATGATCACCGGCAGCGGATCCATGTTGGCGCGAATGCTCTTGGCGTGCACCCCCACCACGAAGTCGTCGGCGTGCGGCGTGCGCGGACCGAATCGGCCGGGCGGCACGACATGCGGGTGAGGCAGCACGGTCGCCTCGCGCTGCCAGCGACGCGCGATCTCCCGGGAGACGCCGGGGGTCAGGGTGATGACCTCGTCCGCCGCCGGTACGAGGATGTCCAGGACCTCCTCGTGGCGTCCCGGTTCGGGGTGATGCGGATTGCGCAGATCATGCAGCGTGTACACGAGTGGTTTGCCGTGGGTGCGCAGCTCGTCGATCACCTTCGACATCTCGGCCGGCTCGACGGCGTCGAACCCGAAGTGGAGGTGGAAGACGTCGAACTCGTTGTGGTTGCGGGCGATCCACGCGGGGTCGAGCATCAGCGGGGGCCACCAGCCGCCCGGCACCTTGGCGCCGTCGGCCGGAACCGGGTCGGGCAGGCGGACGACCGAGACCGGGCCGGAGTCGAGCCCGCTGACCGTCCCGTTCAGCGGCGACAGGTGGCGGACGTACACATGGGAGTGCGGCACCGACGCGACGCGCACGCGGGTCGCACCGCCCCTCCGCGAACCGAGGCCCGCCGACATCGTCGACAGACCTCGTGTCGTGTTCGACCCCGTTGTCTCGAGGGTTGCTGTTCCGCCTGGCTGCGCACTGCTCACTGCCACATCCGTTCACTAGGGTCGCAACGGCTGTGTTCTCAACCGGGCCTGCACGATCGCGGCCTCGGCGAGCCGCAGATGACTGCCGGTTTCCGGCACCTATCTCGTGCCGGTCCGGATACCCCGGAATGTCGGCGGTGAAACCGCCCGTCGACGCGATGAACGGTGGTGCGTCGGTGCTACTTCGAGGACGAGGCGTTCTCGTCGTCGAAGCGGTGTGCGTTGAGCAGCAGATGGTCGAACGACTGCCGGACCGGGTCCGGTAGCACCACGTATCGGTGGACGCCGGTGACGATCGACCGCGCGAGCTCGTTCACCTTGACGTTGGCCGTCTGCGAACGCCAGCGCATGACCTCGAACGCGCGATCGGCGCTCACGCCGTAGGCCAGCGAGATCATGCCCTTGGCCTGCTCGATGACGCCCTGGTGCTCGCGGAATCGCGCGACGTGCTCGTCGACGCGGTCCTTGACGGCCTTCTCCTCGATTGCCGTCAGATCGAGATAGAACCCCTCGGCGCCGATCACGGCGCCGGATTCGTCGGTGAGTTGCTGCGACACCACCGCGACGTGGCGGACCTCACCTTTGGTGTCGACGATGCGATGACGGCTCGAGAACGGGATCCGGCGGTCGAGCATCGTCGCGAGCAGCTCTTCGAACGACTGCCGGTCGTCCGGGTGCTTGTGCCCCGCGATCAGCTCGGTCGTCGGAGTGACCTCACCGGGCCGGTAACCATGCATCTCGGCGACCTCGTCGGACCACTCCCATTCCTGGGTGTCGAACAAGAACCGGAAGCTGCCGACGTGACTGATACGGGACTCGCCGGCGGTGTGATCGTTGGCGTCTGTCACCCTCACCCCTACAAACCACAAATCAACAGGAATGCCAGCGGTCTCGGGCGAAAGATGAGCTTACCTGGCTGACGCATTTGGCGGGAATCGACCCGGTGCGTGTCCCGGGGCAGGACTCGCGGAGATCGTTTCGGTGCCGTGTCTCGCGGGTATCCGCCGTACTCGCAGGGCCGACGGCGAGACCCGGCCCGACCGACACCGATCTCGGCTACGGCCAGGAGGACGAGAATGAGTACCGACAACGTGGGCGACAGTGCGACAGCGGCATCCGAGGGCATCAACCCCGATCTGACGTCGACAGCCGGTTTCGAGGATCTCGACGAGGACCGGCTCGGTCAGGACCCGCTCGAGGAGGGGATGGACCCGCCCGAGGACTGGTCGGCCAGTGATCGGACCGGCACGACCGCCCGGGAACAGCGGGAAGGCGAGTCCCTCGACGAGAAACTCGACCAGGAGATCCCCGACCCGAACCCCTGACGACGTCCGCTCCTCAGTCCGCGCCGATGTTTCCGCACGCTTCTCAGCGGGCACCATCTCGATCATGAGCGACCAGAACCCCGAGCACGAACCGGAGACGATCTCCTACCCCGGTGAGACCGACGAGATGGGCGAACGCCCCCGGGACGAGATGCGCGACTATCGCGGCCGCGATCTGCTGGCCGGCAAGACCGCCCTCATCACGGGCGGCGACTCGGGTATCGGTCGCGCGGTCGCGGTCGCCTTCGCCAAGGAGGGCGCCGATGTCGCCATCGCCTACCTGGAGGAAGACAACGACGCCCGCCACACGGTCGAGCTCATCGAGGCCGAAGGACGGCAGGCCCGCGCGTACCGCGGCGACCTCGCCGACCCGGCGCACTGCGCCGACATCGTGAAGCGGACCGTCGACGAGCTCGGCGCATTGGACATCCTGGTGAACAACGTCGCCTATCAGGAGATCGTGGACGACTTCCTGGAGCTGACGCCGGAGCAGTGGCGACGCACCTTCGACGTCAACATCGACAGCTTCTTCCACACCACGCGAGCGGCGGTGCCGCACCTGACCGGCGGCGGCGCCATCATCAACACGTCGTCGATCAACGGTCTGCGTGGCAACGACAGCCTCATCGACTATTCGGCGACCAAGGGCGCGGTGCTGGCCCTGACCTACTCGCTGGCGCAGGCGCTGATGGAACGGAAGATCCGCGTGAACTGCGTCGCGCCGGGCCCGGTCTGGACGCCGCTGATCCCGGCGACGATGCCGGCCGAGGCGGTCAAGGACTTCGGCACCCAGGCGCCGATGGGACGGGCGGCCCAGCCCGACGAGATCGCGCCGTCGTACGTGTTCTTCGCGGCCGAGCAGCTCTCGTCGTACTACACCGGCGAGGTGCTGGCCCCGATCGGTGGCGAGACCCTGCCGGGGTAGGCCGTCGGGTCAGGGCACCGGGAGCGGCGCCAGGCTGTTCCCGCGCGGCAGCGAACCGCAGTTGCTCTGTGTCGGGGCACCCGCGAACCGCTCGGTGAGGTACTGCAGTGCCAGCGGTTCGAACGGGAGGAACGCCTCCTGATGGGTCAGGCCGTTGAGCTGCCGGTAGGTGATGTCCACGCCGCGTGAGCAGTACTCGTTCGCCAGGCCGATCACGTCACCGGTGATCATCAGGGTGTCCCCGATCGCGTTGTAGTGGCCCACCGCGAGAAGCATCTTCGTCGACGGGGTGCCCGACCGTCCCATGATGTTGTCGTTGATCGCCCGCACCACCTGCGGCACGTCGAGCAGGCCGGCGTACGGCGGCCTGACCATGTCCGCGCTGGTGAGTCCCGGATACTTAGACGCGAACTCCGAGATGCACTCGTCGCTGACGTCCTGGGCGACCTGTCGGCCGCGGGTCGAGAGGAACGTCGAGGTGTCGAGCCGGTAGGTCCGCTGGTAGGCGACCACGAGCGCCGGGATGACACCCGCCCACTTCGCACTGCCGTTGATGTAGGGCAGGTTGTGCGCGAGGTCCACCGGCAATCCGCCCGCGGCGGCGCCGACGATGTTCAGTTCGGGCGCGTAGCGCGGCGCGACCTCGGCGCCGAACTGCGTGGGGATGGACCCGCCGGAATATCCGACGAGGCCGACCGGGGTCGACCGCGGCAGCCGCAGGAACGACTGTGCGGCGCGGACGCCGTCGAGTGCGGCATAGCCCGACTGCCGGCCGATGGTCCACTGCAGCTTCTCGCCCTCGTAGTCCGGCACCACGACGGTGTACCCGGCGGCGAGATAGCCTGCGATGACGCCCTGTTCGGCGGTTGCGGTGCCGTTGGTGTAACCCCCGCTGAGCGTGTACGACGGATCGCACTGAGACCCGAGCGCGTCGTAGGCCATGTGGTACGAGACCAGGCGCGTCGGGCCCGGGATCAGCGGTCGCAGCACGGTCGCGACCGTCACCACGCTCTCGCCGAACTGGTCGGTGGTGCGATAGAGCACCTGCGAGCCGGTGATCGGGGTGGACATCGTGGGTGTCTGGAACCGCATGGGACGGCTGCGGAGCACCGCTCCGGGAGCCACGCCCGACAGTGAGGCGTTGTAACGGTAGAACGGGTCGGCCGACGGCAGTGGCGAGCCCGGCCCGGGTGCGGCCTGGGCGGGGGGCGTGCCCGCGAACACGCCGAGCAGCACGCCGACAACCACACCGATGACACCCACGCGCAGCCAACTCGTGCGCACCCCGAACGACATGGCTCATCTAAGCACCGAATGGGTGTCTGCGTCAGCGATCGAGCAGGCGGATGTCCGTTTTCGGCTCTGTCACCCCTACGGTGTGCGGGTGGGCAGGGCAGGAGTGAGCAGACCGACCAAGATCGCATGGACGGCCCTCGCGGCCGTCGTCGTCGTCCTCGGTGTCGCGGTACTCATCGACCGCGAACCCGCGCCTGCCCCGGCGGACACCGCCGTCGCGGCCGATCTCGTGGTGCGCCTGGACAGCCACCGCCTAACGTCGCCGGAACGTGAGCGGGCGCGTTTTGTCGAGTTCCTCGACTTCGAGTGTGAGGCCTGTGGCGCGGTCTACCCGATCATCGAAGATCTCCGGCGCACCTACGGCGACCGGATCACCTTCGTGGTCCGCTACTTCCCGATGCCCGGGCATCTCAACGCCGAGCGCGCGGCCCGCGCCGTCGAAGCGGCTGCACAGCAGGGCCGATTCGAGCAGATGTACCAGCGCATGTTCACCACCCAGGCCCGATGGGGGGAGCAGCGGGCTCCCGCCGACGACGTGTTCCGTGGTTTCGCGATCGATCTCGGGCTGGACATGACGGCCTTCGACGCCGCGTACGACAGTCCCGCCACGCTGGAGCGGATTCGTGCCGATGTCGCCGATGGGTTGGCCCTGGGCGTACAGGGCACCCCTACGTTCTTTCTCGACGACCAGCGCTTGGTGCCGACCACCGTCGACGACCTGACCGGAGCGCTGGAACGGGCGGCCACCGGCTGAGGCTACGGGCGGGGGAGACCGTGCGGCACCGACCGGGACTGAAACATGGGATGTTAGGTTGTTTGCGTGTCCGGACAGATCACCCCACCTCGCCGGACGAGCGAGCTCGTCGTGCAGCGCATGCAGGAGTTGATCGCGGACGGCACCTGGCCCCTGGGCGAACGGATCCCCGCCGAGCCCGAGCTCGTGGCGCAGTTCGGCGTCGGCCGCAACACGATCCGGGAGGCCGCCCGGGCCCTGGAACACGCCGGCATGCTCGAGCCCCGGCGGGGCGACGGCACGTATGTGCGCGGCCGGAGCCCACTCGCCGGTGCGATCGCGCGGACCTCCGCGCCGTCGGAGCTCCGGGATCTGCTCGAAGTGCGACGTGCTCTCGAGAGCGAGGCCTCGGCCGGTGCGGCCGCCCGGGGCGACGCCGCCGACGTCGAACGTCTCCGCCTGTTGCTGGCGCGCACCGAGGACGCGATGGCCGACGGTGACCTGGATCGATACACCGAGGCGGACATCGCATTCCACGCCGAGCTCGTCGTCGCGTCCCGCAACGCGCTGCTCATCGCGATGTACGACGGAATCGCCGAGGCGATCGCCCGTACTCATCCGTCGGTCTTGCGACGTCCGCTGGCCGAGCAGTCGCACCCGCGCGGTCATCGAGATGTCGTCGACGCGATCGAGCGCGGCGACGCCGACGCAGCGCGCGCGGCGGTGTACGCCTACGTCGACTCCACCGAGGTGTGGGGATGAGCGCGCAGGCGCTGTCCACGCGCGAGAAGTCCGCCGTCGGGGTCATCGTCACCGCGGTCGGAGTGATGTTGGTCGCCGCGAACCTGCGACCGGCCGTGGTGGCCGTCGGACCGCTCATCGGGGTGATCTCCGACGACGCCGGCTTCAGCAGCGCCGTCGCCGGTCTGCTGACCGCGCTGCCGGTGCTGTTCTTCGGGATCTCGGCGCCGGTGGCTCCCCGTCTGGCCAACCGGTTCGGCATCGAACGGGTCATCTTCGGGGCCCTGCTCGTCTTGATCGTCGGCATCCTCGTCCGGCTCATCCCGTCGCCGGCCGCCCTGTTCGGGGGTTCGGCGGTCATCGGCGCCGCCATCGGCACCTGCAACGTCGTGCTCCCGGCGCTGATCAAACGCGACTTCGCGCACCGCTCCGGGCTCATGACCGGCCTCTATTCGATGACTCTCTCCGGCGGGGCGGCGGTCGCGTCCGGGGTGAGCGTGCCGATCAACGACGCACTCGGCGGGGACTGGCGGCTGGCGTTGGCCGCGTGGTCGCTGCTCGCGCTGGTCGCCGTGGTCGTCTGGATTCCGCAGCTGCCGCTGGTTCACCGGGTGACCTCGGCGGCGCCGACATCGTCGTTGCTGACGAACCCGATCGCGTGGGCGATCACGGTCTTCATGGGCACGCAGTCGCTGATCTTCTACACGTTCGTGGCCTGGCTGCCGCAGTACCTCGTCGACGCCGGCATGTCGCCGTTGCGGGCGGGTGCGGTCCTGGCGTCGGCGCAGGTGGTCGCCCTGATCATGTCGCTGGTCGCGCCGATCGTCGCCGGCCGCTTCGCCGGTCAGCGGGTGGTGACCCTGTCGGTGATCGCGGTCTGCGCCGTCGGCTTCGTGGGTCTGCTGAGCACTGATGTCTGGCCGGGATTCTGGGCGGCCTGTGTGATGGTCGGGCCCGGTTCGTCGATCAGTCTGGCCCTTCTCTTCATGGTGCTGCGCAGCTCGGGATCCGAACAGACGGGCCAGGTGTCCGGGATGGCGCAGTGCGTCGGCTACCTGGCGGCGGCGGCCGGCCCGATCATCATCGGCGCCATCCATGACGTCACCGGCTCGTGGACTCTGGCCATGGCGGTGCTCGGTCTCGTGCTGGTGCCCCAGGCGCTCTCCGTCCTCGGCGCCGCCAAGGACGTCAAGATGACCGGTTGACGAGGTCTGCGCCGGGACCCGGACAATTCGTCGCACAGTCGGTATCGGTCAGCCCTGACCGCTAATCTGTCGCCATGCATTGTGTGGTCGTGGGTGGGGGACTGGCCGGACTGGCGTCGGCGGTCTGGCTGTCGGAGGCGGGGCAACGCGTCACCCTGCTCGAACGGCGGGGTTCACTCGGCGGACGCACCATCTCGATGCCGCTGCACGCCGTCGACGACGTGCCCGACAACGGGCAGCACGTCTTCGCCAGCGGGTACGAGCACCTCATGCGCTATCTGGACAGCGTCGGTACGCGGGAGCACGTGGCCTTCCCGGGTCACATGACGGTGCGAATGCCCGGTGGGGCGACGCGCCGATCGGCGTTCACCGGCCTGCCCGGACTGCGGGCCGCGCTCGGCGACCTGCCCGGGGTGACCGGCCTCGACCGGTTGCGCACGGCGCGTGCGCAGATGAGGTTGATACGGCAGGCATTTCGGCAACCCGACTGGCTCGACGAGGTCACCGCCGACGAGTGGTTCCGTCGCATCGGACTGCCGCAGTCGGCCCGGGATGCGTTGTGGGACGGCATCGTCATCGGCCTCACCGGCGACAAGCCCGACATCTCCTCGGCCAAGGTCCCGGCCGATCTGCTCGTCACGGGAGCCCGCCGGGCGCGCGAGACGCGTACGCCGATCTCGATCGGGTATCCCACCGTCGATCTCGACACGTTGTTCATCGACGGCGCCGAGAAGCGCTTCGCCGACGCCGGTGTGGAGGTCCGACACCGGGCGGTGGTCTCGTCGATCGACGTCACCGACGGGACGGTGAGCGGGGTGACGCTGGCCGACGGCGAGAAGATCGCAGCCGATGCCGTCATCTGCGCGGTACCGGTGTGGAGCGTGAAGGGTCTGCTCGACCAGGTGCCCGGGCACGAGCGGATCTATCGCGCCGTCGAGAACCTGACCCCGGTGCCCATCGTCAGTGTGAACCTCTATCTCGACCGCTCGATCGGGATGACCGACTGGGGCGAGATCCTCTACGGCGGTGAGGGAGTGCTCGAACAGGTCTGGGACCGCCAGCGCATGCACGGGCGCGAACCACGCGACAACTACTTCTACTCGACGACGGTGTCGGCGTCCTACGATCTGATCTCGAAGACGAACGCCGAGATCACCGAGATCCAGATGGACATGCTGCGCCGCTACTTCCCGCAGGCGGCGAACGCGCAGGTGGTCCACAGCCACGTGGTCCGGATGCCGAAATCGACCTTCGCGCAACGACCCGGGACCGCCGGCCTCCGCCCAGACCAGCGCACCGAGGTCGACGGCCTCGCCCTCGCCGGTGACTGGACCCGCACCGACTGGACCACGACGATGGAGGGCGCGTGTCAGAGCGCGGCGCGGGCCGTCGACATCATCCTGGAGTTCGCCCGGCTCGGTTGAGTCGAGGACTTTCTCCGCGGCGCATACCAGCATGGTTGCGGGGGTTTGTCGTCCCTGGCAGGGTGCACATATACGGCCGTTTCCCGAAGGGCGTGCAGAACTCCGCGCCGCGGACGCCGTACCTCGCGACGCGTCGTCGTGCGACGGTCGCGCACAACACAATCACCTTGCCTGCCGCCGGGGCAGAACTGCTCCGCGAGCGGCCCGCCGGATGAGGGAAAGGATCGTTGCGATCGTGGTAACTCACACAGCAGCCAGAACTCCAGAAGCCGCCGATGTCTCGCCCGGCGCGCAGTCGACGAGCACACCCGTCGACGTCTACCGCACCCGGCTCGCGCAGCGCAGCCAGATCGAACCGCGCCCACACAACACCGTGTGGGGGAGCATGGGAAACCCGGGCCCGCTGTCCGCGCCCGAACTCCGGCACTATGCCGATCGCGGATACCACACGGAGACAAACATTCTCTCGGACGCCGACATCGCCGACTGCCTACGCGAGGTGGAGTCCATCACCGAGCGGCTCGGCGACGACGATCGGGTGATCCGCGAATCATCGAGCGGGCAGGTGCGATCGCTGTTCGCGGTGCATCAGCTCAGTGACGTCATCGCCGAGATATGTTCGCGTGAAACGATTGCCGGGGTGGCCCGGCAGATCCTCGACGACGACGTCACGATCCACCAGAGCCGCATCAACCTGAAACCCGGGTTCGCGGGCGGTCCGTTCTACTGGCACTCGGACTTCGAGACGTGGCACGCCGAGGACGGCATGCCCGCCCCACGTGCGCTGAGCGTCTCGCTGGCCTTGACGCCGAACCACACCACCAACGGTCCGCTGATGATCATCCCGGGATCACACCGCCGGTTCGTCAGCTGCGTGGGCGAGACACCTGATGACTACCACCGGGAATCGCTGACGTCGTATCGGCCGCCATTCGGGACACCGGAGGAGGAGGATGTCGCGAGCCTCGCCGACGAACTGGGCATCGACACGATCACCGGCCCCGCCGGGTCCGCACTGTATTTCGACTCGAACTGCATGCACGCGTCCGGCGGGAACATCACGCCCTTCCCGCGCAGCAATCTGTTCGTCGTCTTCAACGCGAAATCGAACGCCCTCCAGGCGCCGTTCGGCGGGACCGAGCCACGCCCGGATCATCTGGCGCACAGGTGAGTTCGTCGTCCCCTGCTCCCTGAGGTGCGAGCGGCACGGCCCTGCTCCTTAACCCGAGAGAACGACCTGCCCCCTGCTCCCTGAGGAGCGCCCGGAGCTTGCGGAGGGCGCGTCACGAAGGGTCCCGTAACGTGTCTCGCCAGACCCTTCGTGACGCTCGCAAGCTCGCTCCTCAGCTCAGGGAGCGGAGGGGTCACAGGTGAACGACCTTCAGAACCCCGTCGACGAGCCCAGGTCCGGGGCCGGCCCGGCGAAGTAGTGCTCACCGTCGAAAATGGCCGGCAGGCCGGCGGCCAGGTAGGTGCCGATGCCGGGCTGCTCCAGCTCGGTGAAGAGCGGATTGCGCTGCAGAACACCTGATTCGACGACCTCGTCAAAAGTCCGGTAACGCTCCCAGAGCACGGAGGTCTGCGCCAGCGCGGCCTCGACCTCGACAGACGTGTGTCGCGCGAACCACGCCGCGAACAGCGGTGTGAGGACACCGCGGTGAATGTACCGGTCGTCCTCCCTGACGAAGTCCGCTCCCAGCGCCCGTTCGACGGCCGCGACCGCCTCGCCGGTCCCGGTCATCTCGACCAGCCCGCGGAAATGCCGCGGGGTCAGGGCGACGAGCATGAAGCGAGAGTCATCCGCGGTGACGAAATCGGTTCCGTAGGTGCCGTATACGTCGTTCCCGGTGGCCGGTCGGGTGTCGCCACTCAGCTGCGGTTCGGTGAGATAGCCGAGCGTCCCGGCGATGGCGAGAGCGGTGTCCTCCAGGGGCAGGGTGATCTGCGCCCCCATCCCGTTCTGGTCGCGGCGCCGGACGGCGGCCGTGATCGCCAGTGCGGCATAGAGGCCGCACGCGACATCCCACGCCGGCAGTACGTGATTGACGACGCCGGCGTAGTCGGTGGGGCCGGTGATCGACGGGAATCCGAGTGCCGCGTTGACTGTGTAGTCGACTCCGGGAGTGCCGTCGGTCCGGCCGAGCAGTTCCAGGGTGATGACGTCGGAGCGCCGCGCCGACAGCGTCTCGTGACTCATCCACGACCGTCCGCCCGCGTTGGTGACCAGGATTCCGCCGCCCGGCCCGCTGTCGATGACAAGATCCTGGATCATTCGCTGTCCCTGGGGGTCACGGAAGTCGACGGTGACGGACTTCTTGCCGCGGTTGAGCCCGGTCCAGTAGATCGAGTTGCCGTCATCGGTGACCGGCCAGCGGTTGATGTCGGCGGCCCCGCCGATTGGGTCGACCCGGATCACCTCGGCGCCGAGCTGCGACAGGGTCAGGCCGCACAGGGGTGAGGCGACGAAGCTCGACACCTCCACGACGCGGAGGCCTTCGAGCGGACGGGGATGCGAGCTCATGCGCGGAAACTCCTGGAGTGGAATGGGGGATTCGGCAGACGATCAGGCCATCAGGACGCGGAAACGCCAGTCGAGGACCTCGCGATCGGAGTCGTCGCCGTGTGCGACGACGGTGGAGCGCAGGCGCAGGACGCCGCCGGCGGCGAGCGGCGTCGCCTCCTCGACGAGGATCGTCGAACTGAGGGTGTCGCCCTCGTGCACCGGTCCGGTGTGGTCGCACGAATCCCAGCCGGTCACCGTCACCAGGTTCGGCAGCGCCCGGTTCGCCTGCGCGAGGGCCAGTCCGATGGTGTGCCCGCCGTAGACCAGCCGACCGCCGGCGGCCGCACCGGCCACCCGCTCGTCGTGGTGGGTGGCTGCGATGTTCAGCGAGAGCCGGGCGAGTTCGGGTGCGCTGGACACCACGTCGGCGCTGGAGGAGAAGGCGCGTCCGGCAAACTCGGATGAGAAATGTTGTCCGCGTGCGGATTCGCGATAGGTGTCGAGGTCCCATTCGGGGATGAACGGTTGCGCATCGTCTCCCGGTCCGATGGTGCTCAGGTCGTCAGCGTGCACGGTCCGCCCGGGATCGGCGTCGGGTGACAACGGCAGCATCGCGCACCGGTAGAAGTCGAGGACGGTGACGCCGGTCTGATCGGTGGTGACCATGTGGAGCGCGGCGAGCCCGGTCGGCGCACGTCCTGGCTTCGGTGTGTTCTCGCGCAGCCCGACCACTTCGGTGACGGTCGTCAACGTGTCGCCGATCCGGGGGTGGCTCAGGAACCGCAGGCCGCGGTAGAAGAGGTTCGCCTTCACGTGGTGGGTGGCCAGCGTGGATTGACCGATCGCGACGTCGGTGACCAGGCCGGGATGGGCGAGGACGCCACCCACCACGCGATCCGAGAGATGGGCGTCGAGCGAGAGTCGAAGGCGGTCACCGAGAATCGCTTGGTGCGTCGCGGCGAGACCGGATGTCAACGTGAGCGACGGCGCGTCGTCGAACAACTGTCCATGGGACAGTTCGTCGAAGAACGGGCCGCCCACGGCGACCGGCTCGGACGCGCTCATTCGGACGCAGCCTTGGCGAGGACGCGCCGCGCGGAGACGGCGAGCGCCTCGTCGAGCATTCGGCCGTCGAGCTCGGCCGCACCGGCACCCGCGGCGGCTGCCTGCTCGAGTGCGTCGAGCACCCGTCGTGCGTCCTCCACGGCGGCGGCGTCCGGGGTGAAGATGTCGATGGCGGACTGCAGTTGAGCCGGATGGATCACCCAGGTGCCGTCGAAGCCGAGGTCGCGGACCCAGCGCTTGGCGTCGCGGAAGGTGTCGTCGTCGGCGATCGTCAGATGCGGTCCGTCGATGACGTCCACGCCGGCCGCGCGCGCGGCGAGCAGCACCGAGTCCTGGACGACGTGCCACGTCTGCATCGCCAGGCCGGGGCTGCGTCCCAAGGATGCGGCGAGATCGGCGTAACCGATGAGGACGGCGTCGAGCCGGTTCGTGGCCGCGCAGATGGCGCCGGCGTCACGGATGCCGCGCGGTGATTCGAGCAACGCCTGCAGACGGACCGGCGCTCGGCCGAGCTGCTCGTCGGCCGACCGGAGGTCGGCGGGCGAGTCGGCCTTCGGCAGCACCACCGACGTCAGGTTCGGCATCTGGGCGCAGGCGGCGAGGTCGGCGGCGGCCCAAGGCGTGTCGATCGCGTTGATGCGCAGGGAGATCGCGCGGTCGGAGCCGAACTCGGCGATCAGGTCGGCGGCCGCTGCGCGTGCGGAGTCCTTGTTCGCCGGGGTCACCGCGTCCTCGAGGTCGAGGACGACCTCGTCGGCGATCGAAGCCAGCGCCTTGCGGGCCTTGCGGTCGTCGGAGGCGGGCGCGACCAGGACGGCTCGTCTTCTCTGCACGGTTGCTCCAGGGGTCGAGGTCAAATGTGCGGCCATATGCGATGCGGTTCCGGTTGTATCAGATCTCGGCGAGCTTTGGGAAATGTTGACAGGTGCGGCGAGGATCGACAAAATGGCCGTACAAATCTGGCCGTAGATCGTAGGGGCACCGTCATGAGCTCGCTTTCCGCCGAAGAGGCATTCCTGGTCGACACCGTGCGCTCCTTCGTCGACCGCGAGGTGAAGCCGTCGGTCCAGGAGGTCGAGCACGCCAACGAATACCCCGAGAAGTGGATCGACCAGATGAAGCAGATCGGGATCTACGGTCTCGCCGTGCCCGAGGAGTTCGGTGGCTCACCGGTGTCGATGCCGTGCTACGCGCGGGTCACCCAGGAACTCGCGCGCGGGTGGATGAGCCTCGCCGGTGCGATGGGCGGGCATACCGTCGTCGCGAAACTGCTGACGCTGTTCGGTACCGACGAGCAGAAGCAGCGCTATCTGCCGCGGATGGCGACCGGCGAACTGCGCGCCACCATGGCGCTCACCGAGCCGGGTGGCGGCTCCGATCTGCAGGCGATGACCACTGTGGCGAAGACCTGTGGCGACGAGTTGGTCATCAGCGGCGCGAAGACCTGGATCAGCAACGCACGGCGCTCCGGCTTGATCGCCCTGATGTGCAAGACCGATCCGGGGGCGCAGCCCCGGCACAAGGGCATCTCCATCGTGCTCGTCGAACACGGTCCGGGACTGACCGTCTCGCGCGACCTGCCCAAGCTCGGCTACAAGGGCGTCGAGAGCTGCGAACTGTCCTTCGACGGCTACCGTGCGCCACGGTCGGCGATCCTGGGTGAGGTTCCCGGCAAGGGGTTCGGCCAGATGATGAAAGGGCTGGAGACCGGTCGTATCCAGGTGGCGTGCCGCGCGTTGGGGGTGGCGACCGCCGCCCTGGAGGACTCGCTTGCCTACGCGCAGCAGCGGGAGTCGTTCGGTCAGCCCATCTGGAAGCACCAGTCGATCGGCAACTACCTGGCCGACATGGCCACCAAGCTCACCGCGGCGCGTCAGCTGACCTGGCACGCGGCCGAACAGTACGACCGGGGTGAGCGCTGCGACATGGAGGCGGGGATGGCCAAGCTCTACGCCTCCGAGGTGGCGATGGAGATCGCCCTGAACGCCGTCCGCATCCACGGTGGTTACGGGTACTCCACCGAGTTCGACGTCGAGCGATACTTCCGGGACGCGCCCCTGATGATCGTCGGCGAGGGCACCAACGAGATCCAACGCAATGTCATTGCGGCGCAACTCGTGTCGCGCGGCGGGATCTGAGCGGCACGCCGTCGTCCGGCGGGAGAGTGGGTTCCATGCGCGAGTCCGAGCAGTCCGCACCTGCGTACAAGACACTGGCCGCGGAATTGCGCGCGCAGATCGTCGCGGGCAGATACGCCGGCGGTGTGCGGCTGCCGACCGAATCCGAGCTCTCCCAGGAGTACGGGCTCAGCCGGCAGACCGTCCGCCGCGCGTTCCTCGAACTCGTGACCGAGGGCTCGGTGTACCGCGTGCCCGGCCGGGGAACATTCGCGACCGAGACCGCGGGTCAGTACCTGCGCCAGCTGGGTTCGATCGAGGACCTCATGAACCTGTCGACGGACACCGAGATGCAGGTGATCGAATCACCCTCGCGTCGCGTGGATCTCGAGGCGGCCGGACGCCTGCGACTGGACACCGACGTGGTGTACCGCATCGTCTTCCAGCGATTCCACGACGGCGTCCCGTTCGTGGTGACCACCGTGTGGTGGCCGGAGTCGGTCGCACGCCTCGTGATCGACGCCCCGGAAGTCGAGACCGGAGCGCGGAGTGATCACACGATGATCGGCCTGCTGGAACCTCACCTGGTGCACCCGATTGAGGAGTGTGCGCAGTCGATCACCGCCACCGTCGCCGATGCCGAGACCGCCGCCCGGCTCGGATGCCCGGTGGGGCACACGGTGCTGCGTGTCGACCGGTTGTACACCGATTCACGCGGCCGGGCAGTCGAACTCGCGGTCAGCCACTTCCTTCCCGAGCACTACACGTATCGGGTGACGCTCCGTCGCACCGCCGATCCGCGATCGGAGTGAGCCGGCGCCCTCTGCTCCCCGGCGAGCGCGACCCCCTGCTCCCTGGGGAGCGCCACCCCCTGCTCCCTAATCCGAAAAAACGACATAGCCATTGCTCCCTGAGGTGCGAGGAGCGCAAGCGACGAGCCACGAAGGGCTTGGCGATGGATCTCACCAGGACCCTTCGTGACGGCCTCCGCAAGCTACGGCCTCCTCAGGGAGCAGTTGGTGGCTCGCTCCGCTCGCACCTCGATGAGCAGTGGGCACGCGCCCTCTAACGAAGCGGTACCCCTGTCAGCCCCGAGCCGGAAGCGGTTGCTCCTCCGGCACGTTCGACGGTCCGCGACGCGAGGGGATGGTGAGTGTGATCGCCATCCCGACGAAGGCGGCGGCCGCGGCGACGAGGAAGCACCAGGTGAACGTCGACTGGTCGGGCACCTCGGTGCCGCCGAGCGAGATCGTGGCGCTGGCCAGGATCAGTGCCATCACGGCGGAGGCGACGGTGGTGCCCAGCGAACGCATGAGTCCGTTGAGTCCCACGGCGGCACCGGCCTCGGTGGCCGGCACCGATCCCATGATCAGGGTCGGCATCGCCGCGTAACCGACACCCACACCGATGGCACACACGATCGAGGCCAGCATCAGCTTCCAGGCCGCGTCCATGAGGAAGAAGGCGAGCAGGTAGCCGCAGCCCAGGATGGCCGCGCCGATCGCCAGGGTGATCTTGGCGCCGATCCGGTTGATGAGGATGCCCGAGATGGGCGCGAAGATCATCATCATCAGTCCGCCGGGCGCCATCCACAGACCCGCGGCCAGAAGCGATTGTCCCAGACCGTATCCGGTGGCCTCCGGTAGGCGCAGCAGCATCGGCAGCACGATGGACTGGGCCATCATGCCGAATCCGATTGCCGCGGCGGCGATGTTGGTCAGCAGGACGGCGGGCCGTGCGGTGGTGCGCAGGTCGACGAGCGGCTCACGCTGTCGCAGTTCGAAGAATCCCCATCCGATCAACACCAGGATTCCGCCGATACCGAGTCCGAGTGTGGCGCCGGACGTCCAACCCCAGTCGTTCGCCTTCGAGACGGCGATGAGGAAGGCGGACAGTCCCACGGCCAACCCGATCGCGCCGGGGACGTCGATGCGGCCGCCCGCGGCGTCGTTCACGCGCGGGACCAGGACGAGGACCGCGACCGTGACGAGGACGCCGAGACCGGCTGCCACGTAGAACAGGGCGTGCCAATCCCAGGTCTGCACGATCCAGGCCGCCAGCGGTAGGCCGATCGCACCGCCGACGCCGAGCGTGGCACTCATTGCGGCGACGGCCATCGAGGTGATCCGGGGCGGAGTGATCTCTCGGATGAGGCTCATACCGACGGGGATGAATCCCATGGCCAGGCCCTGCACGCCGCGTCCGATGATCAGCGGGATGAGCGAATCGCCCAGCGCGCAGATCAGCGAACCGACGGTGAGCAGCACCGCGCTCACCAAGAGGACACGCTGCTTGCCGAACATGTCGCCGAGGCGTCCGGCGATCGGCATGGCCACGGCGGCGGCGAGCAGGGTCGCGGTGATGATCCACGATGCGTTGCCGATCGATGTCCCGAGAAGACGGGGCAGGTCGGGCTGGATCGGGATGATCAGCGTCTGCATCAGCGAGGCGACCAGGCCGCCGAAACACAGCACCACGACGCTGCCGATCGCGCCGGCGGGTGCCTTCTCGACGGCGTCGGACGCGTCGTCGGTCAGCTCGGGCGCGGAACCTCGTACTTGGCTCATGGGGGAGACCTCCTTTCTAGGTATGCAGCATACATATGTAATGTACACATGCAAATCGGACAGTAGATTGTCCACGTCGACAGATGGAGGAGAGATGTCGGAGGATCATGCGCCCTGGCAGTCGCCGGTGCATCGTGACCTGGCGCAGGAGTTGCTGCGGATGTCACGGCGTCGCAGCCTGGTGCACCCCGCGGTCGGCCTGGAACGCTCGGCCTTCGCGATCCTCTGGATTCTCTCCGACGGTCGGCCGCGGACGTTGCGGGAGCTGACCGCCGACCTCCAGCTCGAGCAGTCGACGGTCAACCGGCAGGTCAACGCCGCCATCAAACACGGCTACGTCGAGCGGTTCGAGGTCGAGGACTCGTTGTCGAAGTTGATCCGCCCGACCGAGGCCGGGCGAGAGGCGTTCCGGCGCGACGGTCTGCTGCGTGCCGAACGGCTCGAGCAGGTCTTCGCCGATCTGGCCCCGGGCTCGCCGCAGGCCCTGCTCCACGAGCTGCGTGCCTTCAACGACGCCTACGAGCGGACCCAGCACCGGCACGGTGCGGCCGATGAATCCGACCGCGGGAAAAGGGGATTGGCGTGACCTCGGCCGGCATCTACGCCGTGACGGGCTCGGCGTCGGGGATGGGTGCGTCGGTGGCCGCCGCCTTGCGCGCGGACGGTCACGCCGTGATCGGGGTCGATCAGCGCGATGCCGACGTCGTCGCCGATCTGTCGACACCCGAGGGCCGACGCCGCGCGGCCGACGAGGTCCTCGCCCGATCCGGCGGGCAACTCGACGGGGCCGTGCTGGCCGCGGGCATGGGCCCCGCGGCCGGACGGGAGCGGATGATCGTCGAGGTCAACGTGTTCGGGGTGACCGAGCTGCTGGCCGCTTGGCGGCCCGCCCTGGCCGCCGCGGCGAAGGCGAAAGTGGTTGTCTTCGGTTCGAATTCGACGACGGTCACGCCGCTGGTCCCGAAATCCGCCATCCGACGCCTGCTGGCTGGCGACCCCGAGGGGGCCGTCCGGGTGATCCGACGCCGGCGCGGCGTCACGGGCACGGTGGCGTACGCGTCGTCGAAGATCGCGGTCACGCAGTGGTGCCGCCTGCACGGGACGGCGACCGAATGGGCCGGTGAGGGCATCCGGGTCAACGTCCTCGCTCCCGGGCCGGTCATGACGCCGCTGTTGCAGTCGCAACTCGACGGTCCGCAGGCCGGGCACGTGAAGTCGTTTCCGGTTCCGGTGCGCGAGTACGGAACTCCCGACCAGCTCGCCGCCTGGGTCATGCTGATGCTGTCGCCGGCGGCGGACTTCATGGCCGGCGCGGTCGTCACCGTCGACGGTGGAACCGACGCCTTGATGCGCGGACGGGACTGGCCGTCGCCGCTGCCAAAGCGGGTCATACCCCGGTTCCTGTGGACGATGTTTCGTGCCCCCGACAAGGGTATGGTCGCCGAGTACTAGAGGCCGGCCCGTTCGAGCGCCTCGTCGAACTCTTCCGACGCCTGCTTCTCGCTCTTGCCGTCGTCGAGCGCCTGGCGGTAGACGGCGAACAGTTCCGCGCCCCGCTCCACATAGGCCTGCGTCCATCGCTCGGCGTCGACGCGCCAGTAGCCGATGACGTCGTAGGACCGGCGGTCCCAGCGAAGATTGCCGCGCAGGTGCTTGCGGATCGCACGCGACTCCGCCGCCTCGCCGGCGAACCAGCAGTACGCGCCCGAGGTCGGCAGGGTGAGTCCGCAGACCGTGTCCGCGAGACGGCTCGGCGTGCGGGAGTTGCCGCCGACGAGCGTGATCAGCTCGACGTCGCGCTCGGGCAGATAGGCCAGTTCGGTCGGAGCAGGCACCTCGACCACGGCGGTGACACCGTCGGTCGACGGCAGTTCGTCGAGGATTCGGGCCAGGGCGGGGAGTCCGGCCAGATCGGCGGCGAGGATCAGGCGTTCGACGCCGGCGGGTGGTGCGTACCAGCACCGCGCGTGTGTCATCACCACGTCGTGCCCGGCTTCTGCGCGCTGGGCCCACAGTGTCGCGGGGCCGGCGGCATGGATGACGAAGTCGACGACCATGGTGCCGGCGGAGTGGTCGACCGACCGGATCGAGTAGTTCCGGCCGTCGGGCGCCGGGTCGGTGTCGTAATAGGCCCACGTGCCGTCGCGACATTCCATGTCCGGTGTGACACGCTCGGGGTCGTGTGGGAAGTAGATGCCCACGGCTTCGTCGGCTCCGCCGGGCAAGCCGAGTCCTGGCAGATCGTTCACGTCGAAGACGATGCGACGCAGATTGGGCGTCAGGTCGGCGACGTCGGCAACGCGTGCTCTGGAATAGCCCATGAGGTAACCCTAACCTGAGTCGGGCTGGACCCCGGTTACTAGGATATGCAACCATCGGAGAACTGTCGGTGTGGAGAGGAGTTCGCCCGTGTCGGAACCATCGGTCTTGACGGAGGAGAACGGGTCGGCGCGGTCGCTGATCCTGAACCGTCCGAAGTCCATCAACGCGATCGATCACGAAATGGTCGGCTTGATGGCCGAGCACCTCGCGGCCTGGGCCGCCGATGACGCGGTCGAGGCCGTCGTTCTCTCCGGCGCCGGTGAGCGGGGGCTCTGTGCCGGCGGCGACATCGTCGCCATCCATCGCGACGCGTCCGCGTTGAGCGGTAATCCCGAGTCGACCGATCGTGACGCCGAGCAGTCGCCGTCGGCGAGGTTCTGGTACGACGAATACCGGCTGAACGCGCTGATCTCGGGCTATCCCAAGCCGTATGTCGCGATCATGGACGGCATCGTGATGGGCGGCGGTGTCGGGGTCTCCGCGCACGGCGACATCCGCATCGTCACCGACCGTACGAAACTCGCGATGCCCGAGGTGGGTATCGGCTTCGTGCCCGATGTCGGTGGTACGCATCTGCTTTCGCGCGTTCCGGACGGGCTCGGAACCTACGCCGGCCTCACCGCCGGTCACCTGCGCGGCGCCGACGCCATCGCGATGGGCCTGGCCGATCACTTCGTCCCGTCGGAGTCGCTGCCGGCGTTCCTCGCCGTGATCGGCGAGTCGGGAATCGAGGCGGCACTGTCCGCGCACGCCGTCGACGCGCCGGCTTCCGAACTCGCCGAACATCGCGGATGGATCGCGGAAGCGTTTGCGGCCGATTCGGTCTCGGAGATCATCGAACGATGCCGCGCGGTCGGTACGCCCTTCGCCGACAAGACCGCCGACGCCATCGCCGCGAAGAGCCCGACCGCACTGGCCGTCACCCTGCGTTCGCTGCGCGAGGCAGCCGGCGACGCGACCCTGGAGGACACCCTGGTGCGCGAGTATCGCGTGTCGGTGCGTTGCCTGCTGCATCCCGACATGGCCGAGGGCATCCGCGCCCAGGTCATCGACAAGGACCGCGATCCGAAGTGGGCCACGTTCTCCGAGGACGCCGTCGACGCCTTCTTCGCGCCACTGCCCGACGACCTCACGTTCCCGACCGTCTGACCGAGACCTTCCCCGGGTGGGAGTCAGCCCGTAACATCCCGCCCGTCACCGAACCGAAAGAGGACTGACCGTGACCGAACACCAGACCATCATCGTCGAGACCAGCGGCCGGGTGGGCATCATCACCCTCAACCGCCCCAAGGCACTGAACGCCCTCAACACCGAGCTGATGAACGAAGTGGTCGGTGCCGTCCGGGAGTTCGACGTCGACCAGGGGATCGGCGCCATCGTGATCACCGGCTCGGAAAAGGCGTTTGCCGCGGGTGCCGACATCAAGGAGATGTCGTCGAAGTCCTACGCGGACGTGGTCAACGAGCAGTTCTTCGGTGCCTGGGATGAGCTGTCGCGGGCGCGCACGCCGATCATCGCCGCCGTCACCGGCTACGCCCTCGGCGGCGGCTGCGAGCTCGCGATGCTGTGCGACACCATCATCGCCGGCGACAACGCCGTCTTCGGTCAGCCCGAGATCAACCTCGGCGTCATCCCCGGGATCGGCGGCTCGCAGCGTCTCACCCGCGCCGTGGGCAAGGCCAAGGCGATGGACATGGTGCTGACCGGCCGCCAGATGAAGGTCGACGAGGCCGAACGCCTCGGCCTCGTCTCGCGCGTCGTTCCCAAGGAGGACTGCCGCGCCGCCGCCATCGAGGTCGCCGAGGTCATCGCCTCGAAGTCGCTGATCGCGTCCGCCGCCGCCAAGGACGCGGTCAATCGCGCGTTCGAGTCGAGCCTCGTCGAGGGTGTCCGCGCCGAGCGCGCGCTGTTCTACTCCACGTTCGCGACCGACGACCAGACCGAGGGCATGGCCGCCTTCGTCGAGAAGCGGGACCCGAACTTCACCCACCGCTGATCCGAGACATTCGCAAACCCACCGTTTTTCGGCATTCCCACCCCCTGTGTGGTGGGTGGATATACCGAAAAGGGGTGGGTTTGCGGCGTTCAGGAGAGGGTGCGCAACACGGCCAGGACCCGGTCGACGAGCGGGGACTGGCGCCCGTCGGGGAACGCGACGGCCAGTTCGACCTCGTCGTCGGTGTCGAGCGGGCGGTAGACGACGCCGGGTATACCGAGCGCTGAGGTGGGTTCAGGGACCAGGGCGACCCCCACCCCCGCGGCGACGAGTGTCACCAGCGTCGACGTCTCCTCGACCTCGTGCCGGATGCGCGGGACGAATCCCGCGCGTCCGGCGGCCGCCGACAGGACCCCGTGCATGACCGACTTCCCGCTGCCCGCGTGCACGATGAAGTCGTCGCCGCCCAACAGCGCGAGGTCGACGGGCGTATCCGATGCGCCGTGGGCGAGCGGGTGATCGTGGGGCAGTGCCACGATGAGGCGGTCGCTGCGGATCGACTCGACCCGCAGTCCGGTGGTGTTGATGGGCATGCGCAGTAAGGCAAGGTCGATGTCCCCGGACTCGAGCGCGGCGATCTGGGCCGGTGCCAGCATCTCGCCGCGAACGTGGACGTCCACATCGGGCAGTTCGTCGCTCAGTGCGCGCACGAGCGCGGGCAACAGCGAGTAGGTGGCCGAACCCACGCACCCGATCGCGAGGTTGCCCTGCCGCCCGTCGGCGATCCGTTGCGCCTGTCGTGCAGCGGCGTCGACCGAGTCCAGGATCGCGACGGCGCGCTGCAGGTAATCCGCACCTGCCGGGGTCAGCTCGACACGACGCGTCGACCGGACCAGCAGTGCGACACCGAGCTCGTCCTCCAGCTGGCGGATCTGCTGAGACAGCGGTGGCTGGGCCATGTGGAGCCGCTCGGCGGCCCGGCCGAAGTGCAGCTCCTCGGCGACGGCGCGGAAGTAGCGCAGGTGTCGCAGTTCCATGGAGTCAGTCTAGAGCGTTGATATCTGCTCCATATCAAATGCCGGGATATGGATACTTCTGCATATCGCTGTTGCTTCCTAGGGTGGACTCATGGCTTCTCTCACCACGGACGCGGGTACCGACATCGTTGTCTGTTCGCCACTGCGTACCCCGGTCGCGCGCATGGGCGGGGCGCTGTCGACCGTGCCCGTCACCCGACTGGCCACCGACCTCCTTCGCGACCTCGTCCGACGCACCGGACTCGGGGAGGGTGATGTCGACGACGTGATCCTCGGGCAGGGCTATGCCAACGGTGAGTCGCCGGCGCTCGGTCGCATCGCGGCTCTGGACGCCGGTCTCGGAGTCGGCGTACCGGGGATGCAGATCGACCGTCGCTGCGGTTCCGGGTTACAGGCGATCCTGACCGGGGCGTCGATGGTCGCGACGGGCGGTGCGCGCCTCGTCGTCGCCGGTGGCGCCGAGTCGATGTCGACCGTCGAGCATTACGCGCTGGGTCTGCGGTCGGGGGTCAAGCAGGGCGGCGTGGAACTCCGCGATCGCCTCGACCGCGGGCGTCTGACCGCGGGCGGCGAGTCACACCCGGTTCCGGGCGGGATGATCGAGACCGCCGAGAATCTTCGTGCGCGGTACGGCATCTCGCGGACCGAGCAGGACGAGTTCGCGGCCCGATCCCACGAACGGGCGATCGCGGCGCACGACAGCGGCCGCTTCACCAGCGAGCTGGTGCCCGTCACCATCCCGGGCCGACGCGGCCGTACGGACACCGTCGTCGACCGCGATGAGCACCCGCGAGCGGACGCGACTGCGGAATCGCTTGCAGCGCTGCGTCCCATCAGGTTCAAGATCGACGCCGAGTCGACGGTCACGGCCGGAAACGCCTCGGGCCAGAACGACGGTGCGGCCATGGCCGTGGTCACCACGCGCGCCGAGGCGGAGCGGCGCGGACTCGAACCCCTTCTCGCCCTGCGTTCGTGGGCCGTCACCGGTTGCGAGCCCGAGGTGATGGGAATCGGCCCTGTCGGTGCCACCGCCGCCGCACTGGACCGCGCAGGGCTCACTCTGAACGAGATCGACCTCATCGAACTCAACGAGGCCTTCGCCGCTCAGGTGCTCGCCTGCCTGGCGGAGTGGAAGGTCGACCCGACCGATGAACGACTGAACCCCAACGGGTCCGGGATCTCGCTGGGTCATCCCATCGGAGCCACCGGCGCCCGCATCCTCGCCACCGCGGCCTACGAGGCGCGCCGGCGCGACGCGCGATTCGTCCTGGAGACGATGTGCATCGGCGGCGGACAGGGACTCGCCGCGATCTTCGAGGCGACCCGATGAGCGCGCAGGTCCACGCCGTCGTCACCGGACGTCCCGACGGACCGGCGGTCGTACTGTCCAACTCGCTGGGTTCGACGCATCGGATGTGGGATTCGCAGGTCGCCGCGCTCGAAGAGCGATTCCGCGTGGTGCGCTATGACACCCGGGGGCACGGCGATTCGCCGGTGCCGCCGGGGCCGTACTCGATCGACGAGCTGGCCGACGACGTCATCGCGCTGCTGGACCGCTTCGACATCGAACGAGCACACCTCGTCGGGCTGTCGCTCGGCGGGATGACCATGATGCGCGTCGCCGCACGCAATCCCGAACGAGTGGATCGGCTGGCCCTGCTGTGCACGGCGGCGTATCTGCCACCGGCGCAGGGCTGGACGGACCGTGCCGCACTCGTGCGCGCCGACGGCACCTCGGCGGTCGCCGCGGCCGTGGTCCAGCGGTGGTTCACTCCTGGCTACCTCGCCGCGAACACCGAAGCCCGACAACAGTTCGAGGCCATGGTCGCCGCCACTCCCGCCGAGGGATACGCGGCCTGCTGCGAGGCGATCGCCGCCATGGATCAGCGATCCGACCTGTCGTCGATCATCGCGCCCACACTGGCGATCGCCGGTGCCGGCGACCCGGCCACCCCGCCGGATCTGTTGCGCGACATCGTCGATGCCGTGCCGAACGGCCGCCTGCTGGTGGTCCCGGACTCGGCCCACCTGGCCAACGCGCAACAAGCCGACACCATCACTCCCGCACTCATCGAACATCTGGAGCAGCAATGAGCACTCGCGACAGTGCCGCCACGGAGACGGTCGTCGACCGGCCCGGCGGCCCGATCAAACTCTCGGCGTCGGCCGCCGATGCGGTTGCCGACATCCCCGACGGTGCGAGCATCGCGGTCGGCGGCTTCGGGCTGGCCGGGATTCCGGGCTTCCTGATCGACGCGCTCCTCGAGCAGGGCGCGGCGAACCTGACCATCGTCTCCAACAACTGCGGGGCCGACGGCGCCGGCCTGGGGCTGCTGCTGGAGGCCCGCCGTATCGACCGGGTGGTCGCGTCCTACATCGGCGAGAACAAGGAGTTCGGGCGACAGTTTTTGTCCGGCGAGGTCACCGTCGAACTCACGCCTCAGGGCACCCTCGCCGAACGCATGCGCGCCGGCGGAAGCGGGATCGGGGCGTTCTTCACCCCCACCGGCGTCGGTACGCTCGTCGCCGAGGGCGGGCTGCCCTGGCGCTACCATTCCGACGGCACCATCGCGGAGGCGTCGCCGCCCAAGGAGGTGCGGACCTTCCACGGTCGGGACATGGTCCTCGAGGAGTCGATCGTCACCGACTACGCACTCATCCGGGCCGCGGTCGTCGACACGGACGGCAACTGCCGATTCCACGCCGCCGCACGTAATTTCAACCCACCGGCGGCGATGGCCGGGCGCATCACCATCGTCGAGGCGGAGAAGGTGGTCGAGGTCGGCGAGCTCGGACCCGACGAGATCCACCTGCCCGGCATCTTCGTGCAGCGGATCGTCGAACTCGCCCCGGAGCAGGTCGCGCGCAAGGGGATCGAGAAGCGCACCGTCCGTGAACGTCCCACCGCATCGCCGTCAGCCTAGGAGTGTCGACATGACCTGGACCCGTACCGAGATGGCCGCCCGCGCCGCGCGCGAACTCACCCCCGGTGACTACGTCAACCTGGGAATCGGTCTGCCCACCATGATTCCCGACCTCATGCCGGACAACTCCGGCGTCCACCTGCACGCCGAGAACGGCATCCTCGGCGTCGGACCGTTTCCCTACGACGACGAGGTCGACCCCGACCTCATCAACGCCGGCAAGCAGACCGTGTCGGTCCTGCCCGGGGCGTCGTACTTCGATTCGGCCACGAGCTTCGCGATGATCCGCGGAGGCCACGTCGACGTCGCGGTCCTCGGCGGCATGCAAGTCGCGATGAACGGCGACCTGGCCAACTGGATGGTGCCGGGTGCCCTCGTCAAGGGCATCGGTGGCGCCATGGACCTCGTCAACGGCGCCGGCCGGGTCATCGTGCTCATGGATCACGTCACCAAGAAGGGTGAGCCCAAGCTGCTCGAGGGCTGCGCGCTCCCGCTGACCGGCCGCGGCGTGGTGAGTCGCGTGATCACCGACCTCGGTGTGTTCGACATCGCCGGAACGGGATTCGACGTCGTCGAGTTCGCCCCGGGCGTGGACCTGGGGATGGTCGAGGACCGGACCGGTGCGCCGGTCACCGACCGCACCGCCGCCTACGCGACGGCCGGAGCATAGATCGCCTGCAGGTACACACGCACGGTCGACGGAGTCTGACGCACGGTCGACGTCACCGGCGGGTGGCTGCGAGTTCGGCGCGGGACCGCACACCGAGCTTCGCGTAGATCCGGGTCAGGTGGTACTGCACCGTCTTCGGTGAGATGTAGAGCTCGGCCGCCACCTCCCGGTTCGACAGGCCGCGCGCGACAAGGGCGGTCACTGCCTCCTCCTGCGGCGTGAGTTCGGCGGCACCCTTTGTGGCGGTGTGGTTCTCACCACGCGACGTCGCGAGACCGCCCGCCTTCAGTTCGCGTTCACAGCGTTCGACGTAGGTGGTCGCGCCGAGTGACAGATACAGGTCGCGGGCAGTCCCGATGACGGCGTCGGCGACCCGGCGCTTGCCCGCACGTCGCAACGTCTGGCCGTAGGCGAAGTTCACCCGCGCCTGGTCGTAGCGCAGGCCGAGACCGTCGAGGAGTTCGATGCCCTCCTCGAAGGTGCGCCGTGCTCCGTGGATGTCACCGGTTGCGCCGAGGTGGCGGCCGCGCGCGTACTTCATCCGGGCTGCCGACGACCGGTGGCCCCGCTCGGCGGACCGGATCTCGTAGCGTCGCAGCAGATCGTCGGCGGCCTCGTGCCGTCCCTCGAGGACCAGTGCGTTGGCGAGGACGTCGACCCACGGCCACAGGCCCGGCTCGGACAGGGCCGGGACGGACTCGGCCATCGCGACGAGCGGCGTCAGTATCCGCCGGACCTTGCCGTAGTCGGCTGCGGCCTCCGCCAGTTGGGCCCGGGCCAGCAGGTCCGGTATCCGCATGATCTCGTAGTCGCCGATGGAGGTGCTGCTCTGTGCGATACTTCCATGCGCGTCCTCCCAGTTCCCGCGCAGCGAATAAATCTGGCTCGCAGTCCAGTTGAGCAGGGGCGTGGTGAGCGCGATGCCGCTGTTGCGGGCGAGCGCGCGGCCGGCCTCGACGCCGCGCAGCGCATCGTCCCAGTCGCCGGTGAGGAACTGGACCCGGGCGAGCCAGGCCAGCGCCCACAACGTGATCCGGGTGGAGCCACCGAGCTGCGCCATCGACACGGCGGTTTCGAGATCGGTACGCGCAGCGTCGATCTCGTCGAGGCCGAGTTCGAGCCAACCGCGACCCATGATCGCACGCTGCGCCTGCGCGCCGTATCGAACCCGTTCCGACACCGTCTGGTACTCGGCGCGTGCGGCATCCGGGTGTCCCGACCAGGCCAGTCCGAGTCCACGGATGACGGCGGCCTCCACTCGGGCGGCCGATCCGGCGTCGGCCATCGCGTCCGCGCGATCGGCCCAGTCCACCAACTCGGTGCCCTGGCATCGGACCAGGTTGTGCAGGACGAAACGTTGCGCGATCAGGGCGGCGACATCGGGCTCGCGCTCGACGTTGACGATCGCCCACGCCCGGTCGAGACGCAGCTGTGCCTCCGCCGACCGGCCCCGCAGGATGGCGAGGTACGCCAGGGTCGCATTGCGCAGTGGTGTCTCGCGCAGGCTCTCCACGGTCGGTACGAGGGCGCCGGCACCGGTGCAGTCGCCCGCGGCGAGGAGCGAATCGACCGCGAGCGTCACCCGTGTGTCGCGCTGCAACGGATCGGGGGTGAGCCGGCCCGCCTGCCCGTACAGCCCGGCGGCCTCGGCCCACGCACCGTCGGCGCCGCGGGCGCGTGCCAGGTCGGTGAGGGCGTCGGCGAGGGCGGCGTCGACCGTCGAGGTGGCCGCGACGCGGTGATGGAGCTGTCGGGCAGGGTCGTCGACGAGGTCCGCAGCCCGACGGTGGGCGTCGCCCACGGTCTTCATGCCGAGGACCTCGAGGACGGCGGCCCGCACCAGGGGACCCGCGAGACGCGGTTGCGCCTCCGCGGGTGTCAATGCCCTGTCGTCCGTCACCAGACCGGTTGCGCGCGCGTCGTCGATCGCGGCCAGGGGGTCGCTAATCCCGGCGAGCGCAATCGCGGTGGCGAGGGGCTCGGCCGGGTCGAGGATCGCGAGCGCTTCGATGAGCGCGCGAGCCGAGGTGCCGTTGTCCGGCAATCGCTTCCGCACCATCGCGACGACATGGGCCGGCGCAGGCAGTCCCACGCCGGTGCGGGACCAGGTACCTGGCGGGACCTCGTCGAGCAGGGCCACGATGTCGCGGGGATTCCCGCCGGTGTGCCGGGCCAGTTCCTCCCGCATCGCCGGGTGCAGCACGATGCCGCGCTGCGCGGCGAGGTCGGCAGTACCCGTTGGGTCCAGGCCGTCGAGTCGTAGCTCGTCGAGTGCGTTGCCGACGAGCCGGGCGCCCGGCCGAGACATGGTGAGGACGACCAGGATTCGGCGATCCCGGTGTTCTCGGGTGAGTGAGACCAACGCCTGCAGTGACTCCTCGTCGGCGAGGTCGGCGTCGTCGACGGCTATGAGTCCGGCGGTGTCGCCGGGCACCTCGGTCGATGACTCTGCAGGAGTGGTGACCGCTGCGAGTAGTGCGTCGAGCAGGTCGTCCGGGGTCGGGTCGGCAGCGGTCGCGGGTGTGGCGTCGGGCCGGTCCTGTACCAGCTGCCGGATGAGTGCGCCGGGCGTGTGCGCTCGCCACGGTGAGACCGCGGCCCACAACGTGGAACCGGTTGTCGGAGCGGACAGCCGCCGCCGGACCAGGTGCCTCAGCAGCGTCGACTTGCCGATTCCGGGATCTCCCGTGACGGCCAGAAAACCCGACTCCGACACGGCGTCGAGCCGCGAGAAGAGCAATTCGATCTCGCGGTCGCGGCCGACGCACCCGCCGGTGACCATCATCGGTCCATACTAGTCAGCAGCTCAACCCTGATCGCCGCCGGCGACGGGCAGCACGGTCCCGGTGATGTACGACGCCTCGTCGGAAGCGAGAAAGCAGATGGCGGCCGCCTGCTCGTCGAGCGTGCCGTACCGGTGCATCGACGACGACGCGATCGTCTGGTCGATGTGGGCCTGATACCACTGTGACTCGATCTCGTTGCGCGGCTCCGGTGTACCGCGTGAGATCCGACGCGGCGGTGCCTCGGTGCCTCCCGGCGCCGTGGCGACCACTCGGATGCCGTCGTCGGCGTACTCCATCGCCAGTGACGCGGTCAACGCGTTCACCGCCCCCTTCGCCGCCGAGTACGGGATCCGGTGAATGCCTCGCGTCGCCGCCGAGGAGACGTTGACGATCACCCCGCCCCCGGCGCGTGTCATCGACGGCAGGACCGCCCGGCACGCGTACAGCGTCGTCATCAGCGACCGGTCGATCTCGGCCCGAATCTGCTCCTCGGTGAACTCGACGAACGGTTTGAAGTTGATGGCGCCGCCCACGTTGTTGATCAGCACATCCACCCGACCGTACGTGGACAACGCCTGCCGGATCACCGACTCGGCGCCGCCGAAACCCTCCAGGTCGGCGATGGCGGCTGCCGCGCCGGGACCGTTCGCGTCGAGATCGCGGGACACCTCGGCGACCAGTTTCGACCGGTCGGCGAGGACGACCCTGCCGCCCTCGGCGCTGATTCGCCGGGCGGTCTGCTCGCCGATCCCCTGTGCGGCACCGGTGATGACGACGACCTTGCCGGCGAACCGGCCCGGGGTGACGAAACGCGGTCGACGCGAGACCGATTCGTCGGCCATCGCTCGGCGCATGGTCTGCTTCGACCGGTCGGCATGCGCGGCGATCAGTGCCCGTGCCGCGTCGTGGTCCCCGGCCTCGAACGCCGAGACGATATCGATGTGGTCCTGGGCGCACAACGGGTGACACCAGGTCGCGTTCCGTAGCACCTCACTCATGCGGCCCTTGACGCCGAGCGCCTTGTAGGCCTCGAGCAGGTGATCGTTACCGGTCTGGGCGAAGAGGTAGTCGTGGAACGCGGCGTTGGTCTCGGTGTACTCCGCGGCATCGACGAAGCGATCACCGTCCACGTACGGCACCGTGGCGTCGGCGAGCAGACGGTAACCGGCCAGCTGTTGCGTGGACAAGCGCCCGAACGTCAGCTCGAGTGCGCCCAGTTCCAGTGCGGCCCGGGCCTCGAACAGGGCATCCGACTCGTGGATCGCCGGATGCTCCTCGCCGATCTGGTAGCCCTGCGAACCGACGACTGCCGGTCCCGCGACGGTGTCCCCGACGGTGGGCGTTTCGGTCGGCACCTCGGGCACCGCTGCGTGCAGCGGTTCCAGGCTCGACGACGCGAACACCTCCTGACCGGCGATCGACCGTGCCGGACCCGCCGGATGCGACGCCGTCGGTCGCAGCAACCCCGCATCGGAGTCCAGTCCGCGGTCATCGGATTCGCTGTGCCACACGACCTGTCCAGCGATCCGGACCAGTGAATCGTCGCCGGCGACCGACGGACGTGCACCCGACCAGGCCGCCATGTCTGCGGCCGGGAGAGTCTGCTGTCCGGCGATAGACCGGGCGTTCGCGGCCACGATGATCGGGTCGTCGGCGTCCGGCGCGGACGAGTCGGACGCCGCGGTAGTCACCCGGGCGGTTTCGTCGGTGAGCACCTCGGTCTCGTCGACTGTGCCGTCGTCGGCACCGGCCTCCGGACGCGCCGCGAGCGCGAACTTCTCGTAGTAGAAGCCCGTCGGCGCGATGCCGGCCTGGGCGACGTGCTTGCGGACCGACTCCACCATCGGCGGCGGACCGCACAGGTAGATCGCGACATCCCCGTCGTAGAGGTGGGCCGGCTCGATCAGGCTCATCACGTAGCCCTTGTTGACCGCGGAACTGGCCGGGTCCGAGACACAGTGGTCCCACGTCAGACCGGGCAGCTTCTCGGCGAAGAACTCGACCTCGTCGAGGGCGACCAGATCGGTGTCGGTGGACACCCCGTAGATGAGGTGGACTTTTCGACGGCTGTTGTCGGCGTGCAGCTTCCGCAACATCGACAGGATCGGCGCAAGGCCGGTGCCGCCGGCCAGCAGCAGCACGGGGCGGGTGGCCTCGCGCAGGAAGAACGATCCGTGCGGACCGGTGAACGCGATCTCCTCGCCGCGGGCGGCGCGGTCGGTCAGGTAGGTCGACATCGCGCCGCCGGGACTCAGCTTGATGAGGAAGACGAGACGGTCCTCGTGCGGGCCGTTGGCAAACGAGTACGACCGGGACACCGGGGTGCCCTCGCCGTCGTCGCTGCCGGGGATCTCGATGTTGACGTACTGTCCGGGCAGGAACGCCAGCTCCCCGCGGTTCTCGATCCGGACCTCGAGACGCATGGTCGAGTCCGAGAGTCGATCGAGTTCGACGATGGTGCCGGTGAATCGGGACGCCTGGGTCTTGGCGACATCGGAGGTCGCCGGGATCTGCAGCACGAGATCGGACTTGGGTTTCATGCAACAGGGGAGCGCATAGCCCGCGGCGGACTCATCGTCGGAGAGCGCGTCCTCGATGTACACCCCGCCGTCGAAATCGCCGGATTCGCAGAACGACTTACACGTTCCACAGGCCCCGTCGCGGCAGTCCAGCGGGATGTTGATCCGCTGACGGTAGGAGGCGTCGGCGACGGTCTGGTCCTCGCGGCACGAGATGAACCGCGTGACACCGTCTTCGAAGGACAGCGCCACCTGATGGATGGTGGCCTCGCCGTCGGGGGTTCGCAGGTCGGCGCCGACGCCGTTGTCGGTGGTGACAGTCATGGACGGGTCCTAGAAGTGGTAGATGTCCACCACGTGGTGGATGTAGTCGTTCTTCAGCACTATTGTCTTGCGCCGGATCAACGGCTGCTCGCCGGAGAAGTCGATCGTGTAGAAGGAGGTCCCGTAGTACGGGTCGACCGTGTTGTACCGGAAATACATGGTGTGCCAGTTGAACCGGACGTCGACGAGATCACCGCGCCGTTCGATGACCTCGACGTTGCCGATGTTGTGGCTCGTCCGGGGTTCGGGCAGTGAGGTCGCCGACGACCGCTCGGTGCGGATGCGGAAGACCCGGTCCTCGAGGCCGCCCTTGTTGCCGTAGTAGATCAGCGAGATCTCGCGGTGCGGGTTCTCGGTGAGACGATCACGGTCGTCCCAGGCCGGCATCCAGTACACGACGTCGTCGGCGTAGCAGTCGAGCCACTTCTCGAATTCGCGGTCGTCGAGGTAGCGGGCCTCGCGGTACAGGAACTGCTCGATCATGTTCTGGGTGATGAGCTTTCCGCCGGTGGATATGCCCGACCCAGCGGGATCGACAGCGGCGGAATTGGTCTCAGCGGTGGTCATGGTGCTCTCCTTCAGGGCGGTGGGCTGGGCGGCGGTCTACTGGGCTGGGGCCGCTGCTTGTTCGGCCGCCGCCTCTTCCTTCGCGGCAGCTGCGCGCATCCGCTCGAGCCAGTAACCGTGCTGGACCGGGTAGAGCCCCTCGTCCTCGTTCTTGACGCCGGCCGAGATGACCCCGGTCATGCCCAGCGATTCGGCGACGGGATCGGGACCGGTGAGCCAGTGCTCGGCACCGCGGCTCATGTCGTTCCACGGCGCGGCCTGCGCCCGGAACGTGAGCTGGCACGACCGGAACTCCTCGAGGTCGTCGGGAGTCGCCATCCCGGACGCGTTGAAGAAGTCCTCGTACTGGCGGATGCGGTGAGCCCGCGCGGAGTCGCTCTCACCCTTGGGCGCGATGCAGTAGATCGTCACCTCGGTCTTGTCCGGCGCGATCGGACGGAAGTGGCGGATCTGCGTCGAGAACTGGTCCATCAGATAGACATTCGGGTACAAACACAGGTTGCGCGACCCCTTCACCATGAACTCGCCCTTGGCGTCGCCGTGGATCTCCTTGAGCTCGTCCATCTTGTCCCACAGCGGCCGGTCCTGAGGGTTGGCGGCCCAGGTCCACAGGCACAGGTGGCCGTTCGGGTACGACCAGTAACCGCCCCCGGACTTGCCCCACCCGCCGGCGTCGAGCGCCTTGGTGTCGTTCGTCGACTCGCCGGTGCCGCGTCGCGATGTGGTGGCAGCGTAATTCCAGTGGGTGGCGGTGACGTGGTAACCGTCGGCGCCGTTCTCCGCCTGGACCTTCCAGTTGCCGTCGTAGGTGTAGGTCGACGCGCCGCGGAGCACCTCGAGGCCGTCCGGCGACTGGTCGACGAGCATGTCGATGATCAGTCGGGTGTCGCCGAGATGCTCCCCTAGCGAGGCGACGTCCTCGTTGAGGCTGCCGAACAGGAAGCCGCGGTAACTGTCGAAGCGGGCGACCTTGGTCAGGTTGTGCGAGCCGTCGACGTCGAAGGTGTCGGGGTAACCGGCCCCATCGGGATCCTTGACCTTCAGAAGGGTCCCGTCGTTGCGGAACGTCCAACCGTGGAACGGGCAGGTCAGGGTCATCCGGTTGTCGGTCTTGCGCCGGCAGATCATCGCGCCGCGGTGCGCACAGGCGTTGATCAGGCAGTGCAACTCGCCGTTCTTGTCGCGGGTGATGACGACGGGCTGCCGGCCGATGTAGGTGGTGAAGTAGTCGCCAGGTTCGGGGACCTGGCTCTCGTGTGCGAGATAGATCCAGTTGCCCTCGAAGATGTGCTTCATCTCCAACTCGAAGATGTCCTCATCGGTGAAGATCCGCCGGTTGGCGCGGTAGACACCGGCGTCTCGGTCGTCGACGACCGCGTCGTCGAGGACCGAGTTCACATGATTCAAGTGTTCCGATACGGACGCGGTCATGGTCGTAAACCTCCAGGAAGTGGGCTGCTCTCTGCACTGTGGCAGCACGTGGTGGCGATCACACCCGGGTAATTGCCAGTCCTGTCCAAGCAGCCTATTGATCAATGGCGTCAATCAATTGCCGCAATTTGTGTCTTTGTCATGTATGGATCGACGCTCTACCGTGAGACGTGTCCGCGGTCACAACCGCGGTGTCGATCAGTACGAGACGAGGCGGGTCATGGAGCTACGGCACTTGCGGTACTTCGCCGCCGTGGCCGACACCTGTCATTTCGGGCAGGCAGCGGAGTCGTTGCACGTGGCACAGCCCGCGCTGTCGTACGCAATCCGCCAGCTCGAGGCCGAGCTCGACGTCACCCTGTTCACGCGGACCACCCGTCAGGTGTCGCTCACCCCGGCCGGGCAGTACCTCAGGGCCCAGGCCGAGCGAATTCTCGCCGGCGTGGACGAAGCCGTGGACGGCGTGCGTCGGATCGCCGCCGGCCGCAGCGGCCTCGTCCGGGTCGGTATCACCGGTATTGCCGCGTTCTCCCATCTGCCGCGCATCGCGCGGGTCGTCAAGCGGGAGTTGCCCGATGTGGATCTTCGTATCCAGTCCGACATGCTCACGCCGGGCCAGTGCGACGCCCTGCGCGCCGGCACCCTCGACCTCGGGATCCTGCGCCCGCCGGCGATCGGGGAGCACATCGACACGACGGTCATCGATGTCGAGCCGATGGTTCTCGCGGTGTCGGTCGATCACCGACTGGCCGCCGAGCCCGTGGTCTCCGTCGCCGACCTCCGCCACGAGCCGTTCGTGCTGTACGACAGCCGGGACTCGGCCGTCAACGACGCCGCGATACGGACATGTCGCGCAGCGGGTTTCGTTCCCCACCGGGCGCACCAGGCGCCGGGTACCGCGGTGCTGCTGGCCCTGGTCGCCGCCGGGCTGGGGGTCGCCCTGCTCCCGGCCTCGGTGCGGTCACTTCCGCTCGACGGTTTGGTGGTGCGCGACCTCGTCGATGCCGACACCGTCGAGGTGGCACTCGCCTGGCGATCGGGTTCCGACGACCCGGTCGTCACCGCGGTCGCCGACGTCATCGCCGCTGCCTTCGCCGATTCCGCCTTCGCCCGTTCCGCCGCCGCAGAGTCGCGCGACACCCAGCTTGCCGACCACCGTTCCGTGAGGACCCGACTGGGTGCTCGATCTGGAGAGAAACCGTGAAAATCACCGCCGTAGAGGCGATTCCGTTCACCATCCCGTACGTGAAGCCGCTGAGGTTCGCCTCCGGCGAGGTGCACGCCGCGACCCACGTGCTGGTCCGGGTGCACACCGACGCCGGCGTGGTCGGCGTCGCCGAGGCGCCGCCCCGCCCGTTCACCTACGGCGAGACCCAGGACGGCATCATCGCCGTGATCAAGGGCGTCTTCGCGCCCGCGGTCGTCGGCCTCACCTTGCTCGAGCGTGAGGTGGTCGCCGCCCGGATGGCTCGCACGGTCGGCAACCCGGCCGCGAAATCCGCTGTGGACATGGCGATCTGGGATGCGCTGGGCAAGGTCCTGGGGTTGCCCGTGGGGGACATGCTCGGCGGTTACACCGACCGGATGCGCGTCAGTCACATGCTCGGTTTCGCAGAGCCGGCCGCGATGGTCGCCGAAGCCGAGAAGATGGTCGACATCTACGGGATCCGCACCTTCAAGGTGAAGGTCGGACGTCACCCGGCATCCCTCGACACCGCGGTCGTCCGCGCGCTCCGCGAGCGGTTCGGCAGCGACGTCGACCTCTACGTCGACGGCAATCGGGGCTGGACCGCAGCCGAGTCGGCGCGAGCCATGCGGGAGATGGCCGACCTCGATCTGCTGTTCGCCGAAGAGCTCTGCGACGCAGCCGATGTGCTCGGTCGCCGGTGGCTGGTCGAACAGCTGCCGGTGCCGTTCATCGCCGACGAATCGGTGCCCACGCCAGCCGACGTCACCCGCGAGATCCTCGGCCGGTCGGCGACCGCCGTCAGCATCAAGACCGCGCGGTCGGGTTTCACCACCTCACGCCGCACGCATCACCTCGCCGAGGGGTTGGGCGTCCCGGTCGTCATGGGCAACCAGATCGACGGACAGATCGGGACGGCGTGCACGCTCGCCTTCGGCAGCGCCTTCGAGCTGACCTCGCGCTACGCGGGTGAGCTGTCGAACTTCCTGGACATGAGCGACGACCTGCTGACCGAGCCGTTGCAGATCCGCGATGGCCACCTGCACCGTTCGACCGCGCCGGGCATCGGTTTCGAGATCGATCCGGACAAGCTCGACCGCTATCGCACCGACAACTAGACCCGCACGCCCACGACACGTCTCGTGGCCGCGAACCCAGTAGCAAGGAGAAGAACATGACCACCACCGAGCATCCCCAGGAAGTCGCCACCGCCGCGGCGTCCGGCGCCTCCGCCACCGAGCGGTTCCACGCGGACAAGTCTCCGTTCGAGGCAGTGAAGGACACTGCGCCGGAACGTGTCTCGACCCTCATCAACGAGGTCCTCGCAGGCGTGCACGAGGTGATCCGGAAGCACAAGGTGACCTACGACGAGTACAACGCGCTCAAGGCGTGGCTCATCAACGTCGGTGAGGACGGCGAGTGGCCGCTGTTCCTCGACGTCTGGGTGGAGCACGTCGTCGAGGACGTCGCGACCTCGCATCGTCAGGGCAACAAGGGCAGCATCGAAGGCCCGTACTACGTCCCGGACGCTCCGGAACTCGGCGCCAAGGGCACTCTGCCCATGCGGGACAACGAGCCCGGCGATCCGTTGGTGTGGACCGGCCAGGTCCGGTCGTGCGACGGCACCCCCCTCGCCGGCGCCACTGTCGAACTCTGGCACGCCGACGACGACGGCTTCTACTCGCAGTTCGCGCCGGGAATTCCGGAGTGGAATCTGCGCGGCACCTTCACCGCCGATGACGAGGGCCGCTTCGAGATCACCACCATCCGGCCCGCGCCGTACATGATCCCGACCGATGGCTCGTGCGGGAAGATGATCTCCGCGGCCGGCTGGCACCCGTGGCGCCCCGCGCACCTGCACCTCAAGGTCTCGGCACCGGGCCACGAGCAGCTCACCGCACAGCTGTACTTCCCGGGCGACCCGCACAACGATGACGACGTCGCCAGCGCCGTCAAGCCCGAACTGGTGCTCGACCCGCAAGACGACGGCCAGGGCGGCTTCACCGTCTCCTACGACTTCGTGCTGGACCCGGCGAAGTAATGCTGTTCCACGTGCGGATGGACGTCTCCATTCCCGACGACCTCGACCCCGACCTGCGGGCCGACACGGTCGCACGGGAGAAGGCGTACTCGCAGGATCTACAACGCGCCGGCAAGTGGCCGCACATCTGGCGGATCGTCGGGGAGTACTCCAACTACTCGATCTTCGACGTCGAGTCGAACGACGAACTGCACACCCTGCTGTCAGGTCTGCCGCTGTTCCCGTACATGCGGATCAAGGTCACCCCACTGGCGACCCATCCTTCCGATATCAACGGCTGAGCCGCTGCTCCTCGAGAGCGAGCCCCATCCTGCTCCTTGAGGTGCGAGCGAGCCCACCCATCTGCTCCCTGAGGTGCGAGCGAAGCGAGCCTCGAAGGGCCGGCGAGTCAACTCACCAGCCCTTCGAGGCTCGTCGCTTTCGCTCCTCGCACCTCAGGGGGCAGGGGGTGTTGCTTTCGCTCCTCGCGCCTCAGGAGGCAGGCGGCGCCGATCGCAGCGTGAGGATCGTGATCTCCGGCGGCGTGAGGACACGGACCGGCGGGCCCCAGGCGCCGGCGCCGCGGGTGGTGTAGATCGTGGTGTTCCCGATCTGGTCGAGCCCGGTGATCGTCGGCTGCTGGGCACGGACGAGGTAGCGGATGGGCCAGAGCTGGCCGCCGTGCGTGTGCCCGGACAGCTGGAGGTCGACACCCAGATCCGATGCCTCGACGGCCTGCTTGGGCTGGTGGGCGAGGAGCAGGGTGAAGTCTTCGGGAGACGTTCCCGCCAACGCCGCCGGGAGGTCGGGCTCGTACGGTTCGGGGGCGGTGGCGTCGTGGACGCCGGCAAGTGTGATGGTCGCGCCGTCTACCTCGATGGGCGCTCGTGCGTTGCGCAGCGTGCGCACGCCGAATTCCTCCCAGACGTCGAGCCACCGACCACCGTCGTCGGCGTAGTACTCGTGGTTGCCGCTCACACCGAAGACCCCGAGAGGCGCATCCAGATCCGCGAGGGGTTCGAGGGTGTCGCGGACGTTCGGGATGGTGCCGTCGGTGAGGTCGCCGACGAGGACGACGAGATCCGGCTCCTGCTCGTTGACGTCGTCGACGACGCGCTGGGTGAACGACGCGTCACGGGCCGGGCCGACGTGCAGGTCGGAGATCACCGCGATGCGCGTTCCGTCGAACTGCGGCGGCAGGCTCGCGAACGTGGCGTCGATGTCGACGACCTGGGGGCGAGATGCTTCCCACACCCCGTAGCCGGTGACCCCGAGCGCGACCACCACGACCGCGGCCGTGGCGACCCGGAGCTTGCTGAGCCGACGGGCCGCGAACGAGGGGTTGTCCTGCACTCCGGATCGACGTCGCCGGATCCAGCGGACGATGTGTGCGGCGAACGACACGAGGCCCACCACCGCGAGGCCGAGGAACAGGTAGAAGACGGCGGCGAGCCAGATCAGCCCGATCGTGCCGATGGGCCGCGCCCACGACGGGTCGAGCACCCGTCCGGTGGCGAAGCCGATGAGGGCGAGCGCCCACAGCACGACCAGCGCCACGTCGGCGATGATCGACCAGGGGCGCGGCATCGCGGTCGCGCGGACGATGCGCCGGTGCAGCCAGAAGGTGATGAGTCCGAAGACGACGGCAGGAAACAACGCCACGGGCTGGACTCCTGAGGGTGGTGACGACAGGGCGACGGAGGCCCAGGTGCCCGGTCATGGGCGGATTGCCCCATTCTGCCATCGGTTCGCGTTGGTACCCTCGCCGCTATGGCCGAGGTCCTCATCACCCCGCTCGAGCTGGCCGAGATGCTGCTGGCGACTCCGCCGATCCTGCTGGACGTGCGCTGGCAGCTGGGCGACTTCGATGGTCGGCACGCCTATCGCGAGGGTCACATCCCCGGTGCGGTCTACGTCGACCTCGACTCCGAACTGGCGGCCCCGCCCTCCGGGCCGGTCGGCGGCAGGCATCCGCTGCCCGACGTCGCCGACCTCCAGGAGGCGGCCCGGCGATGGGGGATCGACGACGCCGTCCCGGTGGTGGTCTACGACGACTCCGGCAACCTCGCGGCCGCGCGCGCCTGGTGGCTGCTGCGGTGGGCGGGTGTCGCCGACGTGCGACTTCTCGACGGCGGCCTCGCGGCGTGGCGTGCCGAAGGCCTGCGCACGACGACGGGCGACGGCGGTCGGCCGCGAGCGGGCAACGTGACCCTGAGCCCCGGACACCTGCCGGTCGCGACCATGGACAGCGTCGCGGCCGGGCCGGCACACCTGCTCGACGCCCGGGCCGCCGAACGCTATCGCGGCGACGTCGAACCGGTCGATCCGCGCGCCGGCCACATCCCCGGGGCGATCAGTGTCCCGACGGCGGACAACGTCGACACCTCCGGCCGCTTCCGTCCGGCGGAGGAGCTACGACGCCGGTTCGCAGATGTCGGTATCGACGGCGGGGCCGGCTCCGATGTCGTCGTCTACTGCGGTTCCGGGATCAATGCCGCGCACCAGATCGCGGCGCTTGCCATCACGGGGATCGACGCCGCGCTGTTCCCGGGTTCGTTCTCGCAGTGGTCGTCGAACCCGGAACGGCCGGTCGCCGAGGGCGACCGGCCCTGAGGCGAGAGGAGCGCAAGCCGCACTCTCTGCTCCCTGAGGAGCGCCCGGAGCTTGCGGAGGGCGCGTCACGAAGGGTTTGCCACGCACCTCGCCAGGACCCTTCGAGGCTCGTCGCTTGCGCTCCTCGCAACTCAGGGAGCGGGCGGTGACGCGCGCACGGGTCAGGCCGCGAACACCGACAGTCGGGCGGGTTCTTCGACGACCGAGTAGTGCGTCGCGTCGCCCTGGAGAACCTGGCTCGCCTGACCGTGGACGTCGACGGGCACATCGCCGGCGAGGGTGATGCGGTGCAGTTCACGCTGCTGGTTGCCGAAGTCGGCGATGCCGTAGTGCTGCGTGGCGCGATTGTCCCAGATCGCCACGTCGCCCAGTTTCCAGTTCCACCGGAAGGTGTTCTCCAGCTTGGTGATACGTGCCTGGAGGAGCTGGTAGAGGTCGGCGAACTCGGAACTCTTGAGGCCGCGGAACTCCTTGGCGAAGTGTCCGAGCAGCAGGCTGCGTTCGCCGGTCTCGGGATGGACGCGCACGACGGGGTGCAGCGTCTGGTACTCGGAGCTGGTGAACTCCTTGTAGTGCTCGGCCTTGCGGCTGACGTCGACACCACCCGAGGGCTCCTTCTGGCCGACGTAGTCGTACAGATTGGTGTGGGTGGCCCACAGCTCTTCGGTCAACGCGCGCAGCGGTTTCGGCAGCTGCTCGTAGGCGGCCACCGTCGACGCCCAGGTCGTCGCGCCGCCGTAGCTCGGCAGCGTCACCGCCCGGAGGATGGACGCCTTCGGGATGCGATCGACGAACGTCACATCGGAGTGCCAGCTGTTCGCGGCGCCTTCGATGGTCAGCAGCTGTTCGCCGCGTGAGGTCACCGTCGGATGAGGTGCGGTGGGATCGCCCAGGAGTTCGGCGAACGCGTACTGGCTGTCGTCGTCGAGCTGGTCCTGGCCCTCGAAGACGATCGTCTTGTTGATCGCCAGCGCCAGGCGGATCGCCTCCACCTGCTCCGGGGCGAGGTCGCCGCCGAGCCGCACCTGGCCGATGCGTGCCCCGATGTGCTCGCCGAGCTTGTCGACGGTGATCCCCGCGTCGCGGTAGATCTGCTGAGCTGCCTGCTCGCGCTCGGTCCGGTCCTCGATCTGCGCCAGGGTCATCTCTCATCCTCTTCTCAATGTCGTTCGATGGCAATCGAATTCATCAGACCACCGCGACGGTGGTGCGATCGAGGGAATCGCTCACGGTGATCGGAACGCCTCAGTCCGCCGAGGTCTCCGCGGCGTCGTCGATCTCGCGGCGGACATCGGCCGGAACGCGGGACGTGCTCACCCGGCCCGCAGACCGGTACACCAGGGACCTCGTCGATGCCGTGCCGTTCCCGGACCCGGTCGTGCAACGGGCGCGTCGGGAACGGATTCGATGAGTTTGTCTCAAGCGTCCACCCCGGACCGGGGGTAGATGGTGTGATCGGGTGACCGACGATCCCGGGAGTCGCCATGAGTATTGCCCTGACCGATGACCACGTCGAACTCGCCTCGGTGGTGCGCGAATTCGCCGTCGACCGAAAGGTGCGGGCGCAGGCGCGAGACCGACTCGACGCGCCCGAGGAGGCCAGACCCACGTTCTGGGCGGAGATCGCCGAACTCGGCTGGCTGGGTCTGCACGTCGCCGAGGAGTACGGCGGTTCCGGTTTCGGGATCGCCGAGTTGGTCGTCGTGACAGAGGAATTGGGCCGCGCGGTGGCGCCGGGTCCGTTCCTGCCCACCGTGGTCGCCTCGGCGATCCTGACTCATGCCGACGACGAGACGCGAGCCCGCTGGCTGCGGTCGCTCGTCGACGGCACGGTCACCGCGGGTGTCGCGGTGGTGCCGGGACTGACCGAGGCCGGTGGGGCGGTCTCCGGTCAGGTCGACGCGGTACTCGGCGCACCGCTCGCGGATCTGCTGGTACTCATCGGCGACGACGATGTGCTGGTGGTGGAGTCGTCGGACTCCGGTGTCGAGGTGGGCTCGCACGCCGATCTGGACCCGACCCGATTGTCGGCGCGGGTGTCGCTGTCGAGTGCTGCCGCCGTCCGTCTGCCGAGACTGGCGGCCACCGCGCTGGCGCTCACCCGGACGCTGGTCGCGGCCGAAGCCGTCGGCGGGGCGCGGGACGCGCTGGACGCCGCGGTGGCCTACGCGAAGGTCCGCGAACAGTTCGGCCGGACCATCGGTGCGTTCCAGGCCGTCAAGCACCACTGCGCGAACATGCTCGTCGGCGCGGAGGCCGCCACCGCGGTGGTGTGGGACGCGGCGCGAGCGGCCGACGAGAACGCCGACGCCCTCGGGCTGGTCGCGGCATCGGCGGCCGCGCTGGCACTGCCCACGTACACGACGAACGCCGAGCTGAACATCCAGGTGCACGGCGGCATCGGCTTCACCTGGGAACACGACGCGCACCTGCACCTGCGCCGCGCCACCGTGCTGCAGGCGCTGTTCGGCGGACAACAGCCGGCTCGTGACGTGTACGAGTTCTCCGCAGGCGGCGTCACCCGTGCCAACAGCCTCGACCTCCCACCCGAGGCCGAGGAACTGCGTGCGCGCGTTCGAGCCGACATCGCCGAGATCGCCGGCGTCGGCGAGTCCGCGCTGCGCGAGAAGCTCATCGACACCGGTTACGTCATGCCGCATTGGCCCAGGCCGTGGGGACGCGCCGCGGATTCCGTCGAACAACTCGTCATCGAGGAGGAGATGGCGGCCGCGGGTGTGAAGCGGCCCGATTACAGCATCACCGGGTGGGTCATCCTCACCCTCATCCAGCAGGGCACGCAGGACCAGATCGACCGGTTCGTCCGGCCGGCGCTGCTCGGGGACGAGGTGTGGTGTCAGTTGTTCTCCGAGCCCGGCGCCGGGTCGGACGCGGCGGCGGTCAGCACGAGGGCCACGCGCGTCGACGGCGGATGGCGCATCAACGGCCAGAAGGTCTGGACCAGCGGCGCCCACCTGTGCCGGCGAGGGCTGGCAACGGTGCGGACCGACCCGGAAGCCCCCAAGCACAAGGGCATCACCGCGGTGTTGATCGACATGTCGGCGCCCGGTGTCGAGGTACGTCCGCTGCGGCAGATCACCGGCGGGTCCGAGTTCAACGAGGTGTTCTTCACCGACGTCTTCGTCCCTGACGAAGACGTGGTGGGCACACCGAACGACGGCTGGGCCGTGGCCCGCGCGACCCTCGGCAACGAGCGGGTCAGCATCGGCGGCGGTGCGCCGGGTAGCGACGGTGCGGTCCAACAGATGGTGGCACTCGTCCAGGGCTACGGGGACCGGGTCGAGGGGGCGGCGACGAAGGTCGGTGAGTTCCTCGCCGTCGAGGATGCGCTGCGACTGCTGAATCTGCGTCGTGCCGCCCGATCGGTCGTCGGCGCCGCTCCCGGACCCGAGGGAAATGTGACGAAACTGCTTCTCGCCGAGCATCTCAGCGACCGCGCGCACCTGGCCGCGGAATTGCTCGGACCCGACGTCGCGTTCTCGTCCGGTCCCGGCAAGCTGGCCGGCCTGCTGATCCTCGGTGCCCGCGGGATGTCGATCGCCGGCGGGACGTCGGAGATCACCCGCAACCAGATCGCCGAACGCATCCTCGGCTTGCCGCGCGACCCGCTCATCCGCTGAGCGCCCAGAGCTTGCGGAGGCCACCCCTCTGCTCCCTGCGCAGGGCCCACCTTCTGCTCCCGGCGGAGGGTCACCCCTCTGCTCACCTGCGGAGGGTCACCCTTCTGCTCACCTGCGGAGGGTCACCCTTCTGCTCCCTGAGGAGCGCCCGGAGCTTGCGGAGGGCGCGTCACGAAGGGTCTCGCAACCCGCCTCACCAGGACCCTTCGTGACGCTCGCAAGCTCGCTGCTAGTAATAGCTGGAAGGGCTGGTAACTGGGACATCCTCCTGATGTGGTCATAAGGGGCTTGGTTATCCCAACCACAAAAGGAGGATGTCAATGTCTAAGGCTAGTCGTTTGAGTCGTGGAGACAAG
>NZ_JAFFZF010000080.1:0-5329 GCF_016924115.1 Gordonia sp. BP-119
CGACCCCGGCCATCCAAAACCCCACCATCATCCATCCCGCAGCCACCACCGGCCGCCGGGCCACACCCCCACGCCCACACCCATCACAGGACCCTGTTGACACAAACCCTCATAGGCTGCTCAGGGAACAGAGATCTCCTCGATCACCCGAGCCGGGCGATGGTATCGACGGCCGACTCCTCGACGGCGTCGCGGTATCCGCTCCCGGCCCAGAGGTTGATCCCGTCGGGGTCGTTGCTGGCGGCGCGTCGGATGCCACCGGTCAACGTGTTGACGGCCGGGTACTCGGCCACCGCGGCGTCGGAGAACCTGTCGGTGAACAGGTTTCGCAGGGCGCGTGCCGGTCGGCCGCTGAACGCCCAGGTGACCACGGTGTCGGTTCGGTCCGGATCGGCGAGAGCCGCCCCGTGCGCGGGTTTGGTGCCGGCCTCGGTGGTCCGCAACAAAACCGTACCCACCTGCACCGCAACGGGTCCCGCGGATCGGACCTCGTCGGCCCGGGCCGACGTGGAGATCCCACCCGCCGCCACGATCGGCAGCGGCACCCGGTCGGCGACCGCGCGGATCAAGTCGTCGAGCGGCTCTGTGGGAGGAGTGGTCCGGCGGTCGAAGACCGATCGATGGCCACCGGCGTCGGGACCCTGCACGCACAGCCAGTCAGCACCGGCTCGACCGGCGATCTCGGCGTCCGTGGCCGTGGTGACCGTGACCCCGACACTGCACCCGTGCCGGTGCAATTCGGCGACGACCTCGGGTGCGGGACACCCGAACGCGAAAGACACGAGCGGGATCCGCTCGTCGCACACCAGCCGGATCTTGTCGTCGAAGTGGTCATCGTCCTCGCCCAGGTCCTCGACCTCGGGAAGCGTCACGCCCAGACTTCGCGCATACGGGACGAGTTCGGCGCGGTAGCGGGCGAGGTCGTCGCGGTTCACCGGCTCCGCCTCGGGAACGAAGATGTTGACACCGAAGACCTCGGTACCGGCCGTCCGCACGGCCGCGATGTCGGCGCGCACCTTGTCGGGAGTCTGGTACCCGGCGGCGAGCTGGCCGACACCGCCGGCCGATGCCGCGGCCACCACCAGTTCCGGGGTGCTCGGACCACCGGCCATGGGGGCGGCGACGACGCGGCTGGAGAGCTCACGCAGATCGAACATTCAGGCTTTGTCCTTCGCCGCACGGACCGCAGTGAACTGCGACAGTCGCGCCTCTGCCACCGAATCCATCTGCTCGAGCTCCATCCCCTTGGTCTCCTCGACCTTCCGGAGGACGTAGAAGAACGAGGCCGCGGCGCAGAAGGCGAAGAAGCCGTAGATGATTCCGAGTCCGACGGCTTCGGTCATCGGCGGGAACAGCATCGAGATGGTGAAGTTCGCGACCCAGTTCACGGCCGTGCAGACGCCCAGGGCGACACCGCGGATGCGGTTGGGGAACATCTCCCCCAGCATCACCCACATCACCGGGCCCCACGTCGCGGCGAAGGCGACCACGAACAGGTTGGCGCCGATCAGTGCGACCACACCCCACGGGTCGGGCAGCGTGATGTTCTCGCCCTCGCCGATCTGCTGGGTGAACGCGATACACGCCATGAGCAGGCCGATGAACATGCCCACCGAACCGCCGAGCAGCAGTTTCCGCCGCCCGATGCGGTCGACGAACAGGATCGCCACGAAGGTCATGACGACGTTGATGACGGCGGTGATCACCGATGTCTTGAACGAGTCGGCCTCGGAGAAGCCGACGGACTGCCACAGCGTCGTCGAGTAGTAGAAGATCGCGTTGATACCGACGAACTGCTGGAAGATGGCCAACCAGATGCCGACCCAGACGAGCGGGTGCAGCCCGAACGACGGTCCCGCGATGTCCCTGATCGACGACTTCGCCTCGCGCTTGACCGTCAGCTTGATCTCTTTGACCCGCTCGAGCGGGTTCTCCTCGCCCGTCACCTCCTGCAGGATCCGGGCCGCCTCGGCATCACGGTTGCGACCCACCAGGTATCGCGGCGACTCCGGGATCAGCAGCGCCAGCACACCGTAGACGACGGCGGGCACGACACCGACGAGGAACATCCACCGCCACGCCTCGAGGCCCCACCAGAATTCGTTCGACGCGCTGCCGGCGCTGTCGGCGAGCAGTGCGTCGGAGAGGAGTGCCGCGAAGATGCCCAGCGTGATCGCGAGCTGCTGCATCGAGGCAAGCGCCCCGCGGTAGCGGGCCGGCGCGATCTCGGAGATGTAGGCCGGCGCGATGACCGAGGCGATGCCGATGCCGATGCCGCCCAGCACGCGCCACAGCAGCAGGTCGGGAATCGTCTGGGTGAAGCCGGTTCCGATCGCGGAGATGATGAAAAGCGCCGAGCCGAGCAGCATCACGCGCTTGCGTCCCCAGACGTCGGCCAGCCGGCCGGCGAACCATGCGCCGAGCGCACAGCCGAGCAACGCGATCGCGACGGCGAAGCCGGTCATCAGCTTGCCGAGGCCGAAGTCCGCTTCGATCGAGTCGACGGCGCCGTTGACGACCGAGCTGTCGAAACCGAACAGGAAGCCACCGACCGCCGCGGCGACCGTGACACCGATGACCTTCGCCGTGTGTTGCTCGGCGACTTGCCGCTCCGCGTCGGTCATGACGCCGTCCAGAGCGTTGCAGGAGTCCACCGCAGAATGTGTGTCATGTCCGTGACCTCGCTGTCCGGTTGCATGGACGCCGGGTGATCGACGTGGCGATCAATCTACTCGCGTGCATCGCCGAGTCTGACGGTAACGGACACAGTCGCATGCATAGCGCAGATACGCCCCACGGTATGGCGTGGGACGCCTCGGTGACAGTGTTGGTCTGGCGCGGACAGGTCAGCCGGTCTCCCAGACACCGGGATTCGCCCGGATCCGGACTCCGGACCCGATCACGTCGGCCAGCGGGGCGGGACGCCCGAAGTGATAGCCCTGCGCGAGGTCGCAACCGACCTCGGCGACCGTGGCGGCCTGCGACTCCGTCTCCACTCCCTCGGCGACCACCCGCATCCCGGCCGCGTGCGCCATGGTGACGATGCCGGCGAGGATCGATGTGGCGCTCGGGTGCTCGTCGAGAGCGTCGACGAAGGACTTCGCGGTCTTCAGGACACTGACCGGCAGGCGGTAGAACTCGCTCAACGACGACGCACCGGTCCCGAAATCGTCGAGCGACACGTGTGTTCCGAGTTCGCGCACGTTGCGCAACAGGGTGAGCAGGTCTCCGTCGAGCGGGTCCAGTGCACTCTCGGTGATCTCCAGGCAGAACGCGGCGGGGTCCATGCCCGAGCGGGTGATCGTGTCCCGGAGCCGGTCGGGGAACTGGCCATTGGTGAGCTCCCGTCGGGAGACGTTGACGCACAGCATCACCCGACGGAGTTCGGCGACAGCGGCCACCTCGGCGGCCGCTGTCTCCAGCACATAGTTGCCCACCCGGTCGATGAGATTGGATCCTTCTGCGAGCGGGATGAACTCGGTGGGCGAGATCGACCCCAGTTCCGGGTGACGCCAGCGTAGAAGGCTTTCCAGGCCCACCAGGGCGCCGTCGACGGTCGACACGATCGGCTGATAGTGGATCTCGAGTTGATCGGTGTCGGTGTCGAGAACGCGCCGCAGTTCCTCTTCGATGCGCTGCCGGCGCTGCAGTTCCTCCCGATGCTGCGTCTGGAAGCGGACGTAGCGCGCACGAGAAGCCTTGCGTGCTTGATACAGCGCGATGTCGGCATCGCGCAGCAGGTCGGTGGCGGTGTAGTCGTCACCGGCCTTGACCGTCGCCACGCCGATGCTCGCCTCCACCTTGAGCGGTTCGGTGCGGGTGCTCACCGCGATCGGCTCGTACACCGTCCCCCGGATCTTGTCGATCTGCTGCTCGATCTCGTCGGCCGAACAGGCGATCCCCAGGGTGGCGACGAGAACGAATTCGTCCCCACCAATCCGGCCGACCGAGGCCTCGTCGGGCGTTGCCGCCGCCAATCGCTGTGCGACGGTGTGCAGCACCTCGTCACCCACGGCATGGCCGAGCGAATCGTTGACCAGCTTGAAATTGTCGAGATCGATGTAGAAGATCGCGACGCAGCAGGCGTTGTTTCCGTCGTCGAGTCCGGCCATGTGCGACTCGAGTTCGCGGATGATCCCCGAGCGGTTGTACAGACCGGTCAGCGGATCGTGTACGGCTTCCCACGCCAGCTGGGTGCGTTCGCGGTAACGGTCGGTGATGTCGGCGAACGACACCAGGACGACCACCTCGGCGCCGTCGTCGTCGATCGGCCGGCAACTGCACGAGAGCCAACGCTCGCCGGCGGGCGTGGTGATCGTCGCGGTCGCGTCGGTGACCGCCTCACGGGTGCGCAGGCAACGTGCGATCGGTGATTCGTCGCCGTCGAAGTCCAGCGGCAGTTCGTGGACCCGGGCACCCGGGACCGCTTCGGAACCGAGCATTGTCCCCGCGGCCGGGTTGGCGAGTTCGATGTCGCCGTCCTCGCGAACGACGATGACCGCCTGGTGCAGCGCGGCGAGGATCGTCCCCAGCCGCTCGATGAGGGGACGACGGGTGGGTTCGGCGACGATGAGGAAACCGTCATCCATCGTCGTCACCGAGGTGTGGGCGAGAAACGATCGCCCGGTGTCGGAACGGCGGTGCAACTGATCGACGGTGCCGCCCAACGACACCGCCGCGTGCGGGTCCACGTGCGCTCCGACGACGTCGTCGATATTTTGTCCGATCGCCTCGGACGCCCGCAGGCCGTACATCTGCTCAGCGGCCGGGTTCCAGGAAGTGACCGTCATGTGGTTGTCGACGGCGATCACCGCGTTGCTGACGTGGTCGAGGAGCGCCGCCTGTCGTCGCAGGGCCGATTCGATCGCTTTCTGAGCTGTGATGTCCCGCAAAATCACCTGATACGCAGGCTTGTCCTGCCAGACGGTGCGCACCGACGTCACCTCCATGGGGCGGGTGACCCCGTGCGCGTCGACCATCACCACTTCTTCGGGCACGGTCGACGCGCCGGCCTCCTCCCCCATGCCGATGATCCGATCGAGCATCTGTGGCAGTTCGTCGGGATGGACGAAGTCGGCGATGGACCGTCCGAGCATGGCGTCGCGTTCGTCGACGCGAGCGAACGCCAGCGCTGCCGAGTTCACGTAGACGATCAGGCCGTCTTGATGGACCGCGATGGCGTCCGGGCTCAACTCGAGGAGTAGGCGATACCGCTCGGCGACGGCGGCGTCACTGGGACGGGCCATGGGTTCGGCATCCGGCGCGACGAGTCCGGGCCGGTCATCGCCGTCAGCCCTCGGTCGTCCCACCGCGCCGCCCCCTCCGATCG
>NZ_JAFFZF010000081.1:0-4828 GCF_016924115.1 Gordonia sp. BP-119
ACAATGAGCCAACACCAGCCCAATACAGCCAGGGGCGGTAACCAGCGGTAGAGCCAGATGCCTGATGGTCAGAACCCAACCACCACCGAAGTGGCTAGACAACCCTGACACTGAAACCAGCGGTGGGTGCGATCTACTGCCGCGCAGCGTCAGCCGAAGCCCGCGATGGCCTCGAGGAGGTGATCGACGCTCGGCCTTCGGGGCTCAGTCGGATGCGGAGTCCGACGCGTCGGTCCCGACCTCCGGCACCGCACACACGCCGTCGACGCAGACGGCCGCGTCGTCGTCGCCGATCATCTCGAAGGGCACAAGCGGGTCAGACACGATCGGACTCCTCGGCGCGGACCTTGTCGAGGGCCTGCGCGAAGGTTTCCGGCGCCTGGGCTCCGGAGATGCCGTACTTGCTGTTGATCACGAAGAAGGGAACCCCGCTGATCCCGTATGCACGGGCTTGGTCGATGTCGGCTTCGACGGCCGCGGCGTACTCGCCCGACTCGAGCGCGGCCAGCACGGCGTCGCGATCGAGACCGACATCGGCCGCCAGATCGGCGAGTTCGTCGGCGCGGCCGACGTGGCGCCCCTGCTCGAAGTACGCCTGGAACAGACGCTCGGCCAGATCCGCCTGTCGGCCATGCGCTTTCGCGAAGTGCAGGGCCTCATGCGCTTTCAGGGTCTTGGTGTGCTGCAGCCGGTCGAAGTCGTAGTCGAGACCGACCTCGGCGGCGATCCCGCGGACCTGGTCGAGCATCCTCCGGACCTGATCGGCCGGCATGCCCTTGTGCCGGACGAGGAAGTCGACCTCTGAACCGTCGAAGTCGACCGGCGTATCCGGTGCGAGCTCGAAGCTGTGGTAGGTCACTTCGACGTCGTCGCGTCCGTCGAACTCGGCGAGGCCCGCCTCGAACTTGCGTTTGCCGATGTAGCACCAGGGGCAGGCGATGTCGGACCAGATGTCGACGGTGATGGGAGCGCTCATTGCCCTCTCAACACCTCGCGGATCGAGAACGTTCCCGGAGTGCGTCACACCCGATCAGCCGCCCCAGGCGCGTCGAGCAGGTCGTCGAGATGCGTTCGCGACCAGTCGCACAGGCCGTGGACCGTCGAGACGAGGTCGCGGCCGGCGTCCGTCAGGGTGTAGTCCACCCGCGGATTCGCGCTGCGATGGTCGTGCCGATGGATCAGGCCGTGCGCCTCGAGATCGCGCAGCGTCTGGGTGAGCACCTTGTCGCTGATCGTCCCGATCGATCGCTTCAACTCACGAAACCGGCGGGGTCGCTGCCGGATCTCCTCGAGGACGGTCAGACCCCATTTCGTCGACACGACGGTGAACACCGACCGCGCGAGGTGCCGGGCGCGCTCTTCGGCCTCGGACGACGGCGCGGCGTCCCCGCTCACATCGAAGTGCGTACTGCCGCTCATCCGCCTGCGCTCCTAGCGTGGGGTCGATGCGAGTGCTGAAGACCTACGCCAGGATATTCGTCGCCGACCTCGACGAGTCGCTTCCGCTGTACGAGACGATCGTCGGTGCATCGGCCGATCTCCGATTCGCTTTCGAGAGGGCCGAACTCGCCGCCGTCGGCGACTTCCTCCTCATCGCGGGAGCCGACGACGACGTCGAGGCCTACCGGTCGACCGTCGGACCGGTCATCGTCGACGATCTCGACGCCTTGATCTCGCAGGTCAGCGGCGGAGCCGGATCCGAGAGCGCGACTGGACGATTCGCCTACCTTCGCCATCCCGACGGTGCGGTCCTCGAGTATGTCCAGTGGTCGCGGGAAGTCGCCGAAGCCGTGCTCGGAACGCCGAAGGCCGGCCACCCGCTTGGGTGACCGGCCTTCGGTTGGTGCTGCGTGAGTGGACGCAGGGATCTGATCAGGAGATCAGAAGCCCATCCCGCCCATCTCGTCGCCACCCGGCATGGCCGGTGCGGTGTTCTTCTCGGGCTTGTCGGCGACGACGGCCTCGGTGGTGAGGAACAGAGCCGCGATCGAGGCTGCGTTCTGCAGCGCCGAGCGGGTGACCTTCACCGGGTCGTTGATGCCGGCCTTGAGCAGGTCCTCGTACACACCGGTGGCGGCGTTGAGGCCGGTGCCGGTGGGCGAGTTGAGGACCTTGTCGGCGACGACGCCCGGCTCGAGGCCGGCGTTGATCGCAATCTGCTTGGCCGGAGCCGACAGGGCGACCTTGACGATGTTGGCGCCGGTGGCCTCGTCACCCTCGAGCGAGAGTGCGTCGATGGCCGGCTCCGACTGCAGCAGGGCCACGCCACCGCCGGCGACGATGCCCTCTTCGACGGCAGCCTTCGCGTTGCGGACGGCGTCCTCGATGCGGTGCTTGCGCTCCTTGAGCTCGACCTCGGTGGCCGCGCCCGCCTTGATGACCGCAACACCGCCGGCCAGCTTGGCCAGACGCTCCTGCAGCTTCTCGCGGTCGTAGTCGGAGTCGCTGTTCTCGATCTCGCCGCGGATCTGGGCGACACGACCGGCGATGGCGTCGGGATCGCCCGCGCCCTCGACGATGGTGGTCTCGTCCTTGGTCACGACGACCTTGCGAGCGGTACCGAGCAGCTCGATGCCCGCGCCCTCGAGCGAGAGGCCGACCTCTTCGCTGATGACCTCGCCACCGGTGAGGATGGCGATGTCGGCCAGCATGGCCTTGCGGCGGTCACCGAAGCCCGGGGCCTTGACGGCGACGGACTTGAAGGTGCCCTTGAGCTTGTTGACGACGAGGGTCGAGAGAGCTTCGCCCTCGACGTCCTCGGCGATGATCAGCAGCGGCTTGCCGGCCTGGATGACCTTCTCCAGCAGCGGCAGCAGGTCCTTGATGGTCGAGACCTTGCCCGAGACCAGCAGGATGTACGGGTCGTCGAGGACGGCTTCCTGGCGGTCGGCGTCGGTGACGAAGTAACCCGAGATGTAGCCCTTGTCGAAGCGCATGCCCTCGGTGAGCTCGAGCTGCAGGCCGAAGGTGTTGGACTCCTCGACCGTGATGACGCCTTCCTTGCCGACCTTGTCCATCGCCTCGGCGATGAGCTCGCCGATCGAGGCGTCGCCGGCCGAGATACCGGCGGTGGCAGCGATCTGCTCCTTGGTCTCGACCTCCTTGGCGCTCTTCAGCAGCGACTCGGTGACGGCCTCGACGGCCTTCTCGATGCCGCGCTTCAGACCCAGCGGGTTGGCGCCGGCGGCGACGTTGCGCAGACCCTCACGGACGAGAGCCTGGGCGAGAACGGTGGCGGTGGTGGTGCCGTCGCCCGCGACATCGTCGGTCTTCTTGGCGACTTCCTTGACCAGCTCGGCGCCGATCTTCTCGTACGGGTCCTCCAGCTCGATCTCCTTGGCGATGGACACACCATCGTTGGTGATCGTGGGGGCGCCCCACTTCTTCTCCAGGACGACGTTGCGACCCTTGGGTCCCAACGTCACCTTGACGGCGTCGGCAAGGCTGTTGAGGCCCCGCTCGAGGCCGCGACGGGCCTCTTCGTCGAACGCAATTTGCTTGGCCATGGGTAAGTGATCCTCCGAAGGGGGTGACACTAGGTTCGTATGGCCGGAACTCGGTGCCCGCGACGGACGACCGGTGTGTCATTCGGTACCGGCCTCACCGTCCCGACCTGGCACTCACAGCTCGCGAGTGCCAACCTCGTTTTTAGCACTCGACCAGTGCGAGTGCAAGGCTGGATCAGGTGTCCCGGTCGGCTGCGTGGTCGGCCGCCGCGACGCTGACTACGTTGAGGACATGTCACTCGCCTTCAGGGAGTTCAGGTTCGGGGTCAACATGCTCGCGGCCGACACCGCGTCGTCGTGGCAGACGCGTGCCCGATCGGTCGAGGAACTCGGCTACGACGTCCTGCTCGTCCCCGACCACTTGGGCATCCCGAGCCCGTGGCCGGCACTGGCCGTCGCGGCCACCGCGACGCAGCGCCTGCGCGTCGGCCCGTTCGTCCTCAACGCCGCGTTCACCAACCCCGCGCTGCTCGCCCGGGACGCCGCCACCGTCGACCGGTTGTCCGACGGCCGCGTGGAACTCGGACTGGGCACCGGCTACGCCCGGGAGGAGTTCGACGCAGCGGGGATCGAATACCGGTCCGCGGGCCGGCGCGTCGATCACCTGTCGGCGACCGCCGCCCGCGTGACAGAGCTGCTCGCCGACGAGGATCATCAGCCCCGACCCGTGCAGCCGAGGATTCCGCTCCTGCTCGCCGGCAACGGCGACCGCGTGCTGACGATGGCCGCCGAACACGCCGACATCGTCGGGTTCACCGCGGCCCGAACGGGACCCGACGGCGATCTGGAACCGCTGTCCGCCGGCGATTTCGACGAACGGGTGGGCTTCGCACGCGCCGCCGCCGGGGACCGCGCCGTCGAGGTGGAGTGGAACCTCCTGCTACAGATCGTCACCGTGACCGATGATCCGACGGCGGTGGCCGACGAGCTTCTCGCGAAGCACGAACTGTCGATGAGCGCTCAGGAGTTCCTGGGCCTGCCGTCGGTGCTCATCGGATCGGTCTCCGACATCGCCGCCCGCCTCGTCGACCTCCGGGAGCGGACCGGGATCAGCTATCTCACCGTGCTCGAACCCGCGCTCGAGGTGTTCGCCCCGGTGATCGCGGAGCTGCACGCCGTCGACGCCGGAGGGCGGTGAGGCGGTCACGGTCATTCGCACCCCCGACGACCGACGTCCCGCAAGCTGCCGGTCGACTAGGAGCCTGCTGAATTAGGGTCCAGCCTGGGTTGAGGTTCCTGCTGCGGGGATGTGTCGGTTCCGGGGTGTGGTCGTGGTGATCGATCTAGGTGGGGCGGCGGTGCCGCGGTTCAGGCGGTGGCCA
>NZ_JAFFZF010000082.1:0-4531 GCF_016924115.1 Gordonia sp. BP-119
GAAACAGGCCCTCGGGCAACTAGCCCTGGCCTACCCCGACCGCATCGAACCCCACCTCAACTAGACCCAACCAGCAACCACAGGAAACCCAGGAGTCACGTTCTTACACAGACATCTTGACAAGCTCAGCTCATGCAAGCAGAACCCGTGCCGGGCCGCGCCACGACCAACCACGAGCAGGACGCTGTCGGTCACGGTCACGGTCATGCGGCCGGTCGGCCGGTGCCACGCACGCCCCGAGGTCGATCGTTGCCGCCGAACTGACAGCACCCACGCAAGCATGAACCCCACTCTGACTCCGCCGTCGGCTACGTCCGGCCGCGATGAACGAGCGGTGCACCGCTACTTCCACGACGATGTTCCACCCCAGTTTCGAAACGACATCACAGTCTGGATCCGCTCGCTACGCGGGGACGGCTCCCGACCCTCGATCCCCGTCCAGTGGGTCACGGTTCGAGGCTATCTGGCGTTCGCCCTTCCAGCCCTTCGTAGCTGGGCAAGCCGATATCAGTCTTTGCGAGAGGTCACACGGCACGACGTCGAGTCGCAAATCGAGGGACACCTCGGCAGCTCTGCGCATAACGTGCACACCGCACTGCGTTCACTGTTCGGTCGGTTACAGCGAGAGAACCGGATCTTCGTCGACCCAACGCGAGGACTCGCTGGACGGTACGTACGCCGGGTGCCGAAGTCAGTGCCCAGCGGCCAGCTGCGTGAAGCGTTCGAAGCTACCCACTCGCCGCGGGATCGGCTCATCCTCGCACTCGTTGCTGTACACGCCCTGGGAGTGAAAGAGATGCAGCAGTTGTCGATCGACGACATCGACTTGGCCGGCGGAACTATCGCGATTGCTCGCCGCTCGGGCCGTCACACCCTGACGCTCGACGAGGCCGTACATCGGCTCACCCAACACTGGCTCGACCATCGCCATCGCCAGTGGCCGCAAACGCAAAACCGGCATCTGTTCGTCAGCAGAAACACCGCGCTACGACCAGATCAGGCGATGAGTCCTTACGGCCTCACCACCGTCTTCCGCAGAGTCGGAATCAGCGCCAGCAAACTTCGGGCCGACCGGATCTACGACGAAGCCATCCACACCGCCGACCCGGTCGTCCTGATGAAAGTGTTCGGCATCCGGGTCACGTCCGCAGTGCACTACGTGCGAGCAGCGAACCCGACTCTCTTCCACCCCGACCCTGTCGCCGACTAGAAGCGGACTGTGAGGGCAGCAGCTGGTCTGGTTCGAAGCGTGATTGAGCGCGTTGGCGGGGATCTGTTACCAGCCGAGCAAGTGCGCCAACTCGACGATGTCCCGATCGATCTGGGGACGGTTGCTCGGCTGCTCCTCCATCGCATTGCCGGGACGTTCACGATGTCCAACGCGGCGATCAGCGGCCCACCAACTGGGTTGGTTGCTGCGGATCGTGCCTGCTGAGTTGATAGACCAGATGCGGCCGTCGTCGGCGGGGTGGGTGAACCCGTCGCTGACCCGAGCCGACCACAGTCGGCTGTAGAAGTGCAGTCCCGCGGCAGCAACGTCGCCGTGGTCGCCGCCGACCGTCAGGTACAGCTACGCCACGTAGCCGAGCCTCGCCAGCGGACAGTTCACCGGAAGCCACATCTGCACCGCCGCGGTCATGTGAATCGTCACGCTGGCCTGTACAGATCATCGGTGACGCCGAGGTATTCGCCGGGTCGTTAACACCGCAGGCCGATTTAACAGATCTGGTCGAATGCCTCTCGCTAGCAGACGATTTAGCGTGGCGCGAGATTGTCGAAGGCAAGGGTCAGCACTCGAGTCAAAGCAGCGCTGTCGGCCCGTTCATCGCCACATCCCGAACCGGCGATCGCGCGTCGGGCCTGAGCCAGTCCATGCAAGATGACCCAGAGTAGCGAGGCGAGGTCGGGATCGTCGCCGGCAACTATTACGCCGTCGCGCTGCGCTTGGCTTATGTGAGCCCGAAGATAATCAGTGCATTCCGCGGCGGCTTGGACGAGTTCGTCGGTCGGTTCGATGGTGCAGTCCTCACCGAACTCGAGGCGGTAGTGGTTCGGGTGCGCCCATGCGAACTCGACGAAAACCCGAGCCGCCACAAACAGCGAGGATGGCTCTGACTCGATGTCAGTCGCGGCCCGCATCTGAGCAGTGAGCTTAGTTAGATTGGCGGCTGCGACTGCGCTGAGAAGTGCGTCCTTGCTTGCGAAGTGTCGATAGGGCGCAGTGCGAGAGACATCTGCTGCAGCGGCAACTGCGCGCAGAGTGACCGCCTCGGGCCCTCCACGAGCGAGAAGTCTGTCGGCCGCCTCGACTAGCGCAGCGCGGGTATTCCGATTTCGATGGTCGGGCACCTGACGATCATAGATGTTGACGTTGTCCACGTGCAGAGATATGTTGACGGTGTCCACGTGCGGCGTTCATATCCGCAACGTTCAAGCTGAGGGAGCATCAGTGTCGGCCAGCCAGAGTCAGATCGTCGCGGGGATTGCAGAGATTGTCGAAGACGTGACGGGCATCGAACCCGAGGAAGTCACAGTTGACAAGTCGTTCGTTGATGACCTTGACATCGATTCGTTGTCTATCGTCGAAATTGTCGTCCAATTAGAGGACAAATACGGCGTAAAGATCGCCGATGAGGACATCCAGCAACTCAGCACAGTTGGTGATGCGGTTGCATTTGTCCAGCGTATGGAGATCGAGAATCCCGCAGTTGCCGAGCGGATCAAAGCTACGCTGGACGACAGCAACTAGGTGTATGGGGCGGGGTGGATCGGGGTGGTGGCTGATTCGTCGTGTATGGCAGTTGAGTGATGATTGAGGACTTCGAGCCGGATGATCCGTCACTAATCGACTTAGCCGTGTTCGTGGAGCAGTCGCCCGAAGTTGCCTGGCGTGCGCTTACAGAACCGGAGTTGATCGCTGAGTGGCTTTCGCCGACTGTCGGTTTTCAGCCAATTGTCGGGACAACGTTCATTGTTCAAGTAGCAGTGCCGGATAAGATGGTCGCGGAGATGGCCTGTCAGGTGATGGTTGCCAAAGAACCTGGACACCTTGCCTACAGTTGGACCGATCTTCGCGGCGACCCGCCACTGCGGTGGATGATGGACTTCCGATTGGCCCCTCATGGCCGGGGTAGCAGGTTGTTCTGGCAGATGAGTGGCTTCGACATTGCAGACCGTTATCAAAGGTTCGCGCGTAACGGGATCGAGCGGTCGTGGAATAGGACTCTTTTGCCGAAGTTCGCTCGCGTTGTGCACTCGCTCGCTGCCAATTAGGGGGAGGCCAGAATCTTGCTCGGGTGGTCAGTTCAACGTGACAGATGCGCCGCGAGGGCCATCAGATGGCGCGCGATCAGGTGGCCGGCTGATGGGGCTCTGCGGCATCGCCGGAGTCGTGCGCGGTAAGCGTCGCACGATCATCGCCCCAGCGTGACGGTCGGGCGCCGCGGCATCCTGATCTGGATCGGCAGTGGTCGGTGCCGGCCAGGCCGGATCAGTGGTGGGTGGCTAATTTCACCTACTGCTGGACTCTGGCAGTGTTCGTTTACACCGCGTTTCTCGTCGATGTGTCTCACGCAGGATGAACTCCGGTCGACATCGATCAGGGCCATCGGGCATCGTCACTAGCTGATCGCTGGAGCAGCCAGGCTCAGTTATCGATGCGGATTCCCGCGCTGGGCATAGCTCTGCGTCACCTACGACAAGTTCAGACGCGTCGCTTCGACACGAACCCGCCCGCCTACTGAGCTGAGTTCGATCCTGTGTCGCCAGTTCATCTTGGATGCGGTTGCAGAATTCCGGAACCCACCCGACTCCATCGAACTTCATCTCCCACGACCAGCCCGAACCCGACGGGGGAGGACCCGCAGTTGCGAGCATCGGCGCCATGGAAGCCATAGACTCCACTGTCCTCGCTCGCCGCCCGGTCGGTGTCTATCCTCGGGCCGTGATCGAACGCGTACGCATCACCGCAGAGACCACCGCGATCAACTACGCCGCCCGATTCGGCTACCCCGGCCGCACCCTCGCCGACTATCTTGACCAGCTCGGCGGATGGGACGGCTACATCGCCGACCCGTTCGGCACGCGGCCGTGGATCTCCCTGCGCGCCTTCGACGGAGCCGACCCCGGCCTGTTCCTCAAACTCATGTTCGCCGTCCCACAGATCCCCGGCGATGACTTCCCACCCGTCTACGGCGACGCGGTGATCCTCGCCGAGTACGACCTCCCCGAGGGCACCGTCATCCCGCGGTGACTGCACACACGCGGTGCTGGTAACGACTGAAGCCGCCGACCCGAGTGGGTCGACGGCTTCAGTGCGTTGAGGGACGGTGCCGGTCAGTGCGCCTCTCGGCGAGTGGCCGCACGCAGCGGCGGAAAGGGGTGAGGCCCGGGGCATTGAGCCCGCCACCGTCGCACGAGTCAACGGCGGCCCCACTCGCGGTATTCCGCGCGGGCTGGCCGGTCTATTCGGCGAGCTTGGCGACCGCCTGAGCCCAGAGGAAGAACTTGTTGGTGCCCAGGTCGCGCACGG
>NZ_JAFFZF010000083.1:0-4168 GCF_016924115.1 Gordonia sp. BP-119
CGCGGCGATGCGGGGTTCGCTCACCCCACGGCGGCTCACGCAGATCCAGCGGGCGGTCGTGGACTCGATCCTGAGCTGTCCGCTTCCCCGCGGGGCACAGTCCCGCGCGCGGTTCGCCGATGGATCCAGCCGACGGCCCGCTGCGCGGCGTGATCGGATACTCGCCGCCGCAACCCGGATGTTCTTCGCGCGCGGATTTCCCAACGTCCGAATCCACGAGATCGCCGCCGAAGCGAATGTGTCGCCGGCGACGGTCTACCAGGAGTACGCGGGAAAGACCGACATCTTGATGACCATCATGCGTCGAGGTCTCGAGAATCTGCACTGGATATCCGTCGACGCACTGGCGGAGTCCTCGGCGGTCGAAGCGCTGGACGTCCTCGTGGGTGTGTTCCTCGACTACTCGCTCGGCCCGAACGGTCAGGTGTTGGCCATCACCCTCCAGGACATCGTGTATCTGCCGGAAGCAGACCAGGTCTCACTTCGCCGGACGGCGTCGGATTACACCGCTGAGTGGACTGCCGCGATCCTGGCCCGTTCACCGACCCTGGCGCACGCCGATGCCAACGCGCTCACGCAGGCACTTGCCGGATTCGTCTACCAGGTCATCTTGTCGCCGGAGCTCCGCTCGCGGCCGGGCATCGACGGCGAGTTCCGCGCGCTGGCATCCGCCATCCTGAGCCCGGTCGAACTCTGTGGCGATCCCGGTACCCAGGGCCGGAGTCCGCGCCGACTCGCGGACGTTCCGCGAAGCCAAGTGGTCCGTGCATCGCGGCCCTACTCGAAGTAGCGGCGCGGCACGTCGACGAGCATGGTCGTGATGTCGGCCTCGCTCACCCCGCGTTCCCGCAGGGCCGGCAACACCTCGTCACTGATGTGCCGGTAGTTCCACTTCGGGAGTGCCTGCTTCTTGGCCTCGTGGTCGAACCAGTCGATGAAGCAGGCGGCGTCGTGCGCGAGGGCCATGCGGTCGGCATAGCCGCGCTTGCACAGTTCGGCGACGGTGTTCACCCGTTCGTCGAATGGCAGGAGGAGGTCGAGCCCGAAACGATCCATGCCGAGGATCGACCCGGCATCGGCGAGCTTCATCAGGTAGTCGAGGTCGACGCTGTCACCGGAGTGGCCGATGACCACCTTCGTCAGGTCGGCTCCCTCCTCGGCGAGGACCCGCTGGGCGACCAGACCCGACTGACTGTGCGGATCGGTGTGCACGGTGATGGGCGCCCCCGTCTGGGCGCTCGTCTGTCCCACCGCGCGCATCACGCGCTCGACTCCCGGTGTCAGTCCCTGGGATTCGATGGCGCACTTGAGGAAAGCCGCCCGCACACCGGTGTCCGCGATGCCCTCGGTGAGATCCTTCGTGAACAGGGTGACCAGCGGCTCCGGGACGTCGAAGAGCATTCCCGGTCCCGCGTAGTGGAATTGGAACGGGATGTCGTTGTAGGTGTACAACCCGGTCGCGACGACGATGTTGAGGTCTATCTGTTCGGCAATCCGCTGGATGCGTGGGATGTACCGGCCGAGACCGAGAACCGTCGGGTCGAGGATCGTGTCGATCCCGAGTTCCTTCAGTTCGGTCAGGTCGCGGACAGCTTCGGCGACCTTCTCGTCCTCGTCCCAATCGTCCTGATAGTTCTGCCGGAACTCCTCGCCGACGACGAACACATGCTCGTGCACCAACACGTTCCCGAGGTCAGCGGAATCGATCGGGCCGGTCGCGGTGTGGACGGTGGCCATGGAACCTCCTCACCAGGAGGCCGCGTTGCCTCCACTGCGCCGAACCCTAGTCGACGACCTGATGCGGCAGGCGGCTTTCGCCCGTCGTCGCCGCCGACCGCCACGGCTCTGGCGGGACGGGCTTCAGGCAGCGCGTGGCGCGGTGAGTTTCTCCATGGTCCAGTAGGAGGTGCCGGCAACGACTGCCCCGGCGAGCCACGACAGGTCGATCCCGCCCAGTGCGACCGCAACCGGCCCCTGCAGTGCCGGCAGCATCCCGTACATGAACATCCAGGTCGCGGTGACACCGAGAGCGAGTGCGACGAGGGCGGTCGGCCGGACCATCGGCAGGACGCTGTCCGCCGGTGTGGCGAACAGACTCTCGGCGTCGATCTGTTGCCGCGCGATCAGGAACCAGTGCACGAGAACAACGCTGCCCCAAGGGCTCAACCAGCCGACGATCGACACCAGCCAGAAGTCGATGGTGGTCGCGAAGTCGCTATTGAGCACGAAGTAGACGACGACCGCCATCGCCACGACGCCGATGATCAGGTTCAGCACGCGCCGGTCGACGCGGATGTCGAGCGCCTGCGTCGACACCGTGCACGTGTAGATGTTGAGGATGTTGGTCGCGAGCGGTCCGTGGATCACCAGCAACAGAACCGGCAGTGCGAGAACGCCGTAGGCGTCGACGATGATCTCACCCGGGTCGGCGGAGTCGCTCAATGTCGCCAGGGACGCACCCAGCACTCCGAGCCAGACGACCGGGATGAACTGCCCGAGTGCACTGGCGAGAAACAGCCTGCGCGACGGGACGTCCCGGGACACGAAGCGCGAGTAGTCGCCGGCGTAACCGATCCACGTCAGACCCCAGCCGATGCCGATCGCGGTCATCACCGCCGTGATCGCGCCGATGTGGGCCGATCCCGTGAGCTCCGGAGCGGTCGTCTGTCCCCAGTCGACGTCGAGGCCGACCCACGCGACGACGGTCATGACGAGCAGGATCGCGACCGTCGGAGGCACCGTCCATCGTTCGAACGCGGAGATCACCCGGTACCCGAACCACGCGATCGTCACCTGCATCCCCATGATGACCGCGGCCACGACGATCCGTGCGGCGTTGTTGTCGAGGTCCGGGTCGACGAGTCCCATCTCGCCGAGCAGCGCCATCACCAAGTCGAGAACGATCCAGGTGTTGACCGCGCACCAGCCCATGCAGACCAGGGCCTGGACGGCGGCGGGAACGTAGGCGCCGCGGCGTCCGAAGACGGCTCGCGACAGCACCATTCCGGTGACCCCGGTGCGCTGACCGATGACGACGAAGACGCCGAAGATGGTCATGCCGATGGCATTGCCGACGACGAGGACCGCCACCGTCTCCCACAGCCCGAGGCCCATCGTGACGCCGAGTGCACCCAGCACCCAGTTGATCGGCGCGATGTTCGCACCGGCCCAGATCCAGAACTGTCCGCGCACGTCATGGGTCTTCGCGGACTCGGGGATCAGTTCGAGTTCGGCCTCGGCCTGCGGGCCCGAATGGCCCGGTCCGGGTGCCGACGGGGTCGCGGCGTCGAGTGCGGTCATGGAGTCCGTCCAGGAAGTGTCGGCCCCCGATTGGGCGGGGTGCGTTCGGGCATGGCGCGCGACGATGCGCAGTGCATCCATGGTGGTCGCACCGCCCGTCGCGCGATACCTACAGAACGTTCGCACTCCTCGGGTACGGAACGGACAGAATGTCACACCTTCGGCGTTTCTCGCACAGCCAACTGGACTGTCCGGGCTTCTCGCGCTGACCGATCTGGAGGGCGATGCGTTGTTCGGCGGCGTCGGCGATGCGTAGCTGTTCTTAAGCCCGGTAGGCCAGGGCGACGTCGTGGTCGCGGCCGGTTTGGGCGTCGGCGGCCGCCGGGGTTGTGGCGCACGAGGGTTCCGAGGTCACGGCGGCATTGTCTGCAGGGGTGGCCCTGGGTGTCGGTGGGGATCGCGCAGCCGGGCAGGGCGCAGCGGGGGAAAAGTTCGGCGGTGATGGTCACGATGGTTCCTCGAGGTGGCGGGTGTGAGCGGGGCCGGGGCGCTGGGCCGCGACCGTGAGAGGTCGCGGCCCACCGCTGGACGGGGTCTAGTCGGGTGGCACGTCGACGGCATCGGTGTCCCCGGCGATGACCTTCTCGACGTCGGAGAGGGTGTACTCGTTCCGCAGGATCAGCTTGGAGAACGCCTCGACGGCCGAACGGTTCGTGATTGCTCCACAGTTTCGTCATTGATGACGAAATGACCTGATTTTCTCCAAGATTCGCCGATAACCTACGTTATGACATAATTCCCGCTAGTGTTCTGAGTCATTAATTCGTGTGCAGTAGTGGGCGATGGAGTCGAGGATCTGGTCAGCGGTCTTGACCCACACGTAGGGGCGGGGGTTGTCGTTCCAGGTCTCGATCCATGCTCTGATGTC
>NZ_JAFFZF010000084.1:0-4119 GCF_016924115.1 Gordonia sp. BP-119
TGGCCACCGCCTGAACCGCGGCACCGCCGCCCCACCTAGATCGATCACCACGACCACACCCCGGAACCGACACATCCCCGCAGCAGGAACCTCAACCCAGGCTGGACCCTAATTCAGCAGGCTCCTAGGGCGAGGTGTACTCGCCCCACAGGTCGTCGACGATGTCGGCGACGTCGGGCGGGAGGCAACTCGCGTTGGGGCACGGCCCCGGCGGCATGGGGGTCGGTGCGATCAGGGTGCCGACTTCGGCGGGAAGTGTCAGCCGCGTGGTTCGTGCGGTCGACGGCTTTCCGGCCGGGCCCAGCGTGCCCCACTGTTCGACGCCTTCGAACCCCGGCACCGTCGTGCACCCCCAGTACAGGTCGTAGGCGCCGTCGGGCAGGACGGTGGACCCGCTCGGGCCCTCGTCGGTGAACACCTCGAGCGCCACGGTGCGCGTGCCGCCCGGCGCGATCAGTGCGCGCGGGTCGACCGGGTTGACGTATCCGAAGGGTGGTCGCGAGTCGCTGTCGGCCACGGACCCGGCCGGGAGCCCGAACATCTTGCACCCGATCACCGCCGTGGACCGGTTCGTGACGGTCACGGTGACCGAGTTGCCCGACACCGACGGTGTGATCGTCACGTCGTCCGGTGCGGCGTTCGCGATCGTGGGGGAGAGGATTGCCGCGGTTGCACATCCGAGTGCGATGCCCAGGGTGCGGAGCAGGTACCTACCGGTCATGGTGTCGAGCCTCTCGTCGGGCGTGCCGGTGCCAGTCTCACCCATTCGGAGCGCATCCACCACCAATGGACAGAATCCTCATCGTCCCGGCGGGCGCAGGTGTCGAACCGTGGGGGGTTGTGAGGCGGCGGGGTCGCTTCCTCAGGCGCTGGCGTACACGAGCAAACCTGCGAGAACCAGTACGTAAGTCAGGCTGCCGGCCACGAGGCCGGTGCCGATCTGGCGGGATGTGCCGGTGACGAGCATTTCCGCGCCGAGGACAAAGAGAAACAGAAACAGGAAGACGTTGGCGACCCACACGAACAGAAACGTGCACGGTGCTGCTGCCAGCGTAATGATCACTGTCATCGGAGTCGCGGGTCCGAAGAATCGGTTGTCGGGTGGCTCATCGCACGGGTTCACGGCCAACCCCCGTAGGGAATGACGGCCACACTCATGGTCACGGTAGCCGTCGTGATCGTGATAACCCAGCTGCGCGCAGCGGGACGTTTGACGATGGCGACGACACACGCGGTGGCCAGCGAGATCGTTACGAGGACGGGGAGAACGCGTGACGTGTCGGAGTTGAGCGCAGCGAGAAAGATCGCGACGGACAGAAGCAACGACACGAGTGTCTGTGCCGCGTAGCTCAATTGGGTTGGCTTGACAGATTCTCCGCCCACAGAGGCGACTTCGTCAGTCACTTCCATGTGACGTTTCTGGGTTGGGCGGAGCCGACAAAGACGATGTCGTGGACGGGCCGTCGCCAGTCTTGACGTAGTCAACGAGTATCAGGATGCCAAGTGCGGCAACGAAGGTGAGGTACGCGACAGTGATCCCGGTACCGACTTGACGAGCCACCCCCCGATTCGCCATGAGCGCGATGCCGACGAATACGAACACGATATTGAGCAATATTCCGATCACCCACAGGTAATTCACCGCAATCAAAGCGAGGGTGATCGCGGCAACGCAGATGTAGGGCGTGATCGGTCCGAAGAATCGGTTGGCCGATTGGCGGTCGTCGCGATTTGTCACATCACACCAGTTATGAGGTAGACGGGCACCGCGGCCGCAATGACCACGCCTCCCCACGAGCGGGTGCGACGAGGTAGGGCAAGGGCGCATCCGATCAGCAACGTCGTCGTGGCCAGCACCAAGGCTATTACGACTCGGTTATCGGCGAATAGGAACGGAACGCCGAAACTCGAACATAGGATCGCAACGACGGTTGCCGTTTGGGCAGCGAAGACGCGTTGACCAGCCTGGTCGTCGGGTGGTGCGTTGCTGCTTGATTCGTTGGTCATGGACGCCGTCCTCATTTTTTGCGGTATCTGTCAAGAACTGTTTTGAATGGTCATTTGGCCTGATTGACCCTAGGAGGGTCGTCCGCACCGCCGAACTCGGTCATCTCGTCGATGGGGTGGGGCGGTGGGCCGTAGACGACAGACCCGGCGTCCTTGGGGAATCGAGATAAGTCTGAGGTGTATTGCCCATAATGATGCTGAGAGGGGAGGTCGCGCAGTGGCCCGTATTCCGTATGATCGCCAGCGTCGTCCTGGAACATTATTCGAGTACGACCGTCAGGCATGTACTGGTACGTCTCCATCGAGGGAAAGTCCGTTCTTTCACCCGATACGCTGGCACCGTCGGCGCCCGGCGTGACAATGGTCTGGCCCCGTACACTCCAACCGATGTCCTCTGTATGAGGTGGCGCCAGGGGATCGGACGCGTCATATTTGATTGCCACGGTACCGTCGGGCAGTTGGCCCGCATGGACGGAAGGTGTTCCGGTCTTGACGTTGCCATCCTCATCGACCGAAGGGTTTTGCCGTGCCACGATCACGCCGTTCTCGTAATCGATGAAGTATGAGACGCGAGCGTCTTCTGGAGCGAAGTTCGGATCGAACCCGCGGGCGTCGCCGAGATTCCTCTTGAGTTCGAACTCGGAGAAGTTCAGCCCTGACACTACGCGCTCGGAGGGAATGAACAGCCCCGTGGCAACGACGCCCTGCCCGGGTACAGGATCGATCTTGATCACGCTGACAACCGGCGGGGCCCCTTTGTTCTTCGGATTGTAACTATGCGGGTCCAATGCAGCGGCGATCCGCCAGTCGTTGTCGCTGACCGGAACTCGATCGTAGACTTCGCGGAATGCGTCCACTTGGTTCGACACGCGTGTCATAGAACCGCTTGATGTGGAGATCGACGCCGGTGTTATTCCGCTCAGCGCAGCCAAAGCGGAGTTGACGGCTGCGCTCGTGTCGCTCACAGCCTGGTCCGCGGCGATACCGAGATTGCGCAAGGCGGTTTGATGTTGAAAGGCGACGTTCGCGTCGTACTCGGCGCCCGGCGGAGCCTTCGCTTTCTCGAAGGTCACCTCGTACTCGCGGCTTCCCCTATTCAGCACATAACCCTGGGACTCTGATGACGTTGTCCCGTTCTCGAGGGCAGTGACTGCTCCTTCGATGGAAAACGCGCCGCGGTTCATCGCATCGGCGAGATCGCCGTATTCGTCCGCGACGCCGCGGAGCCAGCGTGTGATGGCCTCCGCTCGGTCGTCGGCTGGTCCTCTGGCCTTACCCGTCCACTCCGCACCCGTCAGGTTGAGGACTGGGTTTCCAGCCTTGGGTGCCTCGGCGTCGAGACGAGCCTTCATGGCGAACAGTCCATTGGCGATGAACCGGAGTTGATCAGGCGTCCATGCCGTGACCTCGTTGTAGCTCGGCGGCATGCTACCGCGGTCCCCTCTCCGTGACGCCCAGGAGAATTTCGAGCGGAACTGGGTGGTCCGTCAGTGAGCCGGTCCTCGAAGGGAAGGCGATCGCGCTCGAAATGCGGTTCGCTCCGGATTGATCAGTGTCGACGGTGGTGTCGCGGGCGTTGATCACCAACTCAGCAAAAGCAGAGATTGCCTTCGAAGCATTCGACATCGACCTCGTGATCTGCGAATCACCGGAGCTCGCGATATCGCTCATGTCGTCGGTCGCGCCGCGGAATGAGCCGGCGAGCCCACCGAACGTCTGGGTCGCGTAGGTGGTCCCCAGTCCTGCACTGAGGTGCAACCCCCCGATGTTCGAGGCGCACTGTTGTATCTCGATAGCGGCTGTGATTAGCGCCGCCGGATCCACGGTCAGATCTGCCATCGTCTCCCCCCCGAGAGTGTGCGTAGAAGCTAGCACGATCAGCGCATACCAGAACTGTGCGCTGTCAACGTAGTGCGTGATGATCGCGAATGGGGAACGGTATCCACAGGGGCGCAGAAGATCCGTATGACGTGATGCCCGGAAACTGTCAACGGCCAGTTTGATGTCCCCGCTGGTGGCCAGGTGAAAGTCCCCACCCTGTGCGGGATGTTCTAGGTGGGTGGCACCTCCGTTCGGTGTGTCATGCGGTAGGAGTCGCCGTCGGTGATGACG
>NZ_JAFFZF010000085.1:0-3228 GCF_016924115.1 Gordonia sp. BP-119
GTGTGTTGTTTCAGAAGTACATAGTGGATGCGAACACCAACCGAACCTGAGGTTTGGTGATGTTGTGGGTGTTGTTGGTAAGTCCTCGGCCGATTAGTACCAGTCACCTGAACACATTGCTGTGCGTACAGTTCTGGCCTATCAACCCCATGGTCTGTGGGGGGCCTTAACCCCGCGAAGGGGGTGAGAAACCTCATCTTGGAACAGGCTTCCCGCTTAGATGCTTTCAGCGGTTATCCCTTCCGAACGTAGCTAACCAGCAGTGCCCCTGGCGGGACAACTGGCACACCAGAGGTTCGTCCGTCCCGGTCCTCTCGTACTAGGGACAGGTTTCCTCAAGTTTCTTACGCGCGCGGCGGATAGAGACCGAACTGTCTCACGACGTTCTAAACCCAGCTCGCGTGCCGCTTTAATGGGCGAACAGCCCAACCCTTGGGACCTACTCCAGCCCCAGGATGCGACGAGCCGACATCGAGGTGCCAAACCATCCCGTCGATATGGACTCTTGGGGAAGATCAGCCTGTTATCCCCGGGGTACCTTTTATCCGTTGAGCGACACCGCTTCCACTTGCCGGTGCCGGATCACTAGTCCCGACTTTCGTCCCTGCTCGACATGTACGTCTCACAGTCAAGCTCCCTTGTGCACTTACACTCAACACCTGATTGCCAACCAGGCTGAGGGAACCTTTGGGCGCCTCCGTTACCTTTTAGGAGGCAACCGCCCCAGTTAAACTACCCACCAGGCACTGTCCCTGAACCCGATCAGGGTCCGAGGTTAGAAGTCCAATACGATCAGAGTGGTATTTCAACAACGACTCCATGAACACTGGCGTGCCCACTTCACAGTCTCCCACCTATCCTACACAAACCGAACCGAACACCAATACCAAGCTATAGTGAAGGTCCCGGGGTCTTTTCGTCCTGCCGCGCGTAACGAGCATCTTTACTCGTACTGCAATTTCGCCGAGTCTGTGGTTGAGACAGCAGAGAAGTCGTTACGCCATTCGTGCAGGTCGGAACTTACCCGACAAGGAATTTCGCTACCTTAGGATGGTTATAGTTACCACCGCCGTTTACTGGGGCTTAAATTCTCAGCTTCACCACCCGAAGGTGATTAACCGGTCCTCTTAACCTTCCAGCACCGGGCAGGCGTCAGTCCGTATACATCGTCTTACGACTTCGCACGGACCTGTGTTTTTAGTAAACAGTCGCTTCTCTCTGGTCTCTGCGACCCACACCAGCTCAGACCGAAAAGATCGTCACCAGGATGGGTCCCCCTTCTCCCGAAGTTACGGGGGCATTTTGCCGAGTTCCTTAACCACAGTTCTCTCGATCGCCTTAGTATTCTCTACCTGACCACCTGTGTTGGTTTGGGGTACGGGCCGTGTACCAACTCACTAGAGGCTTTTCTCGGCAGCATAGGATCATGGAATTCGCCACAACGGCTACGCATCACCTCTCAGGCTCTGTGAGTGACGGATTTGCCTATCACTCGCCCTACAGGCTTACACCAGTACAACCACTGACTGGCCCCACTACCTTCCTGCGTCACCCCATCGCTTGCCTACTACCAGCCAAGGTCCCATGCATCACCCCAACTCGGCACCCGAAGGTGCTCCCGGGGGATCAGGATGGTTAGTACAACTGATTCAGCATGGGCGCGGATACACGGGTACGGGAATATCAACCCGTTGTCCATCGACTACGCCTGTCGGCCTCGCCTTAGGTCCCGACTCACCCTGGGCGGATTAGCCTGGCCCAGGAACCCTTGGTCATTCGGCGGCAGAGTTTCTCACTCTGCTTTCGCTACTCATGCCTGCATTCTCACTCCCACACCCTCCACACCTGGATCACTCCGGCGCTTCCACGGATGCAGGACGCTCCCCTACCCACCCACACACCTGGTCGACCCTCCGTAAAAGATCGACGGGCTAACGTGTGAGTGCCGCGGCTTCGGCGGTGTACTTGAGCCCCGCTACATTGTCGGCGCAGGATCACTTGACCAGTGAGCTATTACGCACTCTTTCAAGGGTGGCTGCTTCTAAGCCAACCTCCTGGTTGTCTTCGCGACCCCACATCCTTTTCCACTTAGTACACGCTTAGGGGCCTTAGCCGGCGATCTGGGCTGTTTCCCTCTCGACTACGAACCTTATCGCCCGCAGTCTCACTGCCACACTCTCACTTACCGGCATTCGGAGTTTGGCTGACGTCAGTAACCCTGTGGGGCCCATCGGCCATCCAGTAGCTCTACCTCCAGTAAGAAACATGTGACGCTGCACCTAAATGCATTTCGGGGAGAACCAGCTATCACGGAGTTTGATTGGCCTTTCACCCCTACCCACAACTCATCCCCTCCATTTTCAACTGAAGTGGGTTCGGGCCTCCACGACGTCTTACCGACGCTTCACCCTGGCCATGGGTAGATCACTCCGCTTCGGGTCTAGACCCGGCGACTCAAACGCCCTATTCAGACTCGCTTTCGCTACGGCTACCCCACACGGGTTAACCTCGCCACCGAGCACTAACTCGCAGGCTCATTCTTCAAAAGGCACGCCATCACCCGCCCCGAAGGCACAGGCTTTGACGGATTGTAAGCGTCCGGTTTCAGGTACTATTTCACTCCCCTCCCGGGGTACTTTTCACCTTTCCCTCACGGTACTAGTCCGCTATCGGTCACCAGGAAGTATTCAGGCTTACCGGGTGGTCCCGGCAGATTCACAGCAGATTCCACGAGCCCGCTGCTACTTGGGGACACCGTCACGCAAGACCATGTGTTTTCAGCTACCGGACTCTCACCGACTACGGCAGACCATTCCAGGCCACTTCACCTAACACATGATTTTCTCACTCACGCTTCCACAGGCAGATGGAAGAAGACGAACCCCACAACCCCACACACACAACCCCTACCCGGTATCACATGCGCATGGTTTAGCCTCCTCCGCTTTCGCTCGCCACTACTCACGGAATCACAATTGTTTTCTCTTCCTATGGGTACTGAGATGTTTCACTTCCCCACGTTCCCCCCACACAGCCTATACATTCAGCTGGTGGTAACACGACATCACTCGTGCTGGGTTTCCCCATTCGGACACCCTCGGATCACAGCTCGTTTGACAACTCCCCGAGGACTATCGCGGCCTACCACGTCCTTCATCGGCTCCTGGTACCAAGGCATCCACCGAACGCCCTTACACACTTACAACAACACCTACAAACAACCCCCCA
>NZ_JAFFZF010000086.1:0-2845 GCF_016924115.1 Gordonia sp. BP-119
ATCTCGTCGCGCTTCACATGCCATCCGGGTGGCCCGGTCCTTGAGTTCCTCACTGTACTTGCGTGGTGCTGCCATGCTCTCCATCCTTCACAGGTTCGAGAGCCTCCGACAGACCCGGGGCGGTTCAGACCGTCGGCCAATCTGCGCCCCAACCACCGTGCTCCTCGGGTACCGCGAGCGCCAGCAGACCACTTAGGCGTAAGTCCTCTTTCTCACGGGTGGCTGGCCCCCCATCGCGATCCCGTTCGACGATTCCCTCCCGCCAGCTTGCAGCAAGGTCTCGAGCCACCGCGAGAGGATCGCCCGCCCGCCGGTCGGTGGCCGCCGCCGTGTCGTCGGTGACTGTCATTCGTATTCTCCAATCGCTGATGTGCCGGCCGCGCATGTACGCAGGCTCGTCTGCAGAAATTCCGGGGCCGACCAATCAGTCAGGTCGATCGCCTTATCCACCAGATCGTGGTCGACCAGGTACCGCTGTGTCGCAGCAAGGACAGTGAGCGCATCGTGGTCGAGGGTGGGTACTAAGTTGTCGGTGAAGTGCTCGCCGAAACCGCGTGTCACCGCAGTCTCGCTAACACCGAGGTTGCGGGCATGAATCGCGACTGTCTCGGTCAGATGATCGCGCGCCCAGGAGCCTGCCCGGACCACCGTATCCACCAGATGCTGCACGAGTGACGGGTTCTTATCGACGAGTTGCGCGCTGATTGTCCAAACGCTGGCGTAGTGGCTTGTCCTGTCCAAGCTCAGGTCACGCAGCGGTCTAACACCGGTGAGGTCTTCGAACTCCGCGGACCACGGAAGCCAGCTGAATAGCGCATCGACCGTCCCCCCGGCAAAGACTTGTGCCTGATGGGCCCCGACGGCGGGAAAGAGGTCCGAACCGTTCACTGATGCCGATGCGCTGAGTCGGTCCTGCGGTAAGTCGACTCCCGCCGTCTCAATGGGTACGAGCTCGATATCGTTTACTGTTACGCCGGAGTGACGAAGGGTGTGCTGCAGGGCTCGCGCCTCCCAAGTGCCCAGTGCGACGAGAGTCTGGCGCCACGGGTCGAGCTGTCGGTAGTCACCAAGGTCGCCGCGCAGGATCCGGATTGCCGATGCGGATACGCCGACACGATGCCCCGCCAGTTGCTCCGGTGCGGTCAGGGTGGGGTCGGCCGCGTAAAAGCCCAGCTTTCCCTCGAACAGGGTGACGCCCAGGAGGCGTGTGCGACCCGGTGCACGCAGGCCCTCACTCACCAACGGCGGGATCTCTCCGCCGAATCGGGTGTAAGCGGGATGATCGTAGGTGAAGTGCAAGGAGCCCAGCGGCCCTCCCAGCACGTCCAGATTGATGCCAGCCTCGGCGAGCAACTGCGACTCGCGGCCAACCAGCAGGGCGTTGGGAACAGGGCAGTTGCTGTACGCGAGGGTGTGGACCGCTGAGCTGGTGTCGGTCACAGCGCCGCCGCCCCGCTTGGCAGTTCCAGGCCGAGGTGGTCGCGCAGCGTTGATCCCTCATACTCGTCGCGGAATACCCCACGTTCTTGCAACAGCGGCACCACCTGGTCGACAAAGTCCTCGTAAACGCCGGGCAGATAGGCGGCGGAGATGATGAACCCATCAGCCGCTCTCGCATCGAAGTACTCGACCAGTCTGTCGGCGATCTGGGTGGGCGTTCCTCCCCACTGCGGGACAAAACCCACGTTCGTGCCATAACGCTTTCCAAGGTCGGCCAGTGTCAGATCCTCGCCGTCGCTCGCAACCGTGGAGAACATGTGGAGCATGGTGGGGATGTGCGCGTCCCCCAAGCTCGCGACGATGTCGGAGTACTTCGCGTCTAGGGGGAAGGCGGACAAGTCGATTCCACTATGACTCGACAACGTCGACAGACCGACCTCGGGGTGGACGAGACCGTTGATGTATTCGAGGCGATCGCGTGCGATCGCCTCGGTCTCCCCAAGTATGGGCATGACAGCTGTGAAAACCTTCGTGGCGTCGGGGTTGCGACCCGCGGCACTCACTTGCCCCTTGATGTCCTGGTACGTGCGCTGCATCATCTCCAGCGTCGGCGAGATGCTGAACACGGCGTCGGCCCACTGGCCCGCGAAACGTCTACCGCGAGGCGACAATCCGGCCTGGAGGAGTACTGGCTCGCGCTGACTTGAAGGGGGGATTTGCAGGGGGCCGCGCACGTCGAACCAGTCACCACGGTGATCGACGTAATGAACTTTCTTAGGATCAGCGAACCGGCCGCAGATCTTGTCCAACAGCAGCGCATCATCGTCCCACGAGTTCCACAGCTTACGTACGACCTCGACGAACTCGTCCGCGCGGTCGTAACGGGTGTCGTGTTCAAGATGAGCATCGATTCCGAAGTTCTTTGCCTCTGAATCGTTCAGCGATGTCACGATGTTCCACGACACCCGCCCGTCGGACAGGTTATCCAGCGTTGCCAGGATACGGGCGACGTGAAACGGCGGGTAATACGTGGTGGAGATGGTGGCTCCAAGTCCCAACCGGTCGGTCACGGCGGCCATCGTCGCCACCACCGTGGCGGGCTCGAGTGCGATCGCGCCCTGGCCGCCCAGTCCGACGCCTGTTTGCAGATCATGGCCGTAGCTGTCCTCGACTGCGAGAGCATCCGGAAGGAAAAGAAGATCAAACTTTCCGCGTTCAAGGGTCTGAGCGATCTTCTTATAGTATGCACCGGAAAGAAAATCGTTAGTTGCTGCGGATCTAGTGTCCTGAGTCATTAATTTCCGTTCGGTTGTTAGGCTAGGGAATGGCAACCCGGGGTCCGCGAGCAGTGGATATTGTTCTGACTGATGACGAGCGCCGTGAGCTCGAAGGGTGGGCGCGTCGG
>NZ_JAFFZF010000087.1:0-2700 GCF_016924115.1 Gordonia sp. BP-119
GGTGGGCGGCTCGCCCAGCGGCTCGGTGCCGGCTCAACCAGCGGGGGGTGGGCGGCTCGTTGCCGGCTCAACCAGCTGGGAGTGGGCGGCTCGCCCAGCGGCTCGTTGCCGGCTCAACCAGCTGGGGTGGCGGCTCGTTGCCGGTTCAACCAGCGGCCGGCTGCTAGTTCGACCAGCGCGGGGTCGAGGGGGTGATTGCTCGGCCCCGCGCTGGACTTGTCGGCGGCTCCGCCGAGAGGCGAGGAGCCGGCGCGACCGCCAAGTGGCTCGGTAGGGACGTTGGATACGTTTTCGTCGGTCGGCTTTCAGCTGTCAGGCTGCCGCACCGGACTCGGCGTCGCTCGAATCAGACGAGGTGTCACTATCGGTGTCTGACACGTCTGAGGTGTACTCGGCCGGAGTCGATGTGTCGGCATCGGAGCTTGTGTCAGACGGCTCCGAGTCCTCCGACTCGGGCTCTGCGGAGTGCCGTCCGCTGCCGGTGAGGCGGTGCCGCCCGCCCTCAGACGGGGTCGATTCCGGAGTTGTGTCCGAGTCTGCGTTCTCGTTCTCGGGTGCGCGATGGCGTCCTCCGGACGGGGTCACCTCGGCGGGGGCGTCAGAGCTCTCGATCTCGGCTGGCGCGGGCGACTCGGTCAGCGGTTCGCCCAGGTCCGCCGGTTCCGCGAGACGCGCGGTGACCGCGTCCTCGTCGTCGGTCGACGAAGACTCCACCGGCACCGCGGCGTTCGACTCGGTCGGCGTCACCAGCGGGTAGAAAGCGTTGTTGACCGCGTCCCACCGCTCGAGATCGGCAGCGCTCGGTTCGATGCCCACCGCGTCGTTGAGGATCATCGCGACCAACGTGAGCGGGTGGTGTTTCGGCTGATAGACGACGTACGTCGTATTGCCGTCGCGGCTTTTCATCGTCGTCGGCGCTGTGGTGTAGTCGATGAGATTGCCGTAGTTCTCTTCGCCCAGGCCCGAATGGATCGCGATGAAGCCGGCCGCGTTGACGAGCAGGGAACTCACCGGCCTGAGCGTTCGCCACTGGAAGTTGGCAACCGGATCGCCGACCACGATGACGGAAACCACGGGGAGATCGTCGCCGGTGGCGCCGGGATCGCGGGCTCCGTTGCTCTCGGCGCCGAACAGTTCGAACACTGAACCGACGACGTTGTTGTCGGCCCACGCCTTCAGGCCCCACGGGCTCCGCGGATCGGAGATGAGCAGGATCGTCGAGTTGTCGACGTCGATCCCGTTCGGCTGACCGACCGCGATCTCCGCAGCATTGCCCAGGGCTTCGGCGCCTTGCGAGTAGCCGGTGTAGACGACGTACGGCTGCCCCTCGGTCTGCTGTGCGAACGCCCGCATGACTTTGAGGTTGTTGTCGACGGCGACATCCCGAGAGGCGTCGTAACTCGGGGCGAAGAGCGGCAGAACTGCGCCGGACCGGCCCGAGACAATGGGGCCTAGTGCTTCGGGGTACTCGATGACCAAGACCTGACGACCGGCACGGAGTCCCCTGATGCGCGGGAACAGGGTGCCGTCGTCGGTTCCGGGGGTCACTACCACGATTGTGTCCCCGTTGACATGAGGGAACGTCGTCGACAGCCAGTCCGGACCGAGCCCGTCGTCGGGTTCCGCGGGTCGGAACACGCCGTCGTCGTTCAGTCCCTCGATGGTGGCCAGGGTCTCGGCCGAAATCACCGGCGCGGCCGACGCGGTTGTGGGCAGTGCAGTCGGTACGACCATGCCGAGGCACAGCGCGCAACCCACCGTGGACGCGCGCAGCGTCCGTCGAAATCCGTTCATGTCTTCCCGCCCTTGCCCCCGCCGCCGACCTGATCACCGGCCATTGGCATGTTTGATTCGGTCTCCACGATCGTGAAACCACGTCAAATGTTCGCAGCCGCAAGGAAGAAGGACAAGTTACCGGCTAGTTTTCACCCGATCAGGGGAACGCTCGTGTTTGTCAGAACGGGGGTGGGTCCAACCGGTCGAGTTCTTCGCGGGCTCGCTTGTTTCGGGCGCGTTCTTGTCGCCGGCGGGCCAGTTTGGCGTCCAGTCGGCTGTGCGTGCGCTCCGGGTTGACGGCGGTGATCACCCGTGGGGTGGGTGGGGCTTGGGCGGCTTGTTCGAACCGGATACGCCGCAGGTTGGGGAAGGTGTCTTCCAGGGTTTCGGCGTCGCCGGGCAGGGTGACCCCTTCGGGGGTCTCGTATTCGGTGACCAGGCGTCCGTCGTCGTCGCGGTATTGCACATCGACCCAGTCCCCGTGGGTTTTGAACAGGTGACCGGGACGGCATTTTGCGTTGAGGTTCTCACTCGACGTCGCCCCACCCCGGGCGGGGTCGGTGTGGTCGTACTCGGTGACGTGATCGAGATCGCACGCGAACGCTGAACGGGTGCAGCCGGGTTCGGTGCAATATCCGTCCCGCACCCGCACGAAATCAGCACACGACGCGGTGGGCCGATACCCGTTGCCGGGGTGCGTAGCCGGATACACCACCGCGACACTCGCGGTGGTCTCGACGGGTCGATCGGGTTCGGCTGCGTCCGTTTTATTTCCGCCGCGGGTGCCGGTCGTGGCGGCGTCTGCTCGGGTGTCCTCGGCTGGTGCCGGGCGCTGGGCGGTCCGCCGCTGGTCGGCGTCGTTGTTGCTGGGGGCCACGTAGGTGGGTTGGGTGCGGGCGGGGGTGACCGGGGACAGCGTGGCGT
>NZ_JAFFZF010000088.1:0-2083 GCF_016924115.1 Gordonia sp. BP-119
ACCCCAACCCCACCTCCACACCACGCGACCAACCCTCGATGGCGGCGCGCTCGATGGCGTCGACGAGGTCGATGTCGCCGACGATCACGTCGGGATCGGCGAGGCCCGCGTCGAGGACGTCGACGATCCGCGCACCGATGCGTCGCACCGTAGGCTCGTCGAAGAGGTCGGTGGCGTACACGATCCGGCCGGCCAGGCCGGCGAGGGCACCGGCGTCGTCCCGATCGGCGGACATCCCGATCATGAGGTCGAACCGGGCAGCGGGCGCACCGGCCTCGACGGGCGTGATCGTCAGTCCCGGCGCGGACAACTCCCCCACGGAGGTCTGTTCTAGGGTCAGCAGCACCTGGGTCAGCGGCGCGAACGCCTCGCTGCGCGCCGGGGCGAGGGCATCGACGAGGTACTCGAAGGGCACGTCGGCAGCGGCGAACGCATCGAGGTCGGTGTTGCGCACCAACCGGACCAGTTGCTCGAAGGTGGCCGAGGCGTCGACCTCCGTGCGTAGGACCAGAGTGTTGACGAACATGCCGATCAGGGCGTCGAGTTCGGCACGGCCACGGCCGGCCACCGGTGAACCGACCGCGATGTCCGACGTCCCCGACAACCGGGACAGCACCACCGCGACCGACGCGTGCAAGACCATGAACACGGTCACGCCGTGTGCGCGGGCGAACGACTCGATGCGGGGTGCGAGACCCTCGGGCAGGTCGAGGTCCACCACCGCCCCGCGGAGGGACGCCACCGGCGGCCGGGGTCGGTCGGTGGGCAACTCGAGAACCTCGGGCAGGCCGGCCAGGTGATCGCGCCACCAGCGCGACTGCCTGCCGAGTTCGGAGTCCGGATCGTCGATCGAGCCCAGGGCGCGCTCCTGCCAGAGCGCGACGTCCGCGTAGTGCACCGGGAGCGGAGGACGGACAGGCGCGCGACCCTCGACGCGGGACCGGTACGCGTGCAGGAGATCGTCGACCAGGGGCGCCAGTGACTCGCCGTCGGCGGCGATGTGGTGCAGCACGACGACCAGCACGTGGTCGTGTGCCCCGCGGTCGTCGGCACCGCGGTCGTCGGCACCGTGGTCGTCGGGATCGGCTCCGAGGATGCCCGCACGGATCGGGAGGTCGCGGGTGACGTCGAACGGTTCCGCGGACAGCGTCTCCACCCCGGCGGTCCGCCACCACTGGTCGACGGTGACGTCGTCAGCCGCGGCGATGTCCTGCCACGGCCGGCCATCCGGGCCCTGTGGGTAACGCGTCCTCAGCACCTCGTGCCGGTCGATCACATCGGCGAGTGCCGCGCGCAAGGCGACGACGTCGAGACGACCACGCACCCGTAGGGCGAACGGGATGTTGTAGGCCGATGACCCCGGATCGAACTGGTTGATGAACCACATGCGTTGCTGCGCCGGCGACAACGGGAGGCGGGCAGGACGCGGGATCGAACCGAGGTCTGCTGTCTCGGCGGGTGAACCGCTGTCGGTGCGACGGGTCGCGTCGACGAGAGCAGCCATCGCGCGCACGCTCGGTGCATCGAAGAGTTCACGAACGCCGAACGGCACACCGAACACGTGAGCGACCCGCGCCGCCACCCGAGTGGCCGACAGTGAATGTCCGCCGATCTCGAAGAAGCTGTCCGTCACCGAGATCGCCGTGGCGTCCCCACCACGGCCGAGCACCTCGACGACCATGCCGGCGATCGCGCGCTCGGTGTCCGTGTCCGGTTCCACCCGTCGAGTGGAGAAGAGATCCGGTGCGGGCAGGGCTTTTCGGTCGACCTTGCCCGCGGTGTTCAGCGGCAACGCGTCGAGCACCATGACGGTGTCGGGAACCATGTACGACGCGAGCCTGCGGGCGGCATGGTCTCGTAGCCGCGACACCGCCGACTCGTCGGGTCCGGTGACGTACGCGACCAACCGGTCGTCGTGCACCACCGCGACTGCCGAGACCACGTCGTCGGCGCTCGCGAGGACGGTTTCGATCTCCCCCAACTCGATCCGCTGCCCCCGCAACTTCACCTGAAAATCAACACGACCCACATACTCCAACTCACCCACACCACTCCACCGCACCCGATCACCCGTCCGATACAA
>NZ_JAFFZF010000089.1:0-1939 GCF_016924115.1 Gordonia sp. BP-119
CCGGCTCATCGGCATCCTCCACGGCTGCCTCAAACACCGCACCCTCTACAACGAACACACCGCCTGGAACCACCGCGCCAACCTCGCCGCTTGACACCTTGCACCCCTGGGATGTCTTCGTGGCTCGCTTCGCTCGCACCTCAGGGACCAATAAGTGTGTGGCTCTTTCGGATCAGGGACCAATAAGTGTGTGGCTCTTTCGGATTGGGGAGCGGAAATTCAGTCCGCGGCGGCGAGTCGTCTCTTCTCGGCCTCGACGTCGAAATCGGCGGCGGGCCAGTCGAGGTCGAGGCGAGTGAGCGCGTCGATGAGCAGTTCGCACACCGCGAGGCGCGCGAACCACTTGCGGTTCGACGGGATGACGAACCACGGCGCGGAGTCGCGGTCGGTCAGGTCGAAGATCGCCTGGTATGCCTCGAGGTAGGCGTCCCAGTGACCGCGTTCGTCGACATCGCCCGGGTTGTACTTCCAGTACTTGTCGGGTCTTTCGAGGCGCGCGGCGAGGCGGCTCTTCTGCTCGTCCTTCGACACCACGAGGCAACACTTGACTACGGTGGTCCCGCCGGCGACGAGTTCGGACTCGAACTGGTTGATCAGGTCGTAGCGTTTCTCCCACACCGACTGCGGGACGAGGTCGTGCACCCGGACGGGGAGGACGTCCTCGTAGTGCGACCGGTCGAAGATCCCGATCCGGCCCGCGGGCGGCAGGGCGCGGTGGATGCGCCACAGGAAGTCGTGCTGCAACTCCTCTTTCGTGGGTTTGCCGAACCCCTTGATCGACAGGCCCTGCGGGTCCATCATCCCGCCCACGTGGCGCACGATGCCGCCCTTGCCGGCGGTGTCCATGCCCTGCAGCACGAGCAGAACCGAGCGGTGGTCACCGGCCCGGCCGTTGGCGTACAACAACTCCTGGAGATCGGCGAGAACCTCGCCGCGCTGCGCGAGCAACTCCGTGCCGGAGGCCTTGTCGCCTTCGAAGCCCGGCGTCGTCTCCGGGTCGAACGACGCGATCGGCCCGATGGCCCCGGCGCGCAGGGCATCGGCGGCGGGAGTGGTCCAACCAGCGGTCATGGGGTCCTTTCGGGGTCGGATGCGGGCGCCGGCTCGGCCGGGGGTGGGAACAGCGGCCCGCCACCGAACGCCGTGCGATGTGAATCCGGCGGCGTGCCATCGTTGTTCACGATCCCATAGGCGGAACCGAGTTCGGCGGTGACGAGCGTGCGGCCGCTGAGGTCGGACAGCCCGGGATCGGCCGCGAGCCGGGAGATGACCCGGCCGACGAACTCGGGGTCCTCCGCGCGGGCGAGCGAGAAACCGGCGAATTCGTCGACGCCCAGCGACAGCAACAGCTCGGTGCGGATCAGGCCGAGCCACAACGAGATCGAGCTGACACCGGTGCCCCGCAGCTCCACCGCCATGTCCGCGGCCATCTTGTCCAGGGCGGTCTTGCTCATCCCGTACAGGACCGAGTGCAGATGGCCGCGCGAGCCGAACGACGAGATGTTGGCGATGAGTCCGCGGCCGGCGTCGGTCATGAGCCGGGCCGCGTGCACCGAGGCCACGTAATGCGCTCGCAGTCCGACGCCGATCAGGGTGTCCCAGTCGTCGACCGGTCGCTTCCAGAACGGGTCGGAGAACCCGCCGAAACCCTTCGGCGCGGCCCACGCGTTGTTGACGAGAAGATCCAGACCGCCTGCGCCGAAGGTGATCTCGTCGAACACCGCGGCCACCGCGGCGTCGTCGGCGTGATCGCAGGGCAGCGCGCGGGCGCCGTCGGGGCCGGTCCCCTGTCGCGACGTGACATACGTCGTCCACCCGTCGTCGATGAGCGCACGAGCGATGCCGTACCCGACGCCGCGACTGCCGCCGGTGACGAGAGCGACGCGCGTCATCAGGCGCCGGGGGTCCCGGAGGCGGGATCGGCGGGCAGGGGGTCGGC
>NZ_JAFFZF010000009.1:0-144158 GCF_016924115.1 Gordonia sp. BP-119
GGCAGGGGGTCGGCGGGTGGGGGATCGAAGAGCGCAGGCGGCGCCGCCAGGAACTTCTCCCGGGACCCGTTGACCTGCCATACACCCACGACCGCGCTCCAGACCATCATGGTCAGATAATCCACGACTTCGTCGGCGCTGAGGGTGCGTTTGGTCATCCACCAGTCCACGACGTGCTGGATACCGCCCACGAGCGCGTGCGACCAGAGCTCGGCGCCGGTGGTATCTGCGCCGCGTTCGGCCATCCGCAGCTGGATGTTCCCCATCACCAACTGGGTGACCAGACGCACCGAATCGGCGGGCGCCGGTGACGAGGTGGGCGAACTGGCCAGGGCGAACCGGTACAGCTGCGGTTCGTCGTCGACGGCGTGCACGTACACCCCGATGATGGTGTGGGTGAGCGTGTACTCGTCGAGATCGTCGGCGATGGCCTCGGTCAGCCGCGGGTAGATCGTCTTCTCGAAGAACCGCACCGTCGTCGCGACGCCGAGGTCGCTCTTGTCGGCGAAGTAGCGGTACAGGACGGTCTTGGAGACGCCGATGTGGGCGGCGATCTCGTCCATTCCGACGTCGGCGCCCAGTTCACGGACCGCGGCGATGACACCGTCGGTGAGTTCGGTGCGTCGGGCGAGCTTGTGCTTCTCCCACCGCTGTTTGCGACCGTCGGGTTTGGCGCCGGTCTCGGCGACCGACTCGGTGACCGTCGTCAGGACCTGTTCCAGCCCGCGCGTCACGTTGGCCGCGGCCGCCACTGCGGCGCGCGCGGCCGCGGCGGGATTCGGGCGGTTGGCCATCACGCAGCCAGCGTAGTCGCTCGATGGGTGACACTGGTTCCATGGCATCGACAGTCATCCCAGGAGTCGCCGGTCAGCACGACGGTCCGCCGGCCACGGCGTCCGCGCCCGGATTCGGCGGGAACAGCGCCGGCGACGAGGGCAGACGCAGGGACCTTCGCAAGATGAAAGCGGTGGCCACCGGCTTCCTGGTCTTCGCCGCGATCGTGTATCTGTTCACCCGCTACCTCGAGCATCGCGACGGCGCCGACGTCGCGGCCTGGGTCGGCTACGTCCGCGCGGCCTCCGAAGCCGGGATGGTCGGCGCGCTGGCCGACTGGTTCGCGGTGACCGCCCTGTTCCGCCACCCGCTGGGCATCCCGATCCCGCACACGGCTCTGATCCGCAAGAAGAAGGACGACATCGGCGAACAACTCGGCGGCTTCATCGAAGAGAACTTCATGACGCCCGATGTGGTGGTGTACCGAGCCGAGCAGCTGGATCTGCCCCGACGGTTGTCGACGTGGGTGGCCGACCCGCGCAACGCGCCGCGGGTGAGTGGCGAAGCCGCCCGAGCGATCAAGCTCGCCGCGGAGATGCTGCGCGACGAGGACGTCGAACAACTCATCCAGGCCGCGTTGAAGTGGGCGGCCGAACCCCAGTGGGCGCCGCCCACCGGCCGCATCCTCGAACAGCTGATCGCCGAGGATCGTCTGGAGCCGGTATTCCAGCTGCTGTGTGACCGGGCTCATGAATGGGCGGTCGGCAGCCAGGATCTGATCGATCGGGTCGTGGACCGGGACGGACCCCAGTGGACGCCGAAGTTCGTCAACAGTCTGGTGGGGGACCGGATCTATCGCGAGCTCGTCGACTTCACCTACAAGGTGCGAGTGGATCCCGATCACGAATTACGGCGTGCCATGCACGAATTCGTGGAGAAGTTCGCCGACGATCTGCAACACGACCCCGAGATGATCGCCAAGTTCGAGGCTCTCAAGCTCGAACTGGTCGGGCGCGACGAGGTGACCGGTGCCGCGTCGACGGCGTGGCAGACCGGCAAGGCCGTCATCGAGGAGATGCTGTCGGACCCGAACAGCACGCTGCGGAACACTTTGTCGGACTCCATCATCCAACTCGCGGAACGTGTCCGCGACGACCGGCCGCTGCAGGAGAAGATGAACGGCTGGGTGGCGCGGGTCGCGCACCACGTCGCCGCGAACTACTCACAGGAGATCATCTCGGTCATCACCGAGACCGTGCGTGGTTGGGATGCCGATGACACGAGCCGCAAGATCGAACTACAGGTCGGCCGCGACCTGCAGTTCATCCGGATCAACGGCACCGTCGTCGGCGCACTCGCTGGGCTCGTCATCTACTCCACCTCGGTGCTGATCTTCTCCTGACGCATCGTCGCCGCATCGTTCGCGGCGTCGAACCGGGAGTTTGCTGTGTGCTTGCACGGGCTAGCACTGGTGTTGATACTGGGAGAACGGGCCGAAAGTCGGACACATCGCCGAACGTCGGGCCCCACCATGAGAACGGAGCGTTGATGCAGTCCGAGAAGGATGAAGCGTCCCCCGGCGCGGACCACGCCTCGGTCGCCGACTCCGCCGCACCGGGTGAAAGCTCCACTGCTGACCGCGTTTCCGGCGCCGAGGTGGCCGGCGACGACCCTGATTCGACGACCCCCATCGCGGTGGAGGCGGTCGAGGCCGTCGCCAACGCGGCCCAGGACATCGGTGCGTTCATCCGGTCCCAGCGGGTCGCGGGCAAGGTCTCGCTGCGCCAGCTCGCCGAGCGGGCGGGCGTGAGCAACCCCTACCTGAGCCAGATCGAACGCGGCCTGCGGAAACCGTCGGCGGAAGTGCTCGCCCAGATCGCCAAGGGTCTCCGCGTGTCGGCCGAGGTCCTGTACGTGCGGGCGGGGATACTCGAAGAACGGCCCGCGAGCCCGGTCCGTGATGCTCTCATCGCAGATGACTCCATCAACGAACGTCAGAAGCAGATGTTGCTGGAGATCTACGAGTCGTTCCGGAAAGAGAACACGATCGAGTCGACCGGCAAGGAGTAGTTGATGAGCGAGAACCCGTTGACCACAGCCGTGGGGCAGGTGGCTGCCTTGCTCGCAGACGTGCGTGAGCGCGGCGAGGCCGCGAGCGAGCAAGCCCAATCGAAGCTCGTCGAGACCGTCGGGTCGACCCAGGCGAAGGTCGCCGACGCGCAATCCAAGATCGCCGAGACCGTCGAGAACACCCAGTCCAAACTCGCCGAGACGGTCGGTTCGACACAGTCCAAGCTCGAGGCGCGGATCACCGGTTCGCGGGACGACGCCCAGGCCCGGATCGACGAGGCGCTAGCCACGGCACTGGCCATCTTCGAGGACGCGAGGACCAAACTGTCGGCGCTGCCGGTCGAATTGCCCGCCGAGATCGAGGATCTGAAGGCGCGGTTCTCCCCGGAGGAACTGCGCAAGGTGGCCGAGGCGTACCTCGCGGTGGCCGCGGGACTGCTGACTGCGCTGGCGGAACGACGCGACGAGGCGGTGGAGAAGCTCAAGTCACAACCGCTCGTCGGCGAGAACCTGCCGAAGCTCGAGAAGGTGTACAACGACGCCGTCGGTCTCACCGAAGACGCGCTGGGGACGATCTCCGAGCAGACGCGGGCGGTCGGCGAACGTGCGCTGAAGCTGGCGAACCGGGCCGACGATGCGCCCCGCGACGAGAAGCCACGCATCGAGCCGCCGGTGAAGTCGGGAGGCGACATCGTTCCGCCGGCGAAGGCCGCGACGAAGGCGGCGCCGGCGAAGAAGGCGGCACCCGCCGAGAAAGCCGCAGTCAAGACGGCGCCGGCCAAGGAAGCGGCGAAGAAGGCATCGCCGGCGAAGGAAGTGGCGAAGACGGCCCCGGCGACAAAGACTCCGGCGACCAAGGTCCCGGCCAAGAGTGCGCCGGCCAAGAGCACTCCGGCGAAGAAGGCGGCGACGGAGAAGGCGGCGCCGGCCAAGGCGCCCGCCAAGAAGGCCGCCGCCGTCAAGGGTCCGGCCGAGCGGGCTGCCGCGAAGACCGCCGCCAAGAAGGCACCGGCCAAGAAGACCCCGGCGAAGAAGGCTCCGGCGAAGAAGGCTGCGACCACACAGACCGCGGTCAAGAAGACCCCGGCGAAAAAGGCCGCCGCGAAGCAGACCCCGGCCAAGAAGGCTGCTACCCAAAAGGCCCCGGCGAAGAAGGCGTCTCCCGGCGCCGAATGATCGTCGACGTGCCGGGTGACCGCACCGCGTCGTAGGGTGTCGCAGCAAACGGCACTCGCGCGACTACAGTGTTCGACGTGGACTTCTTGATGGTTATGGCAGCTGGACAGAGCTTGATCTTGTGGGCGCTTACTGTGGTCGCGGGTGTCGCAGCGGTCGTCGCTCTCATCCACGCGGCAATTCAACGTCCGGATGCGTTCCCTGCGGTTGACCGCCAGAGCAAGGTCATTTGGGTGTCGATCCTTGCTGCGGCGGTCCTATTCATCTGGTTTTTCCAGGCGCCGACGTTGCTGTACATCATCGGAGTGGTCGCGATGCTCGTCTACCTCGTCGACGTACGCAAACGGGTCGACGACATCCAGGGCAAATCCTGGTTCAGCAAAAGGGCCTGACGCATCGTGGCGGAGTATCGGATCAACGACCTGGCGGAGGCGTCCGGGGTCAGCGTTCGCAACATCCGGGTCTATCAGGACCGCGGACTGTTGCCGCCGCCCACCATTCGCGGACGCGCCGGTTGGTATTCCGACCAGCACCTCGTCCGGCTGAACCTGATCTCGCGCATGCTCGAGCGCGGTTACACCTTCGCCACCATCAGTGAGCTGCTGCACGCGGCGCATCACGGCATGCGGGTGGAGCAGATCCTGCGCGGCACACCGAAGGGCGGCCGGTTCCGCAACTTCAAGCGCGCGGCGACGATCACCATCACCGAGTTGCGCAAGACGCTGAACGCCAGCGACCGGTCGATCGCGCTCAGCCAGAAGCTCGGACTGCTGGCGAAGGACGGCGCGCACTACGCGATTCGCAACCCGGAATTGCTCGAGGGGGCCGAGATCCTGGTCAAGAGCGGGGTCGACATCGATGTCCTGCTCGACCGGTGGGTCCGCGTCCAGGAAGACCTCGAAGATGTCGCCACCAGCTTCGTCTCGATCATCACCGACAAGTACTTCGACGAGAACCTCCCCGACCTGGGCGAGGCCGGCGTCAGCGAGATGGCCGACCTGATCCAGACGGTTCGGCCCATCGCCCACGAGATCGTCGAGACGACGTTCCGCAAGGCGCTCGACGAGCAGATCTCCAAGGCGATCGGGGAGGCGGCGACCTACTTCGACGCCGAGGTGCCCCCGCCGGTCCTGCCCGCCGACGAGGAGTCGGAGCCGGCACAGACGGACTATGAGACAACGGACGTTGGTACATTGAACCCCGAGACGGGGCGCTGAGCCGGATTCGGTGCCTCGCAGAGGACCAGTGAGGTCCTCGACAGGTGAGGAGTGCCGGATGAACACGAAGTCTGTGGCCAGTGCGGGCAGCGTTGCCACCGCGATCGGGGCGGGCGTGGTCGCGCTGGGAATCGGAACCGTCTTCGCGCGACTCGCGCGCGAGGCACTGCAGGCCGAATTCGCCGTCGACGACGGCCCGGACGATCTCCTCACCCGCCCGGACAACGCCCCGCAACGTCTCGAGGTCCCGACCGCGGACGGGGCCCGTCTCAATGTCGAGGTCTACGGTGACCCCGACGGCCCCGGCGCCGACGACACCGGCGACGTCATCGTGATGGTCCACGGCTGGACCTGCAACACCGCCTACTGGTACCCGCAGATCAACCACCTGGCCGCCTCCGAGGGCGGCTCCCGCCGGGTCGTCACGTACGACCAGCGCGGCCACGGTGGCAGTGAGCGCGGCCACCGCCGACCGACCGTCGCCATGCTCGGTGAGGACCTCGACGCGGTGCTCGAGGCGGCAGTGCCGGCCGGTCGCCGCGCAATCCTGGTGGGGCACAGCATGGGCGGCATGACCATCATGTCGTGGGCGGCCCAATACCCCGAGAAGGTCGGATCGCTGGTGTCGTCGGTGGTGCTGGTCTCGACCGCCGCCAAGGCGGTCATGGACAACCACCTGCTGATCCCGGTCGATCTGCCGGTGTACGCCAAACCGTTCGCGCCGGCCGCCGCGAAGATGATCACCTCGGTCCCGGTTCCGATCCCGAAGACGTCCTACGGCGTCCGCTTCTCGCACTACGTCGCCCTCGGGCCGCACGCCCGCCGGGCGCACGTCGAGTTCGTCGACGAGATGATCGGCTCGTGCCCGCCGCGCGCTCGGGCCGGGTGGGGTTCGGCGATGGGGAAGCTCGATGTGACCGCCGGACTCGAGGCGTTGACGGTGCCGACCACCGTGGTCGTCGGCACCGAGGACCGGCTCACCCCGCAGGTACACGCCGAGCAGATCGCCGAGGTGTTGCGCCGCAACGGTTCGCTGCGAGAGCTGGTCGTCTACGACGGCGTCGGACACATGTCGAGCATCGAGGCCGCCGAGCGCTTCAACGCCCTGCTCGACGACGTCGTCGCCGAGAGTTCCCGGGAGACAGCGGATCTGAAGGACGCCCAGTCGGTCTGACCGGTCCTTCCCGTCACAGACTGCAGTTGACCAGAACCGGCTCGGGCCGCAATGTCACCCCGAACGCCTCGACGACGCCGTCGCGGACCTCGCGAGCCAGATCGAGGAGCTGGGCGGTGGTGGCGGCGCCCCGATTGGTCAGCGCCAGAGTGTGCTTCGTCGAGAGTCGGACCGCCGCGTCCGGGCCCGGGTGCCCACGGTGGAAGCCTGCCCGTTCGATCAGCCACCCGGCCGACAGTTTGATCGCCGCGTCGGTGTCATCGGTGCCTGCGCGATAGGCGGGGATCGCGACATCGTCGCCGACGCGCGCCGCGATCCGGTCGAGCACCGCCGGGGCGTCATCGCCCGGCACGATCGGGTTGGTGAAGAACGAACCGGCGCTCCAGGTGTCGAAGTCCGTCGCGTCGAGCACCATGCCCTTGCCCGCGCGCAGGTCGAGCACGGCTGCACGCACCGTGGCGGCGTCGACCCGATCGTCCGGCTCGACCCCCACGCAGGTCGCGAGTTCGCGGTAGCGGATCGGCTGGCTCACGCGATCGTCGTTGAGCCAGAACGAGACCGCGACGACCACGAAGTCGTGCCGGTGCTTGAGATTGCTGGTCCGGTAGCCCAGACCGAGCTCGGTGGGGGAGACCCACCGCAGGTTGCCTGAGCGTCGATCGAGGACCTGAACCGATCGGAGGATGTCGGCCACCTCGACGCCGTATGCCCCGACGTTCTGCACCGGGGTCGCCCCGGCCGCGCCGGGGATCCCGGAGAGGCACTCGAGCCCGCCGAAACCGGCGTCGACCGTCGCGGCGACCAGCTGGTCCCAGCCCACGCCGGCGTCGGCGACCACGTGCGGCCGTCCCGACTCACGGCCAGAACCGAACTCGACGCGGCCGCTGGCGAGTACGACCGCCGTCCCGTCGAACCCGGCGTCGCCGATGACGAGGTTGGAACCGCCGCCGACGACGAGGACCGGCTCGGACCGTGCATCGAGGTCGAGGATGGTCTCCACGATGGTGCGGGTGTCTTCGCAGCGGATGATCTCGCGGGCGGGCCCACCCAGACGCAGGGTGGTCAGCTCGGCGAGGGGCGCGCTCAGCGGCGCCTGCGTGTCGGTCACGTCCTCAACGTTAACCGGCGGGCGGTAGCGTTCTCATCATGGCGAGCAAGCTGCAGCACACGGTGTCCTATCCCTTCTCCACCGCGCGTCTGTGGGCGATCTACACCACCGAGAAGTACTGGCACGACCTGGTGGAGCGTATGAACTCCGGGCACGGGCATGTCGAGAAGGTGACCATCGGCGAGGACACGGTCACCGTCGAGATCCAGCAGGGCATTCCCGCCGACAAGCTGCCCTCCGCGGTCACCAAGGTCATGCCGGGCGACCTCCGAATCCCGCGCAAGAACACATACCGCCTGGTCGGCGACCGGATCGAGGGGGAGACGCATGCCACGGTCGACGGGGCGCCGGTGCCGGTCGACGTCACCGGCACCACCGTGACGTCGGGTGACCCGGCGACCACCGACAACCGCGCCGAGGTGTCGGTGAATCTCCCGCTGTTCGGCGGGAAGATCGAGAAGTCGGTGGTCAGCGAGCTGTCGGCGCTGCTCGACGCCGAGCGCGGACACACCGTCGAGTGGGAGACCGAGAATCCGCTGACGTAGCCTGGTCTGCATGGCACGACGGCTCAGCTACTCCGCTCGGTACACGCAGTCCGCGGAGAAGCTCTACCAGGCCCAGAGCATCAAGCAGTACTGGGACGACATGATGGCGGGCTTCCAGATGATCTCCCCGCATTGCGAGGTCGATTCCTTCGTCTCCGACGAGACGGGTATCCGGGTGGTCCTCAAGCAGACGATCGGGCGCGACCAGCTGCCCGCGCTCGCGCAGACGGTGATGAAGAAGGACATGGTCATCACCCGCGAGGAGACCCTGGGCCCGTTCGACCCGGACAACACGAAGGGCACCTACAACGCCTCGATCCCGGCGGGACCGGGCAGCCTCAACGGTTGGCAGGAACTCTTCCCCACCGAGAACGGTGGCTGCACGATCCGCCGGACCAGTGAGGCGAAGGTCTTCGTCCCGTTCGTCAACGGCAAGCTCGAGCAGATGATCCTGATCAACCTCGTCGACCTGTTCCGCGCCGAGGCGGAGTACGCCAAGGACTGGGTCGACAAGAACTTGTGATCCGAGCCGGCCGCCCGTCCGTCAGGTCCGAGCGCATCGAGCACAGACCGCAGGGCCGGGTCACCCGGGGCACGACGAACATCAACCGGCTCCGGCGGGTGGACAGGTGGATGGTCCACTCCCCGCGGGTGCGTGCCGCCCTGGACGTGCCCCGGCCGCTGGTCGTCGACCTCGGCTACGGTGCGCGTCCGGACACGACCGTCGAGATGGCCGAACGGCTCCGCGCGGTCGCCCCGGATCTGGAGATGGTCGGTCTCGAGATCGACCCTGCCCGCGTGGTCGAGCCCCGTGCCGGCGTGCGGTTCGGTCTCGGCGGCTTCGAGCTGGGCGGCCTGCGACCCCGGGTGGTGCGCGCGTTCAACGTGCTGCGTCAGTACGACGAGAACGAGGTCGACGACGCATGGGCACGAATGCGCTCCGCGCTTGCGCCGGGCGGGGTCATCGTCGAGGGCACGTGCGATGAGATCGGCCGACGGTGCAGCTGGGTCCTGCTCGACGTCGACGGGCCGGTGAGCCTGACCCTCAGCTGGGCGCCGGAGCATTCGGACCGTCCGTCGGACCTGGCCGAGCGACTGCCCAAGGCGCTGATCCATCGCAACGTGCCGGGCGAGCGGATCCATACGCTGCTGGCCCTGGCCGATCAGTGCTGGGACATCGCCGCGCCGCTGGCGCCGTACGGCCCGCGCGCCCGCTGGGTGCATGCGGTCGGTCTGCTGCGCGACCGTGGGGTCGACTGCGAGGTGCCGCGGCGCCGCCTGTCCGACAACGTGCTCACGGTTCCCTGGGAGACCGTCGCACCGGCTGGATAATGTGGCCGTCATGCGTGTCGCGATGGCCCAGATCAGTTCGACCGACGACCCCACCGCCAACCTCGAGACGGTGCGTGCGGCCACCGCCGACGCGGCGTCACGCGGCGCGGAGCTCGTCGTCTTCCCCGAGGCCACGATGTGCCGGTTCGGGGTGCCGCTGAAGCCGGTCGCCGAGGATCTCGACGGTCCGTGGGCGCGCGGGGTGTCCGAAGTCGCCGCGGCGTCAGGGGTCACGGTGGTGGCCGGGATGTTCACACCCGCCGGCGACGGCCGGGTCCGCAACACCGTCGTCGTCGCACACCCGGACGGGACACGCCGCGGGTACCACAAGATCCATCTCTACGACGCCTTCGGATTCACCGAGTCGAAGAATGTGGCCGCCGGAGCGGAGCCGCTGACCTTCGCGGTCGGCGACGTCACCGTCGGCGTGGCCACCTGCTACGACATCCGATTCCCCGCCTTGTTCACCCACCTCGCACGGAGGGGCGCCCAGGTGATCGTGGTACCCACGTCGTGGGGTTCCGGACCGGGCAAACTCCGTCAGTGGGAGGTGCTGGCCTCGGCCCGAGCGCTGGACTCGACGACCTTCGTCGTGGCCGTCGACCAGGCGTTTCCCACCGACGAGGCGGCCGCGTCGTCGAGTGCGCCGACCGGAATCGGACACAGCCAAATCACAGACCCATTCGGTACGTTGGTCGCCGCGTATCCGGATAGCATCCGGGTGGACGTGCACGACCTCGACCTAGCACTGGTCGACCAAGCCCGTACGCAACTGGCAGTCCTCGCCAACGAGCGCCCACTGCCGGTCGGCGGCGAGACGGACAACGACGTGACGCCGGCCCACACGCGGCTCCGCGAGTCAGACGACCCAGGACGGAACCCATGAGCGACAGCAACACGCCCCGCCCCGATTCCTCATCCGGGGACCCCGCCGACGCAACCGGCAAGCACGATCCGAACACGAACAACCCCGGCGATCCCGATCCCGCGACCGGTGAGCCGACCTCGACGGGCCAGGGCGGCGAATGGCGTCCGGTGTCCGGCACCGAACAGGGCGAGCCGCCCGCGACCGAGCAGTTCGCGACCGAACCGATCGTCCCGGGAGCACAGGCCTACTCGGCCATCCCGCCGTCCGACGCCGACACCGGCACCATCGGCGGTGCCAAGCCCCCCACCTCGCAGTTCGCGCCCGGCGAAGACCCGTACGGGGCCGGGACGGCCGCCTCGGGACCGATTCCTCCGGGACCCGCCGACTCCACCGGCAGCGGACCGGTCCTCACCTCCCCGCGCAAGAAGCGGAGCACCCGCAAGATCGTCGCCCTCAGCGTCGTCGGTGTGCTGCTCCTCGCGGTCATCGCCGCGGTCGGCAGCGAGCTGTACCTGCGCAACAAGGTCACCAACTGTCTCGAGGAATCCTTCAGCGGGCTGACCGGCGTGCCGACCGAGGTGTCGCTCAGCCGTAAGCCGATCCTCCTGCAGGGCAGCGGCGACATCCCGTTCGTACAGGTCGACACCGATGACAGTGCCGGGGGCGTCCGTCTGCACATGCGTGCGGACGGAATCTCGGGCACCGAGAACTCCACCGACATCCAGAGTCTCGACGGCACGGGTTTCATCCCCTACGAGCGGATCGTCGAACTCAGCAAGGAGCAGGCCGGGGCGTCCGGTCAGAGCACCGGCACCCCGACCGGTGGCGTCGGCGCGGTCGAGCAGATCACCGGCAATGCGGCCGACGGCACCTTCGAGGTGCAGGCCGCCTTCCCGGTCATGGTCTTCCAGGTGCCGGTGTCGGCGACCATCAAACCGGTGCTGAACGACGGCCGGGTCGACTTCGAGGTCGTGAAGGCCAGCGCCCTGGTCTTCGGCATCCCGCCGGACTTCGCGCAGCAGATCGTCGACCAGATCACGACGTCGTCGCTCGGCCCGTTCTTCGACGAGGTGCAGGTCGACTCGCTCGAGGTGACCGACAGCGGGCTAGAGTTCGCCATCAGCGGTTCGGACGTGCAGCTGACCAGTGAGATGACCGGCACGTCGTCGCAGAGCCAGTCGGGCGGTTGCTCGGTCTGACCGGGACTGGGACTCAGACCGCCGGCGGCGGGTCGACGGTCAGGAACCAGACCGTCGGTCCGTCGGTCAGCGTGAACTCTTCGTAGACCCGGCCGCCCCACTTCCGTGCGTACACGTCGACCATGTGGGCGTCGGCCGTGCTGGCGGTGACCGGCGACCCCGCGCCGAGGGCCTCCTGCAGGACGGGTTCGAGCATCGCCGCGAGAGTGCCGTTCCTTCGATGGGCCGGGTGGACGAGCGCGAACACGATGCTGTGCGCGGAATCGATCGCGAGCGCACGCGATTTCTCCTGGAGTTCACGGAATCGTGGAATCAAACCATCCAGGGCGGTCACGAAATGGCGTGTACGGTTCGCCAGTTCGTCGTCGACCGGTTGGGTCCGATGATCGGGGCCCGCCACCGCGATCAGTCCGGTCAATTCCCCGGTGGTGGCGAACAGGCCCCGCAGGCCCGGTAGGAGATCGGTGAAGAGGACGTCGCCATACCACCGGAACACTTCGGGCGGGGAGTTCTCGCCCAGGAGCCATCGATAGACCGGGACCTCCTGCATTCCCGCCGCGAGAAGGTCGAGCGCGGGCGGGCGGTCGGCGGCCGTCAACGACCGTGATCGAGTCCCGGTCGCGTGAATGCTGACCATTGTTCCATGCCACCATGAAATCCCCGCGAATGTTTCCGGTCGGGTGTATTCCGCGGTCGATGGCACGAGATTCATGTGTTGTTTAGAACGGCATTTGAGAACCCAAACCAAGAATTATTCATATCGCAGGACGATTCCGTGATCGGTCTGTAACGTCGCCCCCGAGTCGTGTGACCAGGTGAGACGCGCGACCGACACTCAGGCATCTCACCATCATCAGAGGAGACGGATATGGCAGGCATAGTCGAGGGCGGTCTCGCGGGTGCGATCGGAGGCGCGGTCGAGGCGATCATCGGCGGGCTCGGTGACGCGGGTTCGATCGGCGGCGGTTCGCTCGATGGCAGCGATTCGGAGACCTGAATCGACCCGACTCACCACCGGTTCAGCAGTTGATGGCCCCGACGGCATCAACTGCTGAACTGTTTCTGGGCCGAGTCTGTATTTGACGCAGGCGTCCGGACGTTGCATTTTCGATGCATTACACGGGTGATCACATTCGATTTCCGATGATTTCAATTCGGGCAACGTTGCGCTTTCAGCAGGGAAAACGCTGTTTCCGTGGGTCCGATTGTTGCGATATGCGAAAGCTGGTTTCGCTGATAGGGGAGACATTCCCGAAATGAATATGTAACGTCGGCGTCGAGCCGACGCACGGGTGAGAGCGGACGGTGATCAACGAACAATCTCACCGATGACGAAGGGAGCAGATATGTCTGACGCAATCGAGGGTGGCATCTCCGGCGCTATCGAGGAGATCATCGGCAACCTGGTCACCGGTTCGCTCGGTGGCGACGATGGCGGAACCGTCGAGTAGTCGCCTACGACACAGACTTCACACCGCCCCGCGACGCCACGTCGCGGGGCGGTGTGCTGTGTAGGGACCTCAGGTGAAGACGACGGTCTTGCGCCCGTGGACCAGTACGCGGTCCTCGAGATGCCAGCGCAGACCGCGGGAAAGCACCAGGGCCTCGATGTCGCGACCCTGTCGGACCATGTCGGCGACCGAGTCGCTGTGGTCGACGCGGATGACGTCCTGTTCGATGATCGGACCGGCGTCGAGGTCGGCGGTGACGTAGTGGCAGGTGGCGCCGATCAGTTTCACACCGCGCGCGAAGGCCTGATGATAGGGCCGGGCGCCGATGAAGCTGGGCAGGAAGCTGTGGTGGATGTTGATGGCCCGCCCGGCCCACGCATCGCACAGCTGCGGCGGCAGGATCTGCATGAAGCGCGCGAGCACCACGGCGTCGGGGTCATAACCCTCGACGATCCGCCCCAGCTCGCCGAAGGCCTCGGCCTTGCGCTCGCTCGCGAACGGAACATGGTGGAACGGGATACCGAACCGAGTGGCCAGGTCTTCCAGCTCGCGGTGGTTGCCGACGACCGCCCGGATGGCCGCCGGCAGTTCTCCACGATGTGCACGTCCGAGCAGGTCGATGAGGCAGTGGGTCTCCTTGCTCACCAGGAGGACCACGGACTTCGTCTCTCGCGAATCGGTGAGGCGCCACTCCGTTTCGGGTCCGAGTTCGGCGGCCACCTCCGACGCGAAGCGCGCGCGCAGTTCGTCCGCGGTCGACGACACCGAATCCGCGCGGATGGCCTGGCGGGTGAAGAACCACCCGGTCTCCTCGTCGGAGTGATAGGCCGCCTCGGTGATCCAGCCCCCGACATCGGTGAGGAAGGTCGAGATCCGCGCCACGATGCCGGTGCGGTCGGGGCAGCCGAGCGTCAGCACGTAGCGGCGCTCGGTCTGGTCTGTCGGGATCGTCTGTGCGGGGGCCACGACAGTCAGTGTGCCAAGCTCGTCGGTGTGACGAACAAGGACCTGCGACGCGGCGACGTCGCCGCCATCATCGACCACACCTTGCTCAAACCCGAGGCGACCCGGGCCGACGCGGAGGCCACGGTCGCCGAGGCCGCACGACTCGGGGTGCTCGCCGTCTGCCTCTCGCCGTCGATGTTGCCGATCGACACCGGGGAACTGCGGACCTGTGTCGTGGCCGGGTTCCCGTCAGGGAAACACCACTCGCTGGTCAAGGCGGCCGAGGCGCGTCTGGCCGTCGACTCCGGGGCCGACGAGATCGACATGGTGATCGATGTGGGTGCGGCCGTCGACGGCCGGTTCGACGAGGTGTTCGCCGACGTCCTGACCGTCCGGGAGGCCGTCGGCGACGACACCCTCCTGAAGGTGATCATCGAATCGGCCGCGCTGCTGCAGTTCGCCGGGCCTGACACCGTCACCGAGGTGTGCCGCCGCGCCGAGCGGGCCGGTGCGTCGATGGTGAAGACGTCGACCGGGTTCCATCCGGCGGGCGGCGCGAGCGTCGAGGCGGTGCAACTGATGCGCGCCGCGGTGAGCGACCGGGTGGGAGTCAAGGCGAGCGGTGGCATCCGGACCGCCGAGGCGGCCGCTGAGCTCATCGCCGGGGGGGCGACCCGGCTCGGGCTGTCCGCGTCGGCCGCCGTGCTCGACGGATTCCCCGAGTAGGCGGCCGGCCGCGGATCTGCGGACCGGCATCGGTCACGCCAGGGCGGAGACCTTGGCGTCGAGGTCGGCCATGACCAGGCTGGCGTTGACCGCGGCACCGGCGGACACGCCCTCGCCCATGGCGACGGTCACCATCGCATGCACGGTGGTGGTGTTGCCCACTGCCCACACGCCCGGCAACGCGGTCTCGCCCATCGGGCCGGTCCCGACCAACCCGCCCATCGGGCCGTCGTCGAGGGTGCCGCCGAGTCGCTCGTAGAGGTCGCCGCGGACGATGAATCGCGGCGAGACGACCACCGCGTCGGCCTCGACCACGGTGCCGTCGGTCAGGAGCACGCCGTCGAGGTGGGCAGAACCGTTCTCCGCGCGCGTCCGGACGCGCTCGACGCGGGCGTCGACGATGTCGATGCCGACCGCGGCGAAGTGCGACCGGTCGTCGTCCGACAGGGCGTCGGGATCGTGCGCGACCACGGTCACCCGGTCGCTGAGCTGGCGGAACATCAGTGCCTGATGCGCCGACATCGGGCTCGTCGCGATCTGCACGATGCGTGTTCCGCGGACCTCGTAGCCGTGGCAGTACGGGCAGTGCAGCACATCGTGTCCCCACAACTCCGCGACGCCGGGGAGGTCGGGGAGTTCGTCGACCAGGCCGGTCGCCAGGATGAGGCGACGGGCCGCGACGACCTCGCCGGAGGACAGACGCAGGGTGAAGTCGTCGACGGTGCCGGCCGCGTCGGCGACTGTGCCGGAACGGATCTCGGCGCCGTATCCCGTCGCCTCCGCCCGGCCGCGGGCGAGTAGCTCCAGGGGTGCGATCCCGTCCTGCCCCAGCACATTGTGGGCGCCGGCCGCCGGTGCGTTGCGCGGTTGCCCCGCGTCGATGACCACGACCTTGCGCAGTGATCGCGCGAGGACGGTCGCGGCGCTGAGTCCGGCAGCTCCGCCGCCGACGATGGCCACGTCGTATTCGGTTGTGGGGAAATCTTTTCGGGCGGATGAGGAGTTGGTCATCGTTGCTCGCTCTCGGGGGTGGGAATGGGGGAGGTGCGCGGCCGGGCGATCCAGAGGAGTCGTCCGGCGGCGAGGGTCAGGTCATCGAGACGATTCCGCGCGTCTGCCTCGGTCAAGTCGTCGAGCAGGGCGAGGTCGGCGGGATCGAGGGTGTCGGCCAAGCGATGCCGGAACTGGGCGAACCAGTGCCGGGCGTACCGCGCGACCGACTGGCTCGGGTCGCTGCGCCGGACGTGGACGGTCTCCGCGCGGAGTACCTCGTAGTCGACGTCGTGAAACGCGTCGGTCCAGTCCACGAGCGCCTCCCACCCGGCCCCGGCGGCCGCGGTCTGGCAGCGGTCCTGCAGCCCGAGCAGTTCGGCGTCCTCGTGGGCGGGGACGAAACGCGGGACGCCCGCCATCTCGGTGATCACGACGATGCCCTCCGGTCCGAGCGAGGTCGCGGCCTCCCGCAACAGGCGCCGCGGATCGGCGACGTGATGCAGCGACATCGCCGCCCACACGACGTCGGGCGTTCCGAGCGGCGGCAGTCCGTCGTCGAGATCGGCGACGACGGCGGTCACCCGATCGTCGAAACCGCCCTCCCGTGCGCGTCGTTCGACGAGCGCGACCATGTCGGACGACCCGTCCACCGCCAGGATCGAGGCGTGCGGGAAGCGGCGGGCGAGTGCCTCGGTGCCGGTCCCGGTCCCCGCCCCGAGATCGGCGATTCGCGCGGGTACGCGCCCCAGGGTCTCCGCGACGAGGCGGGCGGCGTCCTCGAGGTAGTCGGCCATGAGCTCGGCGTCGAGGTCGAGGACCGCGGCGAGCCGGGCGTGGTTGTGGTGGTCGGTGTGGTTCGCGTGCTCGTGATGTCCGGCGGTCGGATGGGGATGGTGCGTGCTGGTCATGACCCCACGGTAGCGCCGCCATGCCCGGATGGCATAGCATCTTGCCAATGACGCAAGAACTCGACGCGGTCGTCCGCCAGCGCATCCGCGGCCTCCGCATCGCCAGGGGCTGGACGCTCGACGCGCTCGCCGCCCGGTGCTATCTGTCGCCGTCCACACTGAGTCGGATCGAGACCGGGCATCGGCGGGTGGCGCTCGACCAGCTCGTACCGATCGCCCGCGCGCTGGGCACGACCCTGGATCAGCTGGTCGAACCGGCGGACGACACCGATGTCGTGATCCGGCCCCAGCCACACGAGGTGGAGGGCATGACGATGTGGCTGCTCTCGCGGGAGAACGCCCCACAGGGTGTCACCGTGGCGAAGATGCGGTTCGACCGCGAGCAACCCGTCGGTGACCTGCGCGTCCATCCGGGCTACGAATGGTTCACGGTGCTGTCGGGAACCGTGAGGCTGTGGCTGGGCGACCGCACGATCCTCGTGCCCGAAGGTGACGCCGCGGAGTTCTCGACGATGATCCCGCACGCCATCTGCGCGTATCAGGGCCCGGCGGAGGTGCTGTCGATGATGGACCACGCCGGCGAGCGCGCGCACCTGCCGTCCGTGCGAACCGGACGCGCGGCCCGCGACGACGACGCCCCGGACGCCTGACCACCTGCCCCGCGGCCGCACACCACCGATGCGAGGCGGCGCATCGGTACTGTTGTTGCGGTGATGACTCCCCAGACCTCGGTGAACCGACGCTCCGTGCTCGCCGCGGCCGGGGTCGGAGCGCTCGGGGTCGCGGTGGCGGCCTGCTCCGGCTCCGGCCTCGGCCCCGGAGACGACACACCGGCCGACCCGCCGGTCACCCTGACTTTCACCCCGGCCCTCGATGCCGAGCCGGCCACCCCGACCGCCGAGTTCTCGGTCAAGGCGACCGACGGTTCCCTCAACCCCGACGTGAAGCTGACCAACCCGCGCGGCGTCGTGGTGAAGGGTCAGTTGTCGGAGGACCGGACGACCTACACGATCGGCGAGCCCCTCGGTTACGGCACCGAATACACCTGGAGCGGAACGGCGGTGGGTCTCGATCGCAAGGTCGTGCCGGTCGCCGGGACGTTCACCACGCTGCAGCCGTCGAGTCAGGTGAACGTCGTCGTCAACATCGGCGACGGTCAGGAGGTCGGCATCGCGGCGCCGATCATCCTGAAGTTCAACGGGACGGTCGAGGACAAGGAGGCCGTGGAGCGGGCGCTGACCGTCACCACCACACCACCCACCGAGGGGTCGTGGGCGTGGCTCGGCGAGGACAACGGCTCCCGCGTGCACTGGCGCCCCCGCGAGTACTACGCACCCGGCACGAAGGTCAGCATGGCAGCCAAGCTGTACGGCCTCGACCACGGCGGCGGCGCGTACGGCGCGGCCGACGTGACCAGCGACTTCGCCATCGGGCGGGCCCAGGTGGTGAAGGCCGAGGAGTCCTCGCACCGGATCGTGGTGCTCCGCGACGGTGTCGAACTCATGGCGCTGCCGTGCAGCTACGGCGGCGGCGACCTCGACCGGAACGTCACGCGCTCGGGCATCCACGTGGTCACCGAGAAGTACGAAGAGTTCTTCATGAGCAACCCGGCCGCGGGTTACTTCAACATCCGCGAACGCTGGGCCGTGCGGATCTCCAACAACGGCGAGTTCATCCACGCGAACCCGGCGACCGTGAACGTGCAGGGATCGGCGAACGTCACCAACGGATGCATCAACCTGTCGGAGGCCGACGCCGAACGCTACTTCCGGGTCGCGGTCTACGGCGACCCGGTGGAGGTGACCGGGACGCGGATCGCGTTGTCGGAGGCCGACGGCGACATCTACGACTGGATCTACGACTGGGAGACCTGGCAGGGCATGTCGGCCATCAAGGGCGAGGTCCGCGAGACCTCGGTCCCGGCCACGCCCAGCGGGGCGCCCACCTCGAACGCCCCGGCCCCGCGCTAGCCGTTAGCCGGTCTTGATGTTCCGCCGGGCCGAGGCCTGATCGCGCGGCTTGAGGATGATCTGGTCCAGGTTGACGTGCGGCGGCCGGGACGCGACGAACCCGATGACCTCGGCCACGTCCTCGGCGACGAGCGGTGTCAGGCCCTCGTAGACCTTGTCGGCGCGTTCCTGGTCGCCCTCGAAGCGGACGAGGGAGAAGTCGGTCTCGACCATGCCCGGCGCGATCTCGGTGAGCCGGACCGGCTTCCCGAGGAGTTCATAGCGCAGGGTCCGGTGGGTGACACCCTGCGCATGCTTCGCCGAGGTGTACCCGGCGCCGTTGTCGTAGGCCTCGAACGCCGCGATCGAGGTGACGGAGACGATCAGGCCGTCACCCGAGGCGATGAGTGCGGGGAGCAACGCCTTGGTGACCCGCAGGCTCCCCAGCACGTTGGTCTCCCACATCCAGCGCCAGTCGTCGAGGTCGGCGGTCGACACCGGGTCGAGACCCTTGGCGCCACCGGCGTTGTTCACCAGCACGTGCACCGTGTCGAGGCCGTCGACGAAGGCGGCCACGGACTGCTCGTCGGTGACGTCGAGTTGCCTTCCGGTGCCGCCGATCTCGTCGGCGAGCGCGGTCACCCGATCGACCCGGCGCGCCCCCAGCACCACGTGGAAGCCCTGCGAGGCGAGCTGCCGCGCGGTGGCCGCGCCGATCCCCGAACTCGCGCCGGTGACCACGGCGATCGGTCGGTTGTCCTTCGACTGGGAGGCGGTGTCGGTGCTCATGGGCTCAACCTTACGGACCGCGCTGCTACATTCGTCGCATGCGTGGGGGAGTGATCCCGGCGGCGCTGCAACTGACCTCCACCCCGGCGGCGGCGGTACTGCACGCGATCCGGGTCGGCGGACCGGTGACGCGGGATCAGCTCGCCGCGACGACGGGTCTGTCGCCGGCCACCATCAACCGTCAGGTGCACGCGCTGGCCGCTCACGGTCTGGTCGTCGAACGCCCCGATCTCGCCGGGCCGAAAGCGATTGGCCGGCCCAAGAATCCGCTGACCATCGACCGCGACTCGCTGTGCGTCGCGGGTATGCACATCGGCGCCCGCCGGACCGTGCTCGTCATCGCCGACCTCGGCGGCCGCACACTGCACAGTCACGCCGTGCTGACGCCGACCGGCGATCAGGAGGACGCGCTCGCGCACCTCAGCGGACTGCTCGCCGAACTCGCCGCCCGGTTCAGCGGGCGGCGGGTGCTGTGGGGAGGTGTCGCGGTCGGTGGCGCGGTCGACGCCGAGACCGGGGTGGTGAACCACCGGGTCCTGGGCTGGCATCAACTCGCCGTGGGCGCAACACTTGCCGGGCGCCTCGACACGCCGGTGTCGGTCTGTGAGCACGTCGAGGCGATGGCGGCCGCCGAGTTGCTCCTGTCGCATCCGCGCGACGACGGGGGCTCCGGGCTGTTCTTCTACGCCCGCGAAACGGCCGGGATGGCAATGACTCTCGACGGCCGCGTGCACGTACCGGAGCGTGGCGCGGGCACCATCGCGCACCTGCCGGTCACGGCTCCGGTGCTCGCCCCCGGTCTCACCCGGGTCCGGTTGCAGAACGTCATCGGCAACGACGCCGCGGAGGCCGCGGCGCGTCGGCTGAGGATCAGCCCCACGGCCGCCCGGATCGCCGACGAGCGGGCCCGCGTGCTCGGCGAATCGGTCGCGCTCATCCGGGATGTGATCAACCCCGATGCCATCGTCGTGGCCGGTGATGCCTTCGCCGCACACCCGCACGGGCTCGCGCCGGTGCAGGCGGCCTTCGACGAGGCGACCACCCTGACCTGGCCGCTGGAGATCGCGCCGTCGAGATTCGGTGTGCGCGTGCAGGAGAGCGCAGCGGTCGTGGTGGCGCTCAGCGTCATCTACGCGGATCCGATCGCGGCGATGGCGACGCTGTAGACAGGCCGTCGGCCCGCCTGCCGCTGCCGTCCGCGCCGGTATCCCCTACGGTGTGTCCATGACGCTGCCCCGCGATGTATCCGCACGGCTCGAGCTGCGGGTCGACGACCCCACCGAACTGGAGATGCAGATCACCGTCGCCCGACTGCCCGGCCTCCAGTTGGAAGAAGAACTCGAGGTCGAATTCGACGGCCAGTCGGTGACGCCCGAGGAGATCATCGGGCCGCACGGTTCCCGGATCCATCGGCTGCAGCTCGAGCGGGGTGTCCTGAACATCGACTACTGGGCGTCGGTCCTCACCCCGGCCGATCCGCTGCCCGTCGACATCACCGACCGCTCGACCTATCTGCGCCCGAGTCGATATGCCGAGTGCGACAAGTTCTTCGGCTTCGCCGCGGGACAGTTCGACGCGTCGCTGCCCGACGGGGAGATCCTGAACCAGGTCGCCGCATACGTCTCGGACCGCCTCAGCTACATCCCCGGGACTTCCGACCCCATCGACGGCGCCGCCGACACCCTGCTGGCCGGTGCCGGGGTCTGCCGCGACTACGCACACCTCGTCGTCGCGCTGCTGCGGGCGCTGAACATCCCGGCCCGCCTCGTCGCGGTGTACGCCCCGGGATGTTCGCCGATGGATTTCCACGCCGTCGCCGAGGCGATCGTCGACGGTGAGTGGGTGGTGGTCGACGCGACCGGGCTGGCCCCACGTCAGAGCCTGGTGCGGATCTCGACCGGCCGCGATGCCGCCGACACCGCGTTCCTCGACAACCATCGCGGATCGATCAACCTCAACTCCTACGAGGTGACGGCGACGGTGCGCGGCGAGCTTCCGATCGACGACGGGAATGCGCGCGTCCGGATAGGGTGAGCGCGTGCATGCGCTCACCTGTCCGGTCTGCAATGCGTTGTCGGGCTTCGATCGTCAGACCTGCCCGAACTGTGCGACGACCGTGGGCGTGCACCTGCCGTCGCGGTCGCTGTACGCGGTCGGCGAGGAGGGGGTCGAGATCGACGGTGCCGGCGCCGGGAGCGGAGCGAGCGGGCCGAAGAAGCAATTGTGGGTGTGGTGTGCGAATCGGGATCGGACGCACTGCAACTGGCTGACGCTCGCCGAGGTCACCGAGGACAGCATCGGCCTGAGGGGTCGGTGTCTCCCCGAGTCGCTGATCCGGCGTCAGCCCGACGCCGAGGACACCATCGCGCTCGAGAAGCTCGCGCCGGCATCGTTCGACCTGCGGCTGCTGGTGTACCAACTCGTCGATCTGGGTCTGCCGGTGGAGCCGTTCTGGCGCACCGAGGGCGGCCTGGCCTTCGACCTGTTGTCGAGTCAGACCCTCGGCCGGCCGGTGATGATCGGGCACGCGGGCGGGGTGGTGACCATCGACCTCGCCGAGACCCAGGACGCCTATCGGGAGCGCCTCCGGGTCGACCTCGGCGAGCAGTACCGCACCCTGCTGGGTCATTTCCGCCACGAGACCGGGCACTACTACGAACACGTCCTCGTCGAGACCGGCCCGGGCGCGGAACGCTACCTCGACCGGTGTCGGGACCTGTTCGGCGACGAACGCGCGAGCTACGCCGACGCGATCAACCGCCACTATCGGTTCGGGTCACCGGAGAACTGGCGGGAGTCGTACATCTCCGAGTACGCCACGATGCATCCGTGGGAGGACTTCGCGGAGCGCTTCGCGCACTACCTCCACATCACCGGGACCATCGACACCGCCCGGGAATCCGGGCTGAATCTCGACGCGCAGCAGGTCCAGTTCACCATGGACCGTGACATCGTGCCGCTCCGGTCGTACGCCGACAAGCCGATCGAACGGCTGCTCTACGACTGGAAGTGGTTGTCGCTCATGCTGAACCGGGTGAACGTGGCCATGGGACGCCGCCCGCTCTATCCGTTCACCATCCCCGAACCCGTCGTGCGCAAACTCGGCTTCGTGCACGAGGTGATCCGGGAGAGCGCCCGGCGGGCGGTGACGACGGACCCGCTCGTCGTCGCACCCGCCCAGCCGGCCTAGTGGTGCGTCTCGGAAATAGGCGACTGGTCTCCGGCGCTCGATCGGCGCCTGGCTGCGTTGTCGTCGGTCGAGATAGCTCCGCTATCCCTCCCTCCTCCGCCTTGCCAGACCACCGATCGCTCCACCGGATACCGGCCACCTATTTCCAAGACACACCACTAGCGAGCCGAGGCCGTCCGCGCCCGCTGCTCGGCCACGAACGCGAGAACCGTTGCCACATCGTCGGTGTCGGCGATGCGATAGTCGGCGGCGGTGTCACCTTCGCCGACCTTGATGCCGATGTCACCGGTCTGGGGACGCAGGTGCGCGAAGGCCTTCTCATCGGTCACGTCGTCGCCGAGATAGATGACCGCGTCGGCGCCGACGGCCGCGCGCAGGGTGTCGAGGGCGTGGCCCTTGCTGGTCTCGATCACCGCGAGTTCGAGGACGGCCTTGCCCTCGGTGGTGTGCACCCCCGGCCAGGAGGCCGGACCGGTGCGGGCGCGATCGAGCGCGGCGACGGCGTCGGACGCCGACGCGTTGCGCACGTGCAACACCGTGCTCGCCGGTTTGACCTCGACGGTGCTGCCCGGGAATTCCGCGGCGATGGCGCGCAACTCGTCGATCAGGCGGGTCAACAGCGCGCGCGCTTTGTCGGTGACCTCGACCGCGAACCCGGACTCGAACTCACTGCCGTGACTACCTACCAGCACGACCGGGGCGGTGAGGCCGGACAGTTCCGCGAGCACGGCCCGTTCGCGGCCGGACACCACGGCGACGACGGTGTCGGGAAGTGCCGCGGCGGCGACGAGCGCGTCGATCGACGCGGGTTCGGGGACGGCGTCCTCGGGACGCGCGACGATCGGCGAGACACATCCGTCGTAATCGCTGGCCACGAGCAGCACCCCCACGCCGGCGGCCCGGACCAGCGCGTCGGTGAGTTCGGCGGGAATCCCGGTGTGGTTCACTCGGGCTCGTCCACCAGATGAACACCCCGGTTGGGCGACAGTTCGGTGTCGGAGTCGGCGCCGAGGGTGCCGAGGAAGCTCTCCGCCCACTTCGCGACGTCGTGGGCGAGGACCTGCCTGCGCAGCGCGCGCATGCGCCGCCTGCCCTCGTGTTCGCTCTGTTCGACCGCGGCCTCGATCGCGTCCTTGACGCCGTCGAGGTCGTACGGGTTGGCCTGGTACGCCGAGCGCAGTTCGGCTGCCGCGCCGGTGAACTCGCTGAGGACGAGTGCGCCGCCCAGGTCGCCCCGGCAGGCCACGTACTCCTTGGCGACGAGGTTCATGCCGTCGCGCAGGGGCGTGACCAGCATGACGTCGGCCGCGACGAAGAAGGCGACGAGTTCCTCACGCGGCACCGGTCGGTGCAGGTACTGCACCACCGGCTGGCCCACGGTCGCGTGGGTGCCGTTGATGTTCCCGACGAGTTGCTCGATACCGGCGCGCATCTGCTTGTAGCTCTCGACGCGCTCGCGGCTCGGCGTCGCGAGTTGCAGCATCACCGTGTCGGCGGGATCGAGTCGCTTCTCGGCCAGCAACTCGGAGATGGCCTTGAGCCGGACGTCGATGCCCTTGGTGTAGTCGAGCCGGTCGACGCCGAGCATGATCGTCTTCGGATTGCCCAGCTCGCGGCGGATCTCGGCGGCGCGCTCCCGGATCTTGCGGGTCTTGGACAGTGCGTCGAGCTTCCCGGAGTCGATCGAGATGGGGAACGCGCCGACGCGCACGGTGCGGAATCCGACCTGCACCACGCCGAAGCGCGACCGCACCCCAACGGTGCCCTTGCTGGTGGCCTGCCCGGCGAGGCGTCGGGCGAGGAAGAGGAAGTTCTGTGCCCCACCCGGCAGGTGGAAGCCGATGAGATCGGCGCCGAGCAGGCCTTCGACGATCTCGGTCCGCCACGGCATCTGCATGAACAGCTCGACCGGCGGGAACGGGATGTGCAGGAAGAAGCCGATCTTGACGTCGGGCCGCAGCATGCGCAGCATCTTCGGCACCAGTTGGAGCTGGTAGTCCTGCACCCAGACGACGGCCCCCTCGCCCGCGGCTCGCGAGGCCGCCTCGGCGAAGCGCCGGTTCACCTCGACGTAGGTGTTCCACCATTCGCGGTGGTACTCGGGCTTGACGATGACGTCGTGGTAGAGCGGCCACAGGGTGGCGTTGGAGAAGCCCTCGTAGTATTCGGCGATCTCTTGCGCCGACAGCGGGACCGCGTGGATGTCGATGCCCTCGATGTCGGGGTTGTCATCGGAGTCGGGGATGCCCGACCAGCCGACCCAGGCCCCGGTGTTGGCGCGCAGGATCGGCTCGAGCGCGGTCACGAGTCCGCCGGGGCTCTGCTTCCAGTTGACGGTGCCGTCGGGAAGGACCTCTTTGTCGACGGGCAGGCGGTTCGCGACGACCACGAACTCGGCCCCGTCATGGGTGGACCGGTCGGTGCCGGTCACTCCGCCGGTGTCGGGGTTGGTTTCTCCTGCTCGCGGAGCCACCTGCTCAGGCGTTCTCGCCCGGCGCGATCCCCAGCATGGCGAACAGCATCCGGCACTCGTCGGCGTCGGTGGCGTACGCGGCGACGACTCGGCGCGCCGAGTTGGCGGTCTCGTCGGCCACCGGCTCCAGTTCGTCGTCGGTGATGTCGGTCGCGTCGGTGGTCTTCGCGGGCATGTGAGTCCCCTCGTTGTGCGGCATGGTGTGCGGTTCGGTGCGCGGTGACGAGGCGCAGCCGTGCGGTGTCTCGGTCCGTTGCTGACTGGAGCGGCCGTCCGATGACACGCCCGACTCCGCATTCTACCCGGACATCGGTGGTGCTCACGGCCACCCGTCCGGCGTCAGCGTCGTGGCGGTGGCGGCCGCCACCGGTTCGCCCGGGCCCGGCGTGCGGCCGCGTCGGCCTGCCGCGCCTCACGGGCTTCGCGCAGGGCGATCCGGCGGCGGAGACGCCAGTCCGGACGGGGTGGCAGCTGAGGGCGACGCAGCGACCGGGCGACGAACTCGCCCAGCGTGACCCCCGCAGCGAGGGCGCAGCCGATGGCCAGCGCGTTCGCGATCCAGGTGAATCCGTCGAGCGTCTGGTCGCCGAGGATGCCGTAGAGGCCGCGATACACCGCGAGACCGGGCAGCAGCGGGGTGATGCCGGCCACCGCGACGACCAGCGGCGGGGTCAACGCGCGGCGTGCCAGCAGGCCGCCGATCAGTCCGACGAACGCCGCCGCGAGACCGTTGGCGATGACGTCGCCGATGTCGGTGAACGTCGAGGCCGCCGCGACCGCGGTGCCGATGAAACCGCCGAGGAACGCCACGCCGAGGGCGCGCGTCTCGGCGTAGCTGGCCAGCGCGTAGGCGCAGGCGGCGACCGCGCCGGCGACCACCCGGATCGGCAGTTCGACGACCTCGAAGCTGGTGGTCGTGGTGATCGTGGGCAGGAAGATGCCGCCCGCCTCCAGGATTCGGATCGCGACGCCGACACCGGCGATGATGCCGCCGGTCATCAGCAGCAACTCGAAGAACCGGGCGACACCGGTGATCGGTGCGCCGGTGATCGCGTCCTGGACCGAGCCGACGAGGGACAACCCCGAGAGCAACACGACGATGCCGGCCGCGATGACCTGCGACGGCGCGATCTGCACACCGAGTCGTTCGGCCGCGGCGAAGACCAGGGCGGCCGGGACCACCGCGATGAAACCGCCGGTCAGCTGCTGGAAGAAGACCGGTGTCCCGATGCGGTTGAGCCAGCGGTTGACGGTGACCGTCACCACGGTCGTCAGGAAGGCGAGCGCGGCGACGAGGTATTCGCCGCCGAGGAGCACCGCGATGCCCGACGCCATGATCCCCCAGGCGGTCGTGGCCAGCCAGTGCGGATAGGGGTGCGGCGCGGTGATGATCTCGTCGACCATCTGGTGGGCGGTGGACGGGCTGATGAACGAATCGCGGATGCGGCGGACGAGCCGGTCGACCTGCGCGAGCCGGGTGAAGTCCATCGACCGGTAGTAGACCTGCTCCATGGTCGTGATCGGCGGGAGCGTCGCGCCGCGCCGCGCGCTGACGACGATCGTGTTGTAGGTGACATCGACGTCGACGTCCTCGAGGCCGTACACGCCGGCGACGAACTTGATCTGCGTCTGGGTGTCGATGGCCCCGGTGCCCGAGTCGAGCAGCACCGCCCCGATCTTCGTGGCGAGATCGAGGACCTCGGTGATCGCCGCGACGTCGAACGGTTCGATCGGCTTACGTGGCGACACCATGATGCTGCCCGGTTCGATGGTGTCGATCGTCGCCTGCCGGCTGCCGCTGAGCCGACGCAGGACACGGCCGATCTGTTCGCGCACGCAGGCCTCCTCGGGTCGATGGTGGAGTGCTCGCGGGGTAACCGACACCCGGCCGGTGCAACCCTGACAGGAGACTGGATACACCTCGTCCGTCCGGACGACTCCGGCAGGGTCGGCGGAGGAGCCGGGAGCGGCGGTGAGCGCCGGTGACCGGGGTGACGACGGCGACCACTCGTCTACGATCGCGGCATGTCCTCGGTGCAGATCAACGGTCCGCGAGACGGCCACACCCGCAGTGCCACGGTGAGTCCCGGGAGTCTCGTCTTCACCGCCGGTGCGGCCCCCATCGACGACGACGGCGCCACCGTCGCACCCGGGAACGTTCGCGAACAGGCCGTGCAGTGCATGAGAAACCTCGAGGCCGCGCTGATCGAGTCCGGCGCGACGCTGCGCGACGTCGCGAAGGTCACCGTCTTCGTCGCCGAACACCTGCAGGCCGATCTGGTGGTCGCGTGGGACGCGGTGACCGAGGCCTTCGGCGATCACAAGCCGGCCGGCAGCCTGCTGGGCGTCTCGGTCCTCGCCTACGACGATCAGCTGGTGGAGATCGAAGCGGTCGCGGCCATCCGGGGCTGATCGCGGCCCGGCCGGTCCGCCGGGTGCGGATGAAGCGGAAGAGGTCCGGCGGATATACTCGCTCGCGCGCCTCCTTAGCTCAGTGGTAGAGCACTCGCCTTGTAAGCGAGCGGTCGTCGGTTCAATCCCGACAGGGGGCTCCACGCACGAACGCCGCGCACCTCTTCCGGTGCGCGGCGTCTGACATTTCGTGGGTTTCGGCTCGCCGGCCGGGGCTACCAGATCACGGCGAGGCCCGCGGCGAGCAGGGACAGGGCGCCGGCGGACCAGAAGAGGGCGCGCGGTACGGGTTCGCCGGTGCGCTTCTGCCGAGCGCTGCCCATGCCGAGGATTCCGCCGAGGACGAGCAGGATCACCAGCTTGATGCCGATCTTCGGGTAGTTCAGCTCGATACCGGCCGGCCACGGCGCCGCGAGCGCGAGCCCGGTCAGCAGGGACAGCAGCAGTCCGTAGTCCATCACGCGGGTGAACCGGAACTCGCGAGCCACGAGTTGGGTGACCCAGCCACCGAAGGTCACGGCGAAGCCGATGATGTGCAGGAAGATTACGACGTTGCGTAGTAGCTCCATGCGGTCACCATACCCAGCAGACACGGCCGAGTTCTGGATTACGAGAACAGGTTCACGGTGCACGATGGACGGATGAAGCACGACGAACCGGGCACCTCCGCCAACTCGACGTCCCCGACCGACGGCGTGGCTCCGGACGGGACCCGCCCAACGGCCCAGACCCGGGTCGGCACCTTCCGCGGGGTCGCCGGGGAACGGGCCGACGTGTGGCGGGGAATCCGGTACGCCCGCCCGCCCGTGGGGGAGTTGCGCTGGCGCCGTGCGGTTCCCCTCGAGGAGGCCGATGCGCCCGAGGACGTGGTGGACGCCTCGACCTTCGGCGCGGTCTGCCCGCAACAACTCAACCCCGCCGTGCGTCTCGGTCCCGATGTGGTCATGGACGAGGACTGCCTGTTCCTCAACGTCTGGACCCCGCCGGGGGCCGCGGAGCACGCCGACGACGCCGTCGGACTCCCGGTCATGGTGTGGCTGCACGGCGGCGCCTACGTGCTGGGGTCGGGAGCCCAGCCGTTCTACGAGGGTTCGAACCTCGCCGCCACCGGCGACGTGGTCGTCGTGACGTTGAACTATCGGCTCGGCGTGCTCGGGTTCGCCGATCTGTCGTCGATCGACCCGCGGTTCGAGTCGAATGCCGGCCTCAGCGACGTGCTCACGGCGTTGCGCTGGGTCCGCGACCACATCGCTGCCTTCGGCGGTGACCCCGACAAGGTGACGGTGTTCGGCGAGTCGGCCGGCGCGGGACTGGTCACCGCGCTGCTCACCATGCCGGCCGCGGCCGGGCTCTTCGGCCGGGCCATCGCGCAGAGTTCGCCCGTGACGTCGATGTACGGCGCCGACCGGGCCGCGCGGGTCGCCGACCAACTGCTCGAGGTCGCCGGGATCGACGCCGGTGAACTCGACACCGGCGAGATCGTCGGGCGTCTCGAACAACTCGACGGCATGACGTGTTCGGCAATCACCACCACCCTGTTCGAGAAGGTCCCCACCGAGGTGCCGGGGACCATCGCGTTCGCGCCGGTCATCGACGGCGATCTGCTGCCCGAACATCCCCTCGACGTCTATCGCGCGGGTCGGGCGCATCCGGTGCCGCTGATCATCGGGACCAACCGCGACGAGGCGAATCTCTTCAAGTACATGAAGTCGCCGCTGATGCCGATCACCACCGCCGACATCGAGCGCATGTTCGCCGGGATGGCGAAGGAGTATCCGGACGTCGTCCTGCCCGAACGTGCGCAGGTGCTCTCCGCGTATTCCGGTCTGCGCCCGAAGGTCACCGGGCTCGGCGTCGCGCGTGACGTGGCGTTCCGCATGCCCACGCTGTGGCTCGCGGAGGCGCATGCGCGTTCGGCGCCGGTCTATGTGTACCGCTACGACTGGACGACGCGGATGTTTCGGCTGCTCGGTCTGGGGGCCGCCCATGCGACCGAGGTCCCGTACGTGTGGGGGAATCTGGGCAACGGGCCGAAGGACATCACGTTCTTGCTCGGCGGGCGTAAGCAGGGAGAAGCGGTGTCGGAGAGGATGATCCGACGGTGGACCGCATTCGCACACGGTCAGGAGCCGGACGCCGGGGCGCTCGGGGATCCCTGGCCGACCTACGACACCGGCCATCGCCCGGTGCTGCGCATCGACGCCGAGGATCGGGTCGTGCAGAACCTCGACGGCGACATCTGGGAGGCGTGGGGCGACGAGGTGCTCGGCTTCCGCTGAGTCGCAACGGCCTCAGTCCCGACGGCAGTCCGCACGAACGTCGATGTGCGGGAGATAGGCGTCGCGCTGGGCGTCGGTGACGGGTGCGGTGCTGGCGCAGATCCAGTCGCGGGCTTCGTCGAGATCGAGCGTGTGCAGGTAGACGTTCCCGGTGGTGTCGCCGCCGGAGATGATGTCCTCGTCGGTGGGGAGTTGGGCGGGTAGTTGCCAGGTGGTGGTCGTGTCCGTGGTCGCGAGCAGCGTCCCGACCGGTTGCGGGTCGGTGAGCCGGCCGTCGTCGTCGAGGGCGAAGCTGATCAGCTCGTGCGTCGCTGTACCCACCGTGAGGCGGTTCGGCGCGACGGACACCGTCGAGGCGAACATGTCCTCCTCCCGGTCGATCAGTTCGGGTTCGGCGTCCGTGCCGGCCGGCGGGAGCCGCCACGTGGAGAGGTCGCGGGAGGCGACCACCAGCACATCGCCGTCGAATACGGCCTGGGCGGCCGGCGCCTCGGCGGTGATGACGTCGACCGGGTCCGCGCCCGGCGACGTCAGGTCGTACAGGTAGACGCGTTTGTCGTCGGAGGTGACCGCGAGCCGCGCGCCGTCGGAGCTGAAGGCGACATTGCGGATGAGGTCGGTGGGTCCGCGCAGCGGTGCGCCCACGCGTCGCGGGGAGCCGGGCACCGAGGTGTCCCACAGGGCCACGGTGGTGTCGGTGTCTCCGGTCGCGAGCAGATGGCCCGACGGCGCGAAGGCGACCGGGAACGAATAGCGGGTGGCGACGTCGAGGGCCGCGGCGCGTCGCGGGGCCGCGGTGTCGGTGATGTCCCACAACTCGACGAGCCCGCCGTTGTTGTTCGCGGTCGCGGCGAGGGTGCCGGGGCCGTTGAGGCTGACCCGCGGATGGTCGTTGACCCGACGCTGGATGGGCGTGCGCGATCGCAGGGTGAGGCCGTCGGACATCGTCCACAGGTTCAGGGTGGTGTCGGCGCCGACCGTCGCCAGGACTCGTTGGGCGTCGTCGGTGTCCACGCCGGTGATGGTCCCGCCGCGGTCGGGTTCGGTTCGGCCGGGCAGGCTCCAGACGTCTATCGTCCCGTCGGAGCGGCCGGAGACGAGTTGGCGGCCGCTGGGGTCGAACCGGGCCGCGAAGGTCCGCACCGAGCCCTGTTCGGAGGTCGTCTGCAGCGCCCACTGCAGGATCGGCGAGGCCGGGTTCGCGGTGTTCCACACCCGGACCAGGCCGTCGGCGCGGGCGGAGGCCAACTGCGCACCCGAACCGTCGAAGGCGATCGACCACGACCCGGCCGTGCTGTTGGGCAGCGACGTGCTCAGCGGGCGGGGTGCGAGTGGGTCGGCCACGTCCCACAGCTGGGTGTTCGGACTGTCGCCGGTGACTGCCAGCGAGCGGCTGTCCGGGCTGAACGCGACGGCATGGGTGATGCTGGGGAAGCCGGTCAGCGGCCCGCCCAGCGGCTGCGGCGATTCGCCGGTCGTCCACAGCCGGACGGTCCGGTCGTCGCCGCCGCTGGCCAGGACGCGTCCGTCGGGGCTGAAGGAGAGGGTGCGCGCCGCGGCGGTGTGGCCGCGCAGGACGGCCGTCTCCCGGATCGCTCCGGTCGGTGAGACGGCGTACATCGTGATCGTGCCGTCGTCGGACGATGCGGCCAGGGTCCGCCCGTCGGCGGCGAACCGCACCATGTAGACGGTGCCGTGGCCCGGGGACACCGTCGTCGCCAGCCGCGGGTTCAGTGCGTCGGTCAGGTCCCACATCCGGACGGAACCGTCCCCGCTGCTGCTCGCCAGCAGTTGCCGTGTCGGGTGGAAGTCGGTGCTGGTGACGTAGTTGCCGAAGCCGCGCAGGACCGCGACCTCCCGATAGTCCGACGAGCCGGACCGGGCCCAGACGCGCACGGTCCGGTCGCCGCTCGCCGACGCGAGCTGCGTGCCCGTCCGGTTGAACGACAGGTCGTAGACCGGGCCGGTGTGGCCGGTCAGCGGGGCCACCAGGGGCGTCGTCGCGGCGCCGCGCAGACGGCTCTGGACGGTCGGGTCGTCGGGATAGACCTCGTGGGCGACGAGCAACAGTCGCGCGGCCAGCGACGGGTTGGAGTACTGGATGCTGTCGATGTGCGACAACAGCGCCGAGCGTTCGGCGGCGTTGCGCTGTTCGCGCAGGTCGTGGGCCTGTCGGAAGCCGATGGCGGCGGTGATGGACGCCGCGATGGCCAGCACGACGATCACCGACACCGCGCCGACGCGCGTGATGCGGCGCCGCTGCTGCATGGCGACCGCCGCGTCGAGGAAGGCGTCGTTCTCGTTGCTCAGCAGATGCAGGTAATCGCTGCGCAGGGTTCGTCGCCGGCGCTTGGCGTCCTCGAGGCGCGACCCGGTGTAGAGGAACGACCGGCCGCGCCCGTTGGCCAGCCACGCCGCGGTGTCGGCGTCGACCTGCTGACGCCAGAGGTGGTTGTCGGTGTCGTCGGCGATCCACTCGGCCAGACGTGGCCAGGCGGTGAGCACCACGTCGTGCACGAGCATCACTGAGTCGGTGGACACTGTGAGCAACCTGGCCTGGGCGAATTCGTCGATGACGGTCGCGACCTCGGGCGGGAACCGGTTCGCGATGGTCGCCGTGGAGAGCGGCACGCGCAGCGCGATGCCGGCCGGCCCGACGTGCACCAGGGCGAGGAGGACCGCGCGTGCGAGATCCCGATGACGCGGATCGATCGCCGCCCAGGCCGTCTCGGCGGTGTCGGCGACCGCGCGGGCGATACCGCCGGTGGCCCGGTACCCGGACAGGGTCATGCGGTTACCGGTCCGGCGTGCCCAGGTCGCCTGGAGAACGTGCGCCAGCAACGGCAGGCGGCCGGCGCGGTCACCGCCGGTCGACGCCTCGTACAGCTCGGTGATCATCACGTCGGCGAGTCCGGTCTCGATGCGGCCGCCGGCGAGTCGGACGGGCGCGGTGATCACCTCGCGCAACTGCGTGCGGGTCATCTCCGAGACGATCACGCAGCGGTGCTGCCACGCGTCGGCGAGGAACGGATGCTCGACGCACTGACTAAAGAAGTCGGCTCGCACGCCGACCACGACCACGACGTCGGACGCCAGTTCTTCGACCTCGCGCAGCGTCTCGGTCCGCAGCGGGTCCTCGAGCGAGAAGACGTTCTCGAACTGGTCGATGACGATGACCGCGTCCCCGGTCGTCGAGGCCGGCGCATCGGTGGCGCCCGGCTCGTCCGGGTCGGCGATGGCGAGTCCGCTGGGGGTGATCTCGCCGAGTCGGGGCGACGACAATCGCGCGTCCCGGGCGAGGCCGGCACGGAGCAGCGACGACTTGCCCGATCCCGAGACCCCGGTGACCACCACCAGCCGCGACGCGGGGGACAGCGGCGGCGGTCCGGAGCGGGCCGACAGGATCGCATCGACGAGGGTGCTGACGACTTCGTCCCGGCCGAAGTACATCTGACTGTCGGCCGCGGTGAGGGTGGCGAGGCCGGGGAACGGCCGGGCATGCTGCGGTGCGGGCGGCTCGGCGGTGGGGGTCTCGTCGGGCGTCCGGCGGTCCCACATCTCCCGCCACTGCGGGATGGTCAGCACCTCGTCGGCCCCGGCGGCGACGGCGCGTGCGGTCAGCCAGACGAGCAGCGGTTCGACGGTCGCGAAGTCGCGGGGGAGATGACGGCCGTTGCGCCAGTCACTGATCCGCTGCGCCGAGACCCGGGCCCGCGTCGCCGCGGCGCGCAGCGTGGGACGGCCGGCTTGCACGAACAGACGCGTGAGTGCCTGACCGAAATCCACTCAGCTGTCCTTGTGCTCGCCCCGACAGATCGACCGCACCATCATGCGATAGCCGATCCCACCGCGCCACCATCGGCGATCCGATGTGGTGACGGCCACACCCTGGACCGCGGATCGCCGGACGTGGCAAGCGGATCCGGAACCGGTTCTGTCCGGTCCGGATAGTCCGTTAGCGGCTTGATCTGCGCTTATGTACCGGTTTCCGGAACGGGGGTGGAGTGGGTCGCGTTCGTGGGGTCTGCTGGTGGGGCGCAACTCGACGGGGGTCGGGAAGCGCACAGGTTGCGTCGGTCGAAGGACACACCGAAAGTGTCGCGAAACACTGCCCGTCGGGGGCTGTGTGTCGTTCGGCCCACACGACCGCGCGGGTGCCGGACACCGGGTCGACAGGGGTCGGCGGTTTCCGGCACCCGCGTCCCCTCCTCGCCTGCCGGGTCACCCGTGCTGTGGGCGTCGATCACTACGATCTGTCCATGCGACCACCCCGGGTGCCCGTGCGATGAGCCGCCTGTTGATCTCCGACTCGCAACGCCGCACTCGCCTCATGCGCCGGCAGCACCTCGATGTCTCGTCTCGAGCCGCCGACTCCGTAGAAGCCGCCGCCACGATGGTCGGTTTGCACGCCACCACACCGTCGACCGTCCACCTCGCCGCATGGGCACGGGTCGGTCCGGAGCTCTCGCGTGAGTCGGTCGACGCCGCCCTCTACGACGACCGGACGCTCGTCAAGCACCTCGCGATGCGTCGCACGCTGTTCGTCTTCCCGCGGGACATCCTGGCCGAGTCCGTCGGAGCGCTCGGGCCGCGGATCTCGGCGTCGGAACGTACGAACATGTTGCGCGACCTCCGGCGCAGTCCCGACTTCGACGACCCGGAGGGCTGGATCGAGACCGCCCGGCAGGCGGTCCTGGCCGAACTCGCCGGTGGTGAGTCGCTGACCTCCACCGAACTCCGCGAACGTCTGCCCGCACTCGACGGTTACATCAGTCACGGTGCGGGCACCACGTGGGCGGGACGTGCCCCGATGGGGCCGCGCGTGCTCAACATGCTCGACGCCGAGGGGGCGATCGTCCGCGGACCCAACCGGCTGCGCTGGCACCTGTCGCGGCCGGCGTGGACGTCCATGCCGCTCTGGCTCGGCGAGGATCTGCGGCCGATGAGCGTCCACGACGGGCACTGCGCGCTGATCGGACGCTGGTTGCGGACCTACGGGCCCGGCACCGAGACGGACCTGGTGTGGTGGCTGGGGTCGACGAAGACCGCGGTCCGCGCGGCCCTCGCCGAACTCGAGACCGTCCAGGTCGACCTGGAGGGTGGCGGAGTCGGCCACGTCCTGCCCGACGATCTACCCGACGGCACCGGGGTCGACGGCACGGGGGACGAGCCGGTCGAACCGCAGGCCGTGCTCCTTCCGGAGCTCGACCCGACCACCATGGGCTACAAGGAGCGCGGCTTCTATCTCGGCGGCCACGCGCCGCAGGTCTTCGACTCCGCGGGCAACGGGGGCCAGACCGCCTGGTGGGATGGTCGTATCGTCGGTGGCTGGTATCGCCGCGCCGACTCGACGATCGACGTCGTCCCGCTCGAACCGTTGTCCGGAGAAGCGCGACGGGCGCTCGATGCCCGGGCCGAGGAGCTCGCGGCATGGCTGGGGGACGAACCACTGAAGACCGGCTACACCGCGCCGTATGCGAAAGGGTTGTAGGTCGACGCCTCCGCTTGGTTCGACATCTGTCAATATTGATGAATGTCGAACCAGAACCTGCTGGCGACGGTCTCCCGCGGCATGACGACCGACGAGGCGGAGACCGTCGCTCCGGCGTTGAAGGCACTCGCGGACCCGGTCCGGTTGCGGTTGTTGTCCGAGATCGCCGCGCATCCGGGAGGTGAGGCGTGCGTGTGCGACATCTCCGGACCGTTCGACCTCTCGCAGCCGACGATCTCGCACCATCTGAGAGTGCTTCGCGAAGCCGATCTGGTGACGAGCGAGCGACGCGCGACCTGGGTGTACTACCGCGTGAACACTGGTGCGCTACAAGAACTGTCGGGGCTGCTCGGCTGTCTCGCCGCAGTCCTGGGGGAAGCACGTTCGTGTGAGGCCGGACGATGAACGTCACGGAAACCGCCGTCGCGGGCAGGCTGTCGATGCTCGACCGGTTCCTGCCGGTGTGGATCGGCGCCGCGATGGTGGTGGGTCTGCTGCTGGGCCGCAGTGTTCCCGGAGTGGGCAACGCGCTGGCGGCCGTCGAGCTCGACGGCATCTCGCTGCCGATCGCACTCGGGTTGCTGATCATGATGTATCCGGTGCTGGCCAAGGTGCGCTATGACCGGCTCGACTCGGTCACCGCCGACCGTCGCCTGCTGCTCGGGTCGCTGGCATTGAACTGGATCATCGGCCCGGCGTTGATGTTCGCGCTGGCCTGGCTCTTGCTGCCGGACCTGCCGGAGTACCGGACCGGACTGATCATCGTCGGGCTCGCCCGCTGCATCGCGATGGTCATCATCTGGAACGACCTGGCATGCGGCGACCGCGAAGCCGCTGCCGTCCTGGTCGCGCTGAACTCGGTATTCCAGGTGATCATGTTCGCCGTGCTGGGCTGGTTCTACCTCTCCGTGTTGCCCGGCTGGCTCGGCCTCGAACAGACGACCATCGACGCCTCGCCGTGGCAGATCGCGAAGTCGGTGCTGATCTTCCTCGGCATCCCGCTGGTGGCCGGATACCTCACCCGTCGTATCGGAGAGCGCGCCAAGGGCCGCGAGTGGTACGAGTCCGCGTTCCTGCCGCGTCTCGGGCCGTGGGCCCTCTACGGTTTGTTGTTCACCATCGTCATCCTGTTCGCATTGCAGGGTGAGCAGATCATGTCGCAGCCCTGGGACGTCGCGCGTATCGCTCTGCCGCTGCTGATCTACTTCGCGGTGATGTGGGGCGGTGGGTTCGTGCTCGGCGCCGCGATGGGTCTGGGGTATGCGCGCACCACCACGCTCGCGTTCACCGCCGCCGGCAACAACTTCGAACTCGCCATCGCCGTCGCGATCGCCACCTACGGTGCGACCTCCGGCCAGGCCCTGGCCGGGGTCATCGGACCGCTCATCGAGGTCCCCGTCCTCGTCGCCCTGGTCTATGTGTCCCTGGCACTGCGGAAGCGGTTCTCTGCAACACCCGACTCGGCCGGGGAGCCCGTGCGCCATGTGTGACCCCCTCAATGTGCTGTTCGTGTGCGTCAGCAACCGTGGCAAATCTGTGATGGCCGAACGTCTCTCGTCAACGGTCACCGACCGGATCGCGGCGTCGTCCGCCGGAACCAGCGCGAAGATCGGCGGGCAGGTCAACGAACTGTCCGCGCGGGTGCTCGCCGAGGTCGGAGCCGACGCCGGCGGACACCGGCCACGACAGCTCACGGACGAGATGATGCGAGCCGCGGACCTGGTCGTGGTGGTCGGCACTGCCGAGGTCACCCCGCCCGACGGGGTGAGTGTCGAGGTGTGGAACACCGACGAACCCTCCGATCGAGGCATCGACGGCCTCGAACGGATGCGGTTGATCCGCGACGACATCACCACCCGCATCCGCGATCTCGCCGACCGCCTGGAGCGGTGAGCGGTTCAGAACGGTGGTGGGTTGGCGGCGTTCCACCCACCGACAAGTACGACGACGCTCGGTCAGCAGCAGGCTGTGCGAGCGTCGGCGGGGTCGGTGGCGCTACCGCCGCAGCACACCGACCCCTCGGCGGATTCGTCGACACCGCTCTCGGCCAACAGCTTCGGGCTGGTTCCGAAGGTGTCGGAGTCCGCGAGCACGGTGTAGATCTCCCACTTTTCCTCGCTCGGACCGGTGACCCACACCTTGTCTTGCGTTGCAAAACAACAGGCGGAGTTGATCTCCTCCTGCGTGAACAGGCCCTCGCCGGACAGTCGGGCAATCTCGGCATGCACCGTCTCGCTCGATTCGACCTCCACCCCGAGATGGTTGATCGTGCCTCCCTGACCCGGATTCTCGAGGAGCACCAATTTCAGCGGGGGTTCGACGATCGCAAAGTTCGCGTATCCGGGCTTTCGCTTGGCCGGCGGGGTGTCGAACAGCTTGGAGTAGAACTCGATCGCGGTATCGAGGTCATCGACATTGAGTGCGAGTTGCATGCGGGACATGAGGGGAACCACCTTCACCTGTGAGACATATGTCGAATAATGACGTTTTTGCAGAATGCCACCTTTTCGACATATGTCAATAGTGGGGGTAGGGTCGGACCATGCCCAAGACTTTGCCGATGGTCGACATCAGCGCACCTATCTGCTGTGCGCCCGTGTCGGCAGCGCCACTCGACGACGCCACGGCTCTCGAGATCGCGTTGCGGCTCAAGGCTCTTGCCGATCCGGTGCGGATCAGGCTGGTCTCGATCCTTCTCGCCGACGGCGGTGACGGGATCTGCACCTGCGACCTCGCGACCGCGGTCGGGCTCACCGAAGCAACGACGAGCCATCACCTGGGGCAGCTGCGAAAGGCCGGCATGGTGGCGCCCGAGCGTCGCGGCATGAACGTCTACTACCGTGCCCGGCCAGAATCGCTGGAGGCCGTGCGCAACGTTCTCAGCGCGACCGCCGGCTGCTGCTGAACGCGGGGGCCCTACGACTGGTCAGGGGTCACTCACCGACATGCGGCGGGACGGCGGCGGGGTCGGCCATCACGTCGGTGCCGCCGAGTGCCTTGTTCGCGCGGCGTTCCACCAGGAGAGGTACGAAGTCGCGGACCTCGGTCCCGTCGAAGTGCTTGTACGCCTTTTCCACAGCCGCGGCGACGTCGTCCGGTGACCGGTGCGAGTAGAGGCCGATCAGCCGGTGCTGCACTTCGCTGATCTGACGAAGTTCGTCATTCGCATCCATGGACACAATTTAGTTCGAACACGACGAAGCGGTCTCTCCTGACGAATGGGTTCACGCACCGTTCATCTCGCCGCTATCGGCGCTCCACCTCGATCGGGGAGTGAGTCGACTGCCCGCAGGGCGAGACGGGGAGGGTCGGCGGTGAACGATCCGAGAACCTACGATGTCAGCCATGGTTCGTTCCGGCCGTCCCGTCGATCCCGTCGCACAGGCGCAGGCACGCGTGCTGATGGAGGAGCTCGAACGTGTCGCGGATTCCCTCGTGGACAGGCTGCAGAACGGAACCGGGGGCGAGAAGGCCCTCCGCACGGCGCGTCGGGAACTCTACGAAGTCCGCGAGCACGTACGACGCCTCCAGGACAGATACGAACTCTCCGCCTGACCGCGCGCCCCGCGTTTCGATGAATTCGAGGGTCGGACCGGGTCTGACCCGGTGGACTGTACTCACCACCGACATTCACCGAGCGAAAGGCACCGTCATGCGAGAGGAATCGTCATGAGCGCGGCATTCCCACCCGTCGCCGACCGCGACACCTGGGCGGCGGCGCTGGCCGACCTGCGGCGCCGCGAGAAGGCGGCGACCCGCGAACTCGACGCCATCGCCGCGCAGCGTCGTCGACTCCCGATGGTCGAGATGGACGATTACGTCCTCACCGGGCCCGACGGGCCGATTCGACTCGTCGACGTCTTCGACGGACGGTCACAGCTGATCGTCTACAACCACATGTGGACCGACGGCGCCCGGTTCCAGTGCCCGGGTTGTACCGGGTTCACCACCCAGTTCTCTCGGCTCGACTACCTCGCCGACTACGACGCGCGGTTCGTCATCATCACGCACGGGCCGATGGACGAGATCCTGGCCTACAAGCGGCGCGTCGGAAACCGCATGGACTGGTACTCGTCGGCGGGTACGACCTTCTCCGCAGACGTCGACGCCGCCCCGGGCGAAGGCTTCGCCCTCAACGTCTTCCTCCGCGACGGTGACACCGTGTATCGCACCTGGCACTCGACCGGTCGTGGTACGGAACAACTCGGATTCACCTTCGGACTCCTCGACGTCCTGCCCTACGGACGCCAGGAGGAGTGGCAGGCTTCGCCGGACGGCTGGCCGCAGGGCCCGACCTACTCGCGCTGGCGCGGTTCGGAGGAGATGGCCGCTGCGTACGGTGACCCCGACGCGTGACCCCCGGCCGCGCAGAACCCGCTGGTCAGCGTTCACAGGAATTTCCCAGCGTGCCTACAGTGAGGTTCCAGGGCCGGCTGGGACTCTGGTCGTGTGAGTGAAGTGGCGAAACAGAACAGCACGCGCGGGGCGAAGGTCCTCGTGGTCGACGACGAGGAGAACATCCGTCAATTGCTGTCGGTGTCGCTGAAGTTCCAGGGCTACGAGGTCGAGACCGCCGCCGACGGTCCGGCGGCCCTCGACCGATGCCGCACCGCCAAACCCGACGTCCTCGTCCTCGACGTGATGATGCCGGGGATGGACGGGTTCGGACTGCTGCGCCGGCTGCGTGCCGACGGGGTCGAGGCGCCGGCCCTGTTCCTGTCGGCGCGCGACACGGTGGAGGACAAGATCAACGGCCTCACCATCGGCGGGGACGACTACGTCACCAAACCCTTCAGTCTCGAAGAGGTCGTCGCCCGGCTACAGGTGTTGCTGCGCCGCAGCGGTTTCGACGACCAGAAGCGCGCGTCGTCGAAGATCACCTTCGCCGACATCGAACTCGACGACGAGACCCACGAGGTGTATAAGGCGGGCGAACTGGTCGCCCTCTCGCCGACAGAGTTCACGCTGTTGCGCTATTTCATGGTGAACGCGGGCACGGTGTTGTCGAAGCCGCGCATCCTCGACCATGTCTGGAACTACGACTTCGGCGGCGAGGTGAACGTCGTCGAATCCTATGTGTCGTACCTGCGGCGCAAGCTCGACACCGGGGACAAGCGACTCATCCACACCCTCCGCGGCGTCGGCTACGTGATGCGTGAGCCCCGTGACTGAGGTCTCGGCGGCGGGACCGGATCAGAAGGCGCGCAAGCGTGGTGTGCCACTGCGGATCTCGCTGGTGGCCCTCACCGTGTTGCTCGCTGTCGTCGGATTGCTCGCCTCCGGGGTGGCGGTGACGTCGTCGATGCGCCAAGACCTCATCTCCCGCGCCGACGCCGGGCTCGAGAACGCGGTGCGCACCTGGGCCGAGCCCCGGGGTTTCCTGGGGGACGGGCCCGGTCCGCCCGGACCCCGCCGGCCGCCGTCACCCTACTATGTCGAGTCCATCGTCTACGGTCCCGGCGGGGTCTCGGCCGACAACGTCTACAACCAGTTCGACGACGCGCCCGATCTCGACGCGCTGAGCGGCGACAATGCCGGACCGCAGACTGTCCCGTCCGTCGACGCCGACGGGCCGCAGTGGCGGGTCATCAAGCGCAGCAATGACTTCGGCAGATCCGTCGTCGCCACGCCGATGTCCGACATCGACGACACGGTGAGCAGGCTGATCTGGTTGCAGATCGCGATCGGTGCCCTCGTGGTGCTGCTCATCGGTGTGCTGAGCTACGTCCTGGTGCGGACCAGCCTGCGCCCGCTGCGCCGGGTGGAGGAGACCGCGTACGAGATCGCCGAGGGCAACCTGACGCGGCGTGTGCCGTCGGCCCCGCTTAACACCGAGGTCGGGAGTCTGTCGGAATCACTGAACCGGATGCTCGGCCAGATCCAGCATGCGTTCGCCTCGACCGCCGCGTCCGAACAGCAGGCCCGCGCCTCCGAGGAGCGGATGCGCCGTTTCGTCGCCGACGCCAGCCACGAACTGCGGACCCCGCTCACGTCCATCAAGGGCTTCGCCGAACTCTATTCGCGCAGCGGCGTCTCCGACGTCCCCGATCTTCCCGATGTCACCGACGCGATGCGGCGCATCGACGACGAGGCCGGCCGGATGAACCTGCTGGTGGAGGATCTGCTGATGCTCGCGCGCCTCGACGCGCAGCGGCCGCTCGACTCGGCGCCCGTCGATCTCCTCGGCCTGGCCGCCGATACCGTGCAGAGCGCCCGTGTCGCCGCCCCCGAGCGCGAGATCCGGCTCGACGTCGTCCCGGGCGACCGTCCGCCGGTCGTCCTCGGCGACGGGCCGCGCCTCGTGCAGGTGCTGCGCAACCTCATCGGCAACGCCGTCAACCACACCCCGCCGGACGCCTCGATCACGGTCGGGGTGGCCGTCGACGACGGTGCAGGCGAAGCGGTGCTGACCGTCGCCGACACCGGGCAGGGACTCACGCCGGAGGACGCCCAGCACGTCTTCGAGCGCTTCTACCGCGGCGACTCCTCCCGGCATCGTGGCTCCGGTGGCGGCAGCGGTCTCGGCTTGTCGATCGTCGCGGCCCTGGTGGCCGCGCACGGCGGACGCGTCGGTGTGGACACGAGCCCCGGTGCGGGAGCCACGTTCTGGGTGCGCCTACCGCTCGCGGAGGCCGATTAGATCAACCGGCGCAGCTTCGCGAACTCGGTGACGTCGTCGCGGAACCGGTCGAGTCCGACCAGCGTGTACATGCCGTCGATCTGCCGGTTGGCCCACAGCTGATGGATGCGGCGCAGGTCGGATTGCCGTGACTTCCAGCCGATCCCGTCGATCACCGCGAGTACCAGCTGGGTGGGCAACCGCACCTCGGCCATCTCCTCGATCTCACGGACCGCGTCGGTGAGTTTGGAACCGGTCGAGTCGAAACCCTTGGCCGCCACCACGATGTCGGCCGACGACGGGTCGCCGACGATGAGGTCGGCGGGCGCGGTCCGGCCGTTGCGTCCCGCGAACCGCGAGCGGGTGACGTAGTCGAGGCCGATGTCGCGGGCGATGTCCTCGATCTCGTCCTCGATACGCCGGCCCGACGCGCCCGCGCGAGTGGCGGTGGCGCGGGTGCCGGCGCGGGCCACGAGGATGTCGGCGAAGGTGAACGTGCGGGACAGCTGGGTGCGCAGCATGCGGACCAGGTCGAACTCGGTGTCGAGCCAGGTCACCAGCTCGACCGGTTGTGCGCGCGCCAATGCATGCCAGCCGCTGGTGTCGAACCGGTCGCGTAGGGCGTTCTTCAGCTTCTCCTGGGACAGCCCGACGGCGAGCCCCAGTACAGGGACATCGGTGGGGTTGTCGCGCACCCACGCCGCCAGTCCCGCGACGTCGGTGTCGAGCAGTTCACCGAGACGCGCCGTGGCCTGGGTTATCCGCTCGGCCTCCGGCGTCGATGCGGTCGGGTCGACGTGAGAGGTCAACCGTCCCAACGATTGCAGATAATCGTCGAAGTCGCCCGCGGTGCTCATCGTGGAGAGTCGTCCGCTCAGTCCCGGCCGATGAACAGGTACTCGCTCACGTCGCGGCGGGTCGCTGCCGCGTGGGTGCCGAAGCTGTACTTGTGGTCGATCGCGATGACCTCCACCGACGGCTTGACCTTCCCGAGCAGGTCGACGATTCGGTCCTTGCCCGGCAACGCATTCGACGAGTACGACAGCACGATGGCGCCGGCGTCCTCGAAATGCTCGAAGGTACGCAGCAGCGCGTCCTCGATGGTCCGCTTGTAGGCGAACGGCGTGAAGCGTTTCGGCAGCTTCTTGGTCTTGGTGTTCTCCATGATGCTCATCCCGCGCCAGTAGGCCGACAGGCCTTCGAGGAAGTGGTAGCGCTTGATGTAGTCGTTGTCGTCGGTCGGCGGGGCGTACGGAGGATCGAGGTACACGAGGTCCGGTGCTGCCCAGGGTAATTCGAGGTCGAAGATGTCGCCCTGCACGCTCCGGTTGTTGCGTCCGTTGCTGAACACGGTGGCGTTGTAATCCGCGGCCGCCCGCAGACGGAAGTGGTCGCGCAGCGACATCGTCAGGTCGCGACGACCGTCGGCGTAACGCGTCGAGTCGGTGAAGGTGAACACGCCACGGGGTTGTTTGCGGGCGGCCGAGAGGACGAGGGCAGCGATCGCGAGATCGCGTCGATAACCGCGCAGTGCGTCGATGTGCGACCACGCGGAGTCCAGGAACGCACGGTCCTCGGTGGTGAAGTACAGCCCGTCGAAGGTCCGCGAGATGTAGTCGCGGTCGTCGGCGGGGGGACCGCAGATGGTCTCGATCAGTTCGGGTTCGAGCCGGACACTCGAGTTGGCCACCGACGCCCGGGTGATGATGTGCGGGAAATTGAGGAAGTCGTTGCTGACGACTTCGAAGCCCTGCGCCTTCAGCAGGTAGGACACGACTCCCGAACCGGAGAACGCGTCGACCGCGGTGGACCCGCCGACCTCGGCGAAGGTGCGTTCGAGGTGGGGCAGCAGCCGGTACTTGGATCCCATGTACCGAAGACGCGGGAATCGCTGGGCTCGGGCCAGGACGTCGCTGGATCCGACGGCGGCTCGGGACGTGCGTCCTGCCCGGGATGATTCTGGCCCACTCACACCGAAAAGAATGTCATGGACCCCCGACATCCCGGGACAACACTCGCCGTCGCCCGCAGCGTCACCGTGGCGACGCCCGCAACACCTAGACTCGGCCCATGGCATCGGTCTTCAGCATGATCATCAATGGCGATCTCCCGGGTCGATTCGTCTGGAAGGACGGCGAGGCGGTCGCGTTCCTCACGATCGAACCGGTCACGCCCGGTCACGTCCTGGTGGTTCCCCGCGCCGAGGTCGACCACTGGGAGCAGATGGACACCGCCGCGTTCGCGCACCTGAGCGCCGTCGCGCAGAACGTGGGTCGCGCGGTGAAGGACGCCTTCGACGCGCCGCGGATGGGCCTGCTCATCGCCGGCCTCGAAGTCCCGCACGTGCACGTCCACGTGTTCCCGGCGCTCTCGATGCAGACCTTCGACCTCGCGAACGCGAACAAGAACGCCCGCCCCGAGGACCTCGACGCCGCGGCCGAGAAGATCCGCGCCAGCCTCCGGTCGCTCGGGTACGGCGAGTACGTCGCCGATTGACCCGACCGTCCGGCAAACCCACCACTTTTCGGCGAACCCACCCCTCGTCAGGGTGCTGGGTATGCCGAAAAGGGGTGGGTTTGCGGAGGGCTCACACCGTCCGGTGGATCAGCAGCGGTAGCACCGCGGTGGCGCCGGCCTCGCGGAGGGCGGCGGCGGCCAGGGTGATCGGCCAGCCCGAGCCGTTGGCGTCGACCACGAGCAGCACGGCGCGGCCCGCGACGTCGGGCGGGTCGCCGAGGTGGTCGCGCCAGTACGCGGCCTCGACCGCGCCGGTCGCGTCGGTGGGCGGATCGCCCATGCGCACGGAAAAGCTGTCGCCCTCGCGTTTCCCGACCTTCCGCAGGTGGTCGGCCAGGGTCTCGGCCAGGACGGTGCCGGTCAGCCGGAGCGACACGATGACGTCGGCCCGGATACCGGTGTCGCGCACCCACGCGGCCAGCGTCGCAACCGCGGCGTCGCTCAACTCGGCGAGCGCGCGCTCGTCGCCGTTGCGGGCCGCGGCCAGCACCTCGACCCACTCCGGGGCGTCGGCATGGGCCAGGACACGACCTGGCTCGGCCAGGAGATCGGCGGGAATCCTTCCGCGACGGCCGAATTCGCCGCCCGGCCACATCTTGCGGGGGTCCAGGGTCTGGGCCTTGCGACGCAGCGTCGAGGTCACGGTGCGGACGATCTCGGCGTCGACCGAATCGGGGAGTCCTTCGCTGAGGGCGCCCCGGCAGACCGAGCAGCGACCGCAGTCCGCGGCCTGCGGGTCGTCGAGTGATTCGGTCAGCAGCCGCATCAAACAGGTGCGCCCCGCGATGTAGGCGCGCATGATGTCGGCCTCCCGACGGCGCACGGCGAGGATGCCCTCGTAGTGCTCGGCGTCGTAGGTCCAGGGCTTGCCCGTGACAACCCACCCGCCTGGGGTTCGGTCGGTGACGCCGTCGACCGCCAGCTGCTTGAGCATCAATTCGATTCGGGTGCGCCGGAATCGGGTGGCAGCCTCGAGCTGCACCACCGACTGCGGCTCGTCCGCGGACTCCAGCGCGCCGAGCAGATCTCGCATCTTGTCCGGGTCGGGGATCGTCGCGGTGGCGAAGTGGTCCCAGATCCGATCGTCGGTCTGTGACGCCAAGAGCATCACGACGGCGTCGTCGAGGGCGCGTCCGGCACGGCCGACCTGCTGGTAGTAGGAGACCGGCGACGGCGGGGACCCGACATGCACGACGAATCCGAGATCGGGTTTGTCATAACCCATTCCGAGCGCCGACGTCGCGACGAGGGCCTTGACCTCGTTGCGCAGCAACGCGTCTTCGAGTTCGTGGCGGCGGTCGGCGTCGAGCTGGCCGGTGTAGGCCGCCACCGCGACGGAGTCACCGTGGACCGCCCGGATGGCCTCGACCAGGCGGTCGGCGTCGGCGACGGTCAGCACGTACACGATGCCCGACCCCGGCAGGGCCGGCAGCGCCTGGGCCACCCACCCGTACCGCTGGACCGGGGAGAGGCCGTCGAGGACGTTGAGGTGCAGAGACTTTCGCGCCAGCGGGCCGCGGAGGACGAGGGTGGGCTCACCGCCGGCCCCGGCGTCGAGCTGGGCAGCGACGTCCTCGGTCACACGGGCGTTGGCGGTGGCGGTGGTGGCCAGGACGGGCGTCGTCGGGTTAACGGTGCGTAGCACGTCGGCGACACGGCGGTAGTCGGGGCGGAAGTCGTGACCCCAGTCGGAGACCGCATGCGCCTCGTCGATGACGAGCAGACCCAGGTTGCCGGCGAGGGCGTCGAGGACCCGGCGGCCGAAGCCCGGGTTGGCGAGCCGCTCCGGCGACACGAGCAGGACGTCGAGGTCGCCGGCGCGCAGCTGTGCCTCGATCATGGACCACTCGTCGACATTGGACGAGTTGAGCGTCGCCGCCGACAACCCACCGCGAGCGGCGGCGGCGACCTGGTCGCGCATGAGCGACAGCAGCGGCGACACGATGAGCGTCGGCCCCCCGCCACCCGCCCGGATGATCGCGGTCGCCGACCAGTAGACCGCCGACTTGCCCCACCCCGTCGCCTGGACGACCAGCACGCGTGCGCCGCGCTCGGTGGGATCGGCGGGCCGGCCGGCCAGTGCGGTCACGGCCCGGAGCTGGTCGTCGCGCAGCGCGGCGCCCTCACCGGCCAGGCTGGTGATGACACGGTTGGCGGCGGTCAGCTGGTCCGGGGCGAGGGTTGCGGCCATGCGCCCCAATGTAGTGGCGCCCTCGGACACGCCGACGCGGTCCGTCCACACCGCGGCGTGTACCCGGCGAAGCGTTCACAGGAACCTGGCAGTTCACATGCAGGGTGACGCGAGGCTGGGAATCGAGAGTTGTCCGCATGATCCCAGAAGCACCGCCGGGCGCCCCGGCGCAGATGTACACCGTCGCCGACACCTCTACGCCGAATCCAGTACTCGACATCGTGGTCCCCGTCTACAACGAACAGGACGACATCGCCTCGTCGGTGCGACGCCTGGCCGACCACCTGCGCGCGCATGTGCCGTACGCGTCGCGGATCACCGTCGCCGACAATGCCAGCACCGACGAGACCCTCGAGATCGCCGTCGCACTGGCCGGTGAACTCGAGGGCGTTCGGGTCGTCCATCTCGAGCAGAAGGGCCGCGGACGCGCGCTGAGCGCGGTGTGGCAGCACAGTGACGCCGAGATCGTCGCGTACTGCGACGTCGACCTCTCGACCGACCTCAACGCCCTGATGCCGCTCATCGCCCCGCTGGTGTCGCGGCACTCCGACATCGCGATCGGGACGCGCCTCAACCGCTCCGCACGCGTGGTCCGAGGACCCAAGCGCGAGTTCATCTCCCGCTCGTACAACCTTATGCTGCGTACTGCGATGGGCGCCCGGTTCTCCGATGCGCAGTGCGGATTCAAGGCCATGCGCACCGACATCGCCCGCGAACTGCTGCCGTTCGTCGCCGACACCGGCTGGTTCTTCGACACCGAGCTTTTGGTCCTCGCCGAACAGATCGGTCTGCGCATCGCCGAGGTGCCGGTGGACTGGGTCGACGACCCCGACAGCACCGTCGACATCGTGCCGACCGCGATCGCGGATCTGAAAGGCTGTGCGCGCGTGGGCCTCGCACTCGCCATGGGCCGGTTGCCGATCGCCCAGCTGCGCGCCTCCATCGGCCGCGACCGGGCCGCGGGACCACAGCTCGACGGGGTGCCGACGGGCATGGTCGGGCAGCTCGCCCGCTTCTGCGTGGTGGGCGTGGCCTCGACGCTGGCCTACGCGGTCCTGTTCCTGGCGCTGCACTCGTTCTTGGGCGCCCAGGTCTCCAACGTGGTCGCGCTCGCGATCACCGCGGTCCTCAACACCGCCGCCAACCGGCGCTTCAGCTTCGGCATCCGCGGACGCGACAACGCCCTGCGTCACCAGCTCTTCGGCCTCGGCGTCTTCCTCTTCGGCTGGGTCGTCACCTCGGGTGCGCTGTTCGTTCTCCACACCGTCGCCCCCGACGCGACGAAACACATTGAACTGATGATCCTGGTGATCGCGAACCTGGTGGCGACGCTCACCCGGTTCGTCGGTCTCCGCTGGGTGTTCCGCAAGGCGCCCGCTCACCACACGGAGGTTGCCGCATGAGTACCACCCTCGTCTCCCCGTCGGGCTCGGTGGCGCCCGCGGACTCCTCAGAAGCAACGCGTTCACCGGCGAAAAGTGCCATCTGGGAACGTCTCTCGCTGGCGGTGCTGCTGATCGGCACCACGGTGGCCTACCTGTGGAATCTGTCGATCAACGGGTGGGCCAACTCCTTCTACTCGGCTGCGATCCAGGCCGGTTCCCAGTCGTGGAAGGCGTGGTTCTTCGGGTCGTCGGACATGGCGAACTCGATCACGGTCGACAAACCGCCTGCTTCCCTGTGGATTCCGGGGCTCAGCGCCCGGATCTTCGGGGTCAACCCGTGGTCGATCCTGGTGCCCGAGGCGCTGATGGGCGTCGCCTCGGTGGCGCTGCTCTACGTGATCACCCGGAAGTACTTCGGCCACTGGGCCGGCATCGTCGCTGGGGTGACCCTCGCGGTGACACCGGTCGCGGCGATGATGTTCCGCTTCGACAACCCCGAGGCGCTGCTCATCCTGCTGATGATCGCCGCGGTCTGGTCGATGATGAAGGGACTCGAGGACGGACGGTGGCGATGGCTGGTTCTGACCGGCGTGTTCGTCGGCTTCGGTTTCCTCACCAAGCAACTCCAGGTCATGCTGATCGTGCCGCCGCTGGCGGTCACCTACCTCGCCTTCGGGCCGCGTGGTTGGTTGCGCCGGATCGGACAACTGTTCGCCGCGCTCGGCGCGATGATCGTCAGCGCCGGCTGGTGGATTCTCGCCGTCGAGCTGTGGCCCGCGTCGTCGCGTCCGTACATCGGTGGCTCGCAGAACAACTCGATCCTCGAGTTGACCCTCGGCTACAACGGCCTCGGCCGGCTCAACGGCAACGAGACCGGCGCCGTCGTCCCCGGTGGTGGGGGAAACGCGATGGAGGGCATGGGCGGTGGACCGGGTGGCCCCGGAGGCGGGGGCGGCGCGTGGGGCGAGACCGGCTGGCTGCGGATGTTCGAACCCGCGCAGGGCGGTCAGATCGCCTGGCTCATCCCGACCGGCCTGATCCTCGCTGCCGTGGCACTCGTACTGATCGGCAGGGCCCGACGAACCGACCCGCGCCGTGCGTATCTGGTCGTCTGGGCGCTGTGGCTGCTGGTCACGATGGGTGTCTTCAGCTTCATGGCCGGGATCTTCCATCAGTACTACACGGCGGCACTGGCTCCCGCGGTCGCCGCGGTCGTCGCCGGCGGCGCGGCGGTGTGCTGGTCGCACCGGGACCGGCTGTGGGTGCGGATCGCGCTCGGGATCTCCGTCGCGGCCGCCGCGATCTGGGGCTTCGTCCTGCTCGATCGCACACCCGACTTCGTGCCGTGGCTGCGATACGCGGTCCTCGTCGTGGGACTCCTCGCCGCGGTGGCCATGGTCTTCACCCAGCGTCGGACCGTCGCGGCCGCAGCGCTCATCGGGGCCATCATGGCGGGCCTGGCCGGGCCGGTCGCCTACACCGTCGACACCATCGCGACCGAGAAGAGCGGATCCATCATCACCGCCGGACCGCGCGTCGAGGGCGAATTCGGTCCCGGTGGCGGTGGGCCGGGTGGACGAGGTGGCCCGGGTGGTCCCGGCGGACGGGGCATGCCCGGCATGCCACCGCAGGGATTGGGAGCACCCGGGCAGGGGATGCCCGGTATGGGTCAACAGGATGGGGGCGGTCGCGGTGGCGACGGAGCCGCCGGGGGACTGCTCCGTGGTTCGACGCCGTCGGCGGCGCTCGTGGACAGGCTCACCGCCGACGCCGACGAGTACACGTGGGTCGCAGCTGCCGTGGGCTCGATGTCGGCGTCGGGCTACCAGCTCGAGACCGGACACTCGGTGATGCCGATCGGCGGATTCAACGGCAGCGATCCGTCGCCGACCCTGGCCGAATTCCAGCAGCTCGTGGCCGCGAAGAAGATCCACTACTTCATCGGTGGCGGTTCTGGTCCCGGTATGGGGGGCGGCATGGGCGGCAACTCGTCGCAACCGTCGTCGCAGATCAGCACCTGGGTGCAGGAGAACTTCACCGCCGTCACCGTCGACGGCGTGACCCTGTACGACCTCACCCAGCCCACGAGCTGACCGGCGCCGACACCGTTTGGGCGGTCACGGGTACCGGCGTTTAGAGTCATGGACGTGCGCGTACTCGTGATCGGCTCGGGCGGCCGCGAACATGCCCTCCTCATCGGTCTGGCGAACGATCCGGCGGTCACCGACCTGCACGTCGCCCCGGGCAACGCCGGCACCTCGTCGATCGCCACGAACCATCCCGTCGACGCCGTCTCCGGCGACGCGGTCGTCGCGCTGGCACGCGAGATCGGCGCCGACCTCGTGGTCATCGGTCCCGAGGTGCCCCTGGTCCTCGGGGTCGCCGACGCCCTGCGCGCGGCCGGCATCGCGACCTTCGGTCCGAGTGCCGAGGCCGCGCAGATCGAGGGGTCGAAGGCCTTCGCGAAGGACGTCATGAAGGCCGCGGGGGTCACGACCGCCCACGCCGAGATTGTCGACAATCCCGCCCGGCTCGACGCCGCACTCGACCGGTTCGGCCCGACCTGGGTCGTCAAGGACGACGGTCTGGCCGCGGGCAAGGGCGTCGTCGTCACCGCGGACCGTGACGTCGCCCGCGATCACGCGGCCGAGTGCCTCGAGAGCGGCCACCCCGTCCTGCTGGAGAGCTTCCTCGACGGGCCGGAGGTGTCGCTGTTCTGCCTCGTCGACGGTGAGACCGTGGTGCCCCTGCTGCCCGCGCAGGACCACAAGCGCGTCGGCGACGACGACGCCGGACCGAACACCGGCGGGATGGGTGCCTACACGCCGTTGCCCTGGCTGCCCGCCGAGATGACCACGCGCATCGTCGACGAGGTCGTCAAACCCGTTGCCGCCGAGATGGCTCGACGCGGCATCCCGTTCTCCGGCCTGCTGTACGCCGGCCTGGCGATCGGGTCGGACGGGCCCGCCGTCGTCGAATTCAACTGTCGCTTCGGCGATCCCGAGACCCAGGCGGTGCTGGCCCTGCTCGAATCGCCGCTCGGGCAGGCGCTGCACGCGACCGCCACCGGCACCCTCGCCGACCTCCCGCCGCTGCAGTGGCGCGACGGGGCCGCGGTCACCGTCGTGGTCGCCGCGGAGAACTACCCCGGCAAGCCGCGCACCGGCGACCTCATCACCGGTGCCGACACCGACGGGGTGCTGCACGCCGGCACCGCGCGCAACGCCGACGGCGCCGTCGTCTCCTCGGGTGGGCGGGTGCTCGCGGTGGTGGGTACCGGCGCCAATCTCGCCGAAGCTCGTGAGCAGGCCTACGCGCGGATCGCCAACATCAAGCTTCCCGGTTCGCACTTCCGCCGCGACATCGGCCGCAACGCCCTCGAGGGCCGGATCAGCATCTGAGCCGCGCTCACTCGTCCCCGTTCCCGCTCACCGAAATCGGTTGAGCGAGAACGAAATAGGGAACGACGGTCGACTCAGACCGCCAGGTTCCGCCCGAGGAACTCGACTTGCTCGGGCAGGACGCTGCGCCAGTAGCGGTTGGTGTGACCACCCGCCGCGGTCCCGAACGCCGCCGGCGGGCGGAGTCCGGCGGCCCACTGCCGCGTGTAGGTGTAGAACTGGTCGCTCGAGCCGATGTTGATCAGCAGCGGGATCTTCGCGAACTTCGGCTGGGCCCCGAACAGCGAGTTCGCCTGGTAGTCGGCGAGGCCGTCGAAGGCGCGCGGCGGGAAATTGCGCGGGTCGGCCCACATCGCGGGGGAGCTGACCGCGACCGCGGCGACCCGCGGCGAACCCAGCATGGCCGCCAGGCGCAACGCGCCGTACCCACCCATCGACCATCCGAACAGGCCGATGCGTTCGGTGGACAGGTCCAGGTCGGGATTGCTCGCGAGCATCGGCAGGAACTCGTCGAGGATCATCGCGCCCCCGTCGGCGCCGTCGGTGCGTCGGTGGTAGTAGTTGCGCCCGATGTCGGCGGCGGCCAGCGCGAACGGCGCGTTCCCGGCGTCGACGTACTGCTGCATCACCGACTGCATCTCGAGCTTCGGCCCGAAGATCGACTTCTCGTTGGTGTTGAGCGCGTGCAGCACGACGACGACGGGCAGGGTGCCCGTCACCCCGTTGGGCCGGGCGACGGCCCAGCGGGTGTCGCGCCCGCCCATGCGCGCCGAGCGGAAGCTGCCGGTGATCAGCGGTGGGCCGCCGGTGACCGGTGGCGGCGACGCCTCGACCGGTAGTTCGTCGTCGGCCCGACCCTCGAGCTTGCGGGGCTCCACGGACGTCGGCGGGGTCGACCCCGAGCACGCGGCGACCCCCAGGGCGGCGGCGCCGAGGCCGGCGGCCAGGACAGCACGACGCCCGACGAACGCACGGGCGTGTTCGTCGGGATTGCTCGGGAGGGGTGGCACTCGGGTCATCGAGTCAACAGGGTAATGGCCGACCCCCGTCCCGCCGCAACGGAATGGCTCCCGACGCGCACCGTTGTGAGGAATCTCCTCTCAGCTGTGCTGCCAGAAACCGGCGTGGACCTCGTGTGCGGCGTCGATTGCGAACGGACCGCGTACCACGATCGGCCGACTGCCCGCCTCGAAGACCGTCGGCACGGCATCGCCAGCGTGGGATTGGCGGGATCGTCGCCGGTCATCTCCCGCAGGTCGTCCTCGCCGAGCGCGTAGACGACCGTCCCGACCCCGGCCCAGTAGATCGCGCCGGCGCACATGGCGCACGGCTCGGTGCTGGTGTACAGCGTCAGCTCGGCGCGCGTGTCGAGATCGAGGTGCCCGACCGCGCGGACGACGTTCGTCTCGGCATGCCCGGTCGGGTCACCCGCGGTGTCCACGGAATTCATCGCTTCGGCGACCACGCTGCCGTCCGGCGCCAGCAGCAGTGAGCCGAACGGGTGGTCGCCGCGCGTCCGGGCCCGGGCGGCGAGGTCGATCGCCTGCCGGAGATGGGTGATGTCTGGGTCCTCGTGACTGTCGGGGGACATGTCCCGATCGTCGCACGGTTCCGCACGCCGGCGTGGGGCGAACGGCGAGTGTCTCAGGCCTGCCCGACGAGTTCACAGCTGAAGTCGACGGGCCGCGCGCGCCGGTCGAACTCGACGTGCGCCACCGACTCGCCGTCGGTGACGTCGCAGATCGGCGACCGGCCGCCGTCGGAGCCGGTGCGCCAGCTGATGTGCCAGCCGCGGCGGGCGGCCATCCCGTGGATCGCCACCCGATGATCGTTGACCGCAAGTGATCTCATCACCGTCGGCATCGTGGTGGCGAAGTCGGCGAAGGTCGGTTCGGGCAGCGCGACGTCGTCGAGGAGGTACACCGCGAGATCCCCGTCGTCGTGCTGTGCCGTCCAGTACGGACTGATCCCGGTGCTCTCGACCGCGGCCGCGGCCACGATGTCGATCGCCTGTGTCCGGTAGTCGGCGATCTGGTCGCGAGAGAGGCTGGGCGGCAACGACACCCGGGGAACGGCGAAATCATCGACGCCGAATCGGGCGCCGACGTCGCGCAGCGCGGCGGCTGGACCCGCCGGTTCGCCGCGGGGATGGGCCCACCCCCACACGATCGCGTCCGATTCGATGACCGCGATCAGGGTGGCACGTGAACGGACACAGTCGCGCTGCCCGTCCGGGTCGGACGAGGCCGTCGAGGTGAAGACGACGGACCGCTCCGCCGGGTCGCAGCGCGACTCGAAGCTACCGAGCCGTTCGCGCAGGAAGTCGGCGAACGCGACCTGCCGCAGACAGGTGTAGAGCGCCGCGTAATCGGCGACAGCATGGAGGCCGTCGAACTGCATGAGGTCACGGTAACCGCGGGTATGGTCGTCGTACCCCTCTGTCCGACGTCCGACTGACGGCCGACCGCCGTCGGGCATTTCGCCGAGGTCAGCGGGCTTATACGGGAATCCGCCTGGGCGTGTATCGCTTTGGTGAAAGCGATACGACGGTACCGGCCCTTTGGCAGCATTGACTCCCATGATGACCTCGGCGGCGACACCGAAGGGTGCGCGGCGGCGGTCTCGACTGATCGAGGCTGCCGGCGAGTTGCTGCTCGAAGGAGGCTTCGATGCGGTGCGTCATCGCGCGGTGGCCGAGCGTGCGCAACTACCGCTGGCGTCGACCACCTACTACTTCGGTTCCCTCGACGACCTGATGGCCGAGGCCGCCGCCAATCTGTGCGCGCACGACGAGACCGCAGTCGCCGCCCGCTGCAACGCTCTTCCGCGCCGGCACCGGGGCAGCACGGCGACGGCGGGTGCCCTCGCCGACGTCTTCGTCGGTTCCGACACCACCCTTCAGCAACTGTCCGCGCGGTACGAGATGATCGCGCTCGCGGCGCGGTATCCGCTACTGCGCGAGGTCGTCGCGAGTCGGGGACAATCGCTCGCGTTCCATCACTGCGAGGTCCTGGTGAAGTCGCACCGGGTCGCCGATCCGGCGCACATCGCACAACTGATCGGCATCGAGGACGGAGCGATCGTGGGAGCGTTGTCCCAGACGGCCGTACGACCGGTCGACGCGGTGCGCGACGCCCTGCTCAACGTCGTCGACGTCCTCGCCCCACGGGAGTGACCGGACGGAGTGTCCGGGCCGAACCTCGCGAACTCACCGCGCGGTGGACCCAGCGATGACACGATGGGTCGTCAGGTCACCGACGGGGAAGGGGATCGCGTGTCAGCGAGACGATGGATGGTGGGAGTCGGGGCCGCGCTCGGCGCGGCCGTCATGGCAGCGACGGCGTTCGTCGCCCCGACAGCGCAGGCCGCGCCGGCCGGGCGGGTCGATGCGTCGGTTCCGTTCTCCTCGGCGGTCTACGGCACCGGCTGCACCTATCCGCTGACCGTGGCGGTCAACTCGTCCGGCTGGGTCGAGTTCTTGGAGGTCAAGGCGGGTCTGCCGCCGCGCTTCGTCGGACGCGACCTGCCGCAGGGTGCGCTCGCCTCGACCACCTGGGTGCCGCACCGGACCGGTGACAAGTATCTGTATGCCGTGCAGAACGGGAAGGTGTCGGCGCCGACGTTCGTCCGCGTGCGACAGGGTTACGGGTCCAACGGGGCGTGCATCGCGTTCTGACGGTGTGTGCGCGGCCCTCTCCGGGTTTTGAGGATCGCGACGGCCGCGACCTACACTGACCGGGTGTCGAAGCCCGTCATCGCCAACGTCCTGGCCAGCCGCTATGCCTCCGCCGATCTCGCCGAACTGTGGTCGGCGAGCACCAAGATCGAGCTCGAACGGCGACTGTGGATCGCGGTCCTCAAGGCGCAGCGCGACCTCGGCATCGACGTACCGGCCGACGCCATCGCCGACTACGAGCGCGTCGTCGACCAGGTCGATCTCGCATCCATCGCCGAGCGTGAACGGGTCACCCGCCACGATGTGAAGGCCCGGATCGAGGAGTTCAACGCCCTGGCCGGCCACGAGCAGATCCACAAGGGCATGACCAGCCGCGACCTCACCGAGAACGTCGAGCAGCTGCAGATCCTGCGTTCGCTCGAACACGTCCACGCCCACGGCGTGGCAGTGCTCGCGCGCATCGTCGCACGCGCCGCCGACTACTCGTCGACGGTGATGGCCGGACGCAGTCACAACGTCGCCGCCCAGGCCACCACGCTCGGCAAGCGGTTCGCCTCGGCCGCCGACGAGCTGATGATCGCGCTCACCCGGTTGCGCGAACTCATCGACCGCTACCCGCTGCGCGGGATCAAGGGGCCGATGGGCACCTCGCAGGACATGCTCGACCTGCTCGGCGGCGACGCGGTGAAGCTCGCCGACCTCGAGGGCCGGGTCGCCGATCACCTCGGGTTCGCCCGCTCGTTCACCTCGGTCGGCCAGATCTATCCGCGGTCGCTCGACCACGACGTGGTGTCGGCACTCGTGCAGCTGGCGGCCGCGCCGTCGTCGCTGGCCCACACCATCCGGCTGATGGCGGGCCACGAGCTGGTCACCGAGGGCTTCCAGCCCGGTCAGGTCGGCAGCTCGGCGATGCCGCACAAGATGAACACCCGCAGCTGCGAACGCGTCAACGGGCTCGCGGTCGTACTCCGCGGATACGGCTCGATGGCCGCCGAACTGGCGGGCGCGCAGTGGAACGAAGGCGACGTCTTCTGCTCGGTCGTCCGTCGTGTGGCCCTGCCCGACGCGTTCTTCGCGATCGACGGACTGATGGAGACCTTCTTGACCGTTCTCGACGAGTTCGGTGCCTACCCGGCCGTGATCGCCAACGAACTCGACCGTTATCTGCCGTTCCTCGCGACCACCAAGGTCCTGATGGCCGCGGTGCGCGCCGGCGTCGGGCGGGAGACCGCGCACGAGGCGATCAAGGAGAACGCGGTCGCGGTCGCGCTCGCCATGCGGGAGGAGGGACGCGAACCCGACCTCCTCGACCGGCTCGCCGCCGACGACCGCATCCCGCTCGACCGCGCGCAGCTCGACGCGTTGCTGGCCGACAAGACGGCCTTCGTCGGTGCCGCCGAACAGCAGGTCGCCGACGTCATCGCGGCCGCGGAGAAGATCATCGGGCAGTACCCCGACGCCGCGGGCTACTCGCCGGCGCCGATTCTGTAGCTCTCCGCCATCTCACTCCGGCGCGCTGACGTCGGAGTGCCTGCTACCCCCTGCTCCCTGAGGAGCGCGACCCCGTCTGCTCCCTGAGGTGCGAGGAAAGCGACCCCATCTGCTCCCTGAGGTGCGAGCGAAGCGAGCCACGAAGGGCTCCGCAACGTGTCTCACCAGGCCCTTCGTGGCTCGTCGCTATCGCTCCTCACACCTCAGGGAGCAATGGGGTCGCTCCTTTCGGATTAGGGAGCAGAAGGTCGGCTCTGTCACTCGGGGGTCGAGACGTCGGAGTGCCCGAGGTTCCAATCCGGGAGCGCGGTGTCGCGCACGCGACGCTTGAGTTCGGGAGCACCGGGGAAGCCGCCGTCGCGCTTGCGTTCCCAGATCTGGGTGCCGTCGACGTCGATGGCGAACACCCCGCCCGTGCCAGGGACGAGGGTCACCGAGCCGATCTCGGTGCCGAAGGTGTTCAGCAGTTCCGAGGCCATCCAGGACGCTCGCAGCAGCCAGTTGCACTGCGTGCAGTAGGTGATGGTGATGTGCGGCTCGCTCATCGGTCCAGGATCGCAGACCCCGGGGCCCACGGCCGGACGGGTGGTCCCTGCCGCCCCGCGGGGTCACCTCACCCTCTAGGGTCGAGTCCATGCGTCCTGAACTGCAGTCCTACCGTCATCTGGCGTCGGGGAAGGTCCGCGAGATCTACGAGATCGACGCCGACACCCTGCTGCTGGTGGCGTCCGACCGGATCTCGGCCTACGACCACATCCTCAGTCCCGCGATCCCCGACAAGGGGCGCATCCTGACCGCGATGAGCTTCTACTGGTTCGACGAGCTAGGCGTGCCCAACCACCTGGCCGGCGGACCCACCGACGAACGGATCCCGGCGTCGGTCGTAGGCCGGTCGATGGTGGTCCGTCGACTGCCGATGGTGCAGGTCGAATGCGTTGCCCGCGGCTACCTGACCGGCTCGGGCCTGCTCGACTACCAGGCGACCGGGTCGGTGTGCGGCGTCGAACTGCCGGCGGGACTGGCGGAGGCGAGCAAGCTCCCCGAACCGATCTTCACGCCGGCCACCAAGGCCGAGCAGGGTGAGCACGACGAGAACATCAGTTTCGAGCGGGTCGTCGAGCAGGAGGGGGAGGAGTTGGCGCAGGCGCTACGATCGGCCACCCTCGACATCTACGCCCGCGGCGCCGCCGTCGCCGCCGAGCGCGGAATCATCCTGGCCGACACCAAATTCGAGTTCGGCCGCGGGGCCGACGGTGAACTCGTCCTGGCCGATGAGGTGCTCACCCCCGACTCGTCGCGGTACTGGGAGGCCGCCACCTACGAGGCCGGCAAGGTGCAGCCCAGCTTCGACAAGCAGATCGTGCGAAACTGGCTCACCGGTGCCGAATCCGGGTGGGACCGGGCCTCCGATGTCGCGCCGCCGCCGTTGCCCGACGACGTCGTCGACCGCACGCGGCAGCGCTATATCGATGCCTACGAATGGATCTCGCGAAAGTCCTTCGCGGACTGGCCCGACGCAGAGGTGATCTGATGACCGACGAGAAGACCATCATGAACGCAGCGCCGGTCACCGCGCCGGTGGCCAAGAAGGTGCCCACCGAACGCACCCACCACGGCGACACCTTCGTCGACGACTACGAATGGTTGCGCGACAAGGACGATCCGGAGGTCATCGCCTACCTGGAGGCGCAGAACGCCTTCACCGAATCACACACCGCGCAGCTGGCGGACCTGCGCACGCAGATCTTCGGTGAGATCAAGAGCCGCACCAAGGAAACCGACATGTCGGTGCCCAACCGGCGCGGGCGGCATTGGTACTACGGGCGAACCCATGAGGGCAAGCAGTACTCGACGTCGTGCCGGTGCCCGATCCGGTCCGAGGACGACTGGACCCCGCCAGAGGTGGGCGACGACCCGCTGCCCGGCGAGGAGATCCTGCTCGACGCCAACGTCGAGGCGGAGGGTCACGATTTCTTCAGTCTCGGGGCGCTGACCGTCAGCGACGACGGCAACTGGCTCGCCTACAGCATCGACATCGTCGGGGACGAGCGATACACCCTGCGCGTCAAGGACCTTCGCACCGGGGAGCTCCTCCCCGACGAGGTTCGCGACACCTCGGGGGGTGCGGTGTGGTCGGCGGACGCCCGGCACGTGTTCTACTCGACGGTCGACGCCGCCTGGCGCCCGGACACGGTGTGGCGTCACGACATCGGTGCCGGGACGGCCGACGTCAAGGTCTTTCACGAGCCCGACGAGCGGTTCTGGGTCGGGATGGGCACCACCCGGAGCGACAAGTACCTCGTCATCGGCGTCGGGTCCAAGATCACCTCGGAGAGCTACCTGCTCGCCGCCGACGATCCGACGGGTGAATTCCGCAGCGTCACACCGCGGGTCGACGGGGTCGAGTACAGCGTCGAGCACGCCGTCATCGGCGGCGAGGACTATCTGGTCATCGTGCACAACGAAGTCCGCGACGGGCAGAAGGCGGAGAACTTCGCCATCGACCTCGCGCCGGTCGCCGACCCGTCGGACCGTCGTCCGCTGATCGCGCACGACCCGCAGCGACGGATCGAGGACCTCGACGCCTTCGCCGACTACCTGGTCCTGTCCTACCGCCGAGATGCGTTGCCGCGTCTCGCGATCGCCGATCTGCGGCAGATCGACGGCATCCCGGTCGAATCGGATTTCCGCGAGGTGACCTTCGACCAGGAACTCGGCTCCGCGGGCCTCGGCGCCAACCCGGAATGGCGTGCCCCGAGGCTCCGCATCGGATATGGCAGTTTCATCGAACCGGCGGAACTGTTCGAGCTCGACGTCGCCTCCGGCGAGCGGACCCTGCTCAAGCGGCAGCCGGTGCTCGGCGGTTACGACCCGGCCGACTACGTGCAGTCGCGGGAGTGGGCCGTCGCCGAGGACGGCACCCGGATCCCGCTGTCGGTGGTGCGGCGCAAGGAAACCGACGCCGCCAAGCCGGCGCCCCTGCTCCTCTACGGCTACGGCTCCTACGAGGCGAGTATCGACCCGTACTTCTCGGTGGCGCGACTGTCGATGCTCGATCGCGGCATGGTCTTCGTCCTGGCGCACATCCGCGGTGGCGGGGAGATGGGGCGCTACTGGTACGAGAACGGCAAGGAACTCAGCAAGCGGAACACCTTCACCGACTTCGTGGCCGCGGGACGGCATCTCGTCGACACCGGGTGGACGACACCGCAGCAGATGGTCGCGGAGGGCGGGTCCGCGGGCGGTTTGCTGATGGGTGCGGTCGCGAACCTCGCGCCCGAGTTGTTCAACGGGATGCTGGCGTCGGTGCCGTTCGTCGACGCGCTGAACTCGATCCTCGATCCGTCGTTGCCCCTCACGGTGATCGAGTGGGACGAGTGGGGTGACCCGCTGCACGACCCGAAGGTCTACGAGTACATGAAGACCTACACGCCGTACGAGAACGTCGACGCGAAGCCGTATCCGCCGATCCTCGCCTTGACCTCGCTCAACGACACCCGGGTGCTGTTCACCGAGGCGGCGAAATGGGTTGCGCGACTGCAGGAGAAGACCACCTCGGACAACCCGGTACTGCTCAAGACCGAGATGTCCGCCGGCCACGGCGGCGTCAGCGGACGCTACAAGCAGTGGGAAGAGGTCGCGTTCGAGATCGCGTGGATCCTGCAGCAGTCGGGCGCGCTCGATACTCCCGCTGGTTGAGCTCACCCTTCCGCTGGTTGAGCTCACCTTCCGCTGGTTGAGCTCACCTTCCGCTGGTTGAGCTCACCTTCCGCTGGTTGAGCTCACCTTCCGCTGGTTGAGCTTGTCGAAACCACAAAGCCCCACCGACCCGGGAGTCGGTGGGGCTTTGGTTTGCGATCAGCAAGAGATGATCAGTGCATCATGATCGGACCGCGGTCCATGTCCTCTTCGGTGAGAGGCGACGCGATCTTTTTGCGGGGCAGGAAGAACGCGGGGATCAGGGTGAGGACGATCAGGACCACCGAGATGGTGAACGTACTCGAGAACACGTCCGCGGCCGTCTCGAAGAACGACTCCGGCAACGGGTTCGGCACGCCCGGCGGCAGCGGATCGTCGGAGGTGTTCGCCATGATCGCCAGTCCCGCCTCGGGTCGGCTCGCCAGACTGCTGGCCAGGATCACCGAGATGACGGCCGTACCGATCGACGTGGCCGACTGCTGGATGACGTTCAGCAGCGTCGAACCGTCCGGGACCTGCGGGTTGCTGAGTGTCGCGAGAGCCGCGGACATGATCGGCATCATCGTCATGCCCATGCCGAGACCCTGCACGAACAGCGAACCGCAGATCAGCCAGTACGAGGTCTCGGCGCCGAGGAACATGAACGTAATCAGACCCAGCACGATCAGGACGATGCCGGCGAGCACGAACTTGCCCGGACCCATCTTGTCGGTGAGACGGCCGGCGATCGGCATGGTGAGCATGGCGCCGATGCCCTGCGGGGCCAGCAGCAGACCGGCGGTCAACGTGGACTCGCCGCGCACGCCGATGAAGTACTGCGGGAACAGCAGCGCCGCACCGAAGAACGCGACCATGAACAGCACCATCGTGATGACGGAGATGCTCAGTGTGCGGTTCGCGAAGAGCCGCAGGTCGAGCAGCGGGTTCTTCTTGCGCAGGGCATGCACGATGAAGGCCACGATCAGCAGTGCACCGATGATGGTCGGCACCAGAACCGATGCGGTGACGAAGGTGCGGTGCTCGGCGCTCGAGGAGATACCGAACAGGAACAACGCGAGACCCGGCGACAAGAGCAACAGACCGACGACGTCGATCGAGGGGCGGCTGGTCTCCGCGTCGTCGCGCAGGACGATCCACGAGTAGACCAGCGCGATGATGCCGATCGGGACGTTGATCAGGAAGATCCAGTGCCAGCTCAGCTGCTCGATGAGGACGCCGCCGAGGATCGGGCCCGAGATCGGACCCAGGAGCATCGGGATACCGAGAACGGCCATGACCGAACCGACGCGCTCGGGGCCGGCGGCCTTGGTCAGCATCATCATGCCGATCGGCATCAGCATGCCGCCGCCGAGTCCCTGGATGACGCGGAAGGCCACGAGCATGCCGATGTTCGGCGCCAGCGCGCACAACACCGAACCCACCGTGAACAGGACCAGCGAGACGAGGTAGACGCGCTTGGTGCCGAAACGCGATGCCGCCCAACTCGACAACGGGATCACCGCCGCCAGTGCCAGGGTGTAGCCGGTCGCGGTCCAGGCGGCGCCCGCGGCGTCGGTGCCGAACTCCTGCTGGAAGGTGTTCTGGGCGACCGCCACCACGGTGACGTCGAGGATCGACATGATCGCGCCGAGCACGACCACGCCCGCGACCAGCAGGACGTGACGGTCCAGCTTGGTGTCGGGTGGGCCGTCGTGCAGATGGCCACCTGTGGATGAGGTCATTCGCGTGTTCCTATCGGTCGGGCGAGAAATGGGCGTGCCGCGGCCATCCGCGGCAGAGAAGTCTGTGGGGCTCGTTCGACCCGTGAGGGTCGGTGGTCAGAGATCAGGGAGCGACGAGGTAGGAGAGGGGAGTCACGAGGCCTGCCGTCCGTCGGTGGGCAGACAGAAATGGTCGACGCCGTCGTCGACGATGGGACGCAGTGCCGCGCAGAGGTTGTCGCGCATGTCTGCGGGCAGGTTGGCGACGAAGTGCCGGATGGTCCCGCGCTTCACGGCCAGATGGGTCTCGAGGTAGCGCCGGCCCGCGTCGGTGAGGGAGATGCGCTTGACCCGACGGTCGGACGGGTCCTCTCGACGGTCGACGAGACCTCCGGTCACCAGCTTGTCCACCGTTCGGCCGGCGGCCGCGAGGGACAGCTGAACGTGATCGGCGATCGCGTTGACCGGCATCGGCCCGGGTTGACATGCAAGCGTGGAGAGGATCCGGAGCTGCGAGAACGTGACCTCGCTTGCCGCCAGACTCTCCAGCGCCTCGGGCCGGCTCAGATCGAGGAGCCGCTCGAGGAAGGTGTTGAGCGCCGACGACGCAGCGTTCACCGACTCGTCGGCGCCGCTGTTCGACCTGCATTCTCCGGACACCGAAAGATGCTAACCCGAATGCAACTATTGCCGAAACGCAATTAACGGTGACCTTGCGCATACCGTGGCGGCACCTGTGACCCGGGTCTCCCGAAGGCGGCGCGGGCGCCGTCTAATCTGGCAGCCATGGCCAACATCAAGGACATCCCCGTTACCGCTCTGGACGGCTCCGACGTCTCGCTGAAGGACTTCGGCGGACCGCTGCTCGTGGTGAACGTCGCCAGCAAGTGCGGCCTCACGCCGCAGTACGCCGGCCTGGAGGAACTCGCCAAGACGTATGGAGACAAGGGACTCACCGTCGTCGGGGTCCCCTGCAACCAGTTCATGGGGCAGGAGCCGGGTACCGCCGAGGAGATCGCGACCTTCTGCTCGGCGACCTACGGGGTGACCTTCCCGCTGCTGGAGAAGACCGATGTCAACGGCGAGGCGCGTCACCCGCTCTACGCCGAACTCACCCAGCACGCCGACGCCGACGGGGAAGCCGGCGACATCCAGTGGAACTTCGAGAAGTTTCTCGTCAACGCCGACGGTGAGGTGGTCAACCGCTTCCGTCCGCGCACCGAGCCGACCGATCCGACGGTCGTCGCCGCCATCGAATCCGTGCTCTGAGCCGATTTGGTGCACCCGGTAAGCTGACCGGCGTGAACTGATCGGGAGAACACCGGTCAGGCGACAACCGACCAGCAGACATTGAGGAGCGGTCCATGGCGCGAGTGGTGGTCGACGTGATGCCCAAAGCCGAGATTCTCGACCCGCAGGGGCAGGCCATCGTCGGCGCCCTGGGCCGGCTCGGGTTCAGCGGGATCGGCGACGTCCGTCAGGGCAAGCGCTTCGAGCTCGAGGTCGACGACACGGTCGACGACACGACGCTGGAGCGCATCGCCGAGGAGTTGCTGACCAACACCGTCATCGAGAACTTCAACGTCTCGCGCGTCGCGGAGTAGAGAGCAGCACATGACAGCACGCATCGGGGTCATCACCTTCCCCGGCACCCTCGACGACGTCGACGCCGCCCGCGCGGTCCGGCTGGCCGGCGCCGAGCCGGTCGCGCTGTGGCACGGCGACGCCGACCTGAAGGGCGTCGACGCGATCATCGTCCCCGGCGGATTCTCCTACGGCGATTACCTGCGCGCGGGGGCCATCGCCCGCTTCGCTCCGGTGATGGGATCCGTCGTCGAGGCAGCCGGCAAGGGGATGCCGATCCTGGGTATCTGCAACGGTTTCCAGGTGCTCTGTGAGGCCGGGCTGCTGCCGGGTGCCCTGACCCGTAACGAGGGCCTGCACTTCATCTGTCGCGACGAGTGGCTGCGCGTCGAGTCGAACACCACGGCCTGGACGACCCGCTTCGAGCAGGGTGCGGAGATCCTCATCCCGCTCAAGTCCGGCGAAGGACGTTACGTGGCCTCGCAGCGCAAGCTCGAGGAGCTGGAGGGTGAGGGGCTCGTCGTGTTCCGGTTCCCCGAGCGGAACCCGAACGGTTCGTCCCTCGACATCGCCGGTATCTCGAGCCCTAACGGGCGGATCGTCGGCCTGATGCCGCATCCCGAGCACGCCACGGAGCCGCTCACCGGACCCAGCGACGACGGCCTCGGCCTGTTCTACTCGGCGATCGACTCGGTCCTCGCCTCGGCGTGAATGCGCGTTCGTCGATGAGTGCGTCCGCCAGGATTCCGACCAGCGCGACCGCACGCGGCCTCGGCGAGTTCGTCGACGCCTCGCCGTCGCCGTTCCACGTCTGCGCGACGGTGGCCCGCGAACTCGAAAGTGCCGGGTACACAAGGCTGTTCGAGGATCAGCCGTGGGCGGATGCCGGCCTCGACGCCCCGTCGGCGCGGCACTACGTCATCCGTGGCGGCTCGATCATCGCCTGGGAGACCGGGCAGACCGGCACCTTCCGCATCGTCGGCGGACATACCGACAGCCCCAACCTGCGGCTCAAGCAGCATCCCGACCGCTCGTCGGCCGGAGTCGCGATGGTCGCCCTCGAACCCTACGGCGGCGCCTGGCTCAATTCCTGGCTCGACCGCGATCTCGGCCTCTCCGGCCGCCTCGCGTACCGATCGGGGAACTCGGTGGCGCACACGCTGGTTCATGTGACCGAACCGGTGGTGCGGGTACCCCAACTCGCCATCCACCTGTCCGAGGACCGGAAGGGCGTGTCGCTCGATCCGCAGCGGCATGTCAACGCGGTGTGGGGAATCGGCGACGACGTCCCCGACGTCCTCGGCTGGGTGTCGGAGTACGCGGGCATCGACCCGGACGCGCTCCTCGGCTGGGAACTCATGACCCACGACGTCGCGCCGTCGGCGATCATCGGAGCCGACGGAAACCTGCTCAGCGCACCGCGATTGGACAACCAGGGCACCTGCTACGCCGGTCTGCGAGCATTGCTCGACCCCGGGTCGTCGAACCACACGAAGATGTTGGTGCTGTTCGACCACGAGGAAGTGGGCAGCGGATCCGAGCGTGGGGCCGCCTCGGACTTCCTGGGGTCGATCTGCGAACGAATCGTGCTCGCGCGCGGCGGATCACGCGCGGACTTCCTCCAGACGATGGCCGCGAGCGTCTGCCTGTCCGGCGACATGGCGCACGCGACCCACCCGAACTATCCCGAGCGGCACGAACCCGGCCACCGCATCTCGATCGGCGGCGGCCCGGTGCTGAAGGTGAACCAGAACCTGCGCTATGCGTCGGATGCGGTGGGAGAGGCCGTCTTCGCGCTCGCGTGCGACGCCGCGGGCGTCCCCATGCAGCGATATGTCCATCGCGCGGATCTGCCGTGCGGGTCGACGATCGGGCCGATCACGGCATCACGCACCGGGCTCACGACGATCGACGTCGGCGCGCCGCAGCTCGCGATGCACTCCGCGCGTGAGCTCATGGGCGCCGACGACGTGCCGATGTATTCGGCTGCGCTGCAAGCGTTTCTGACGCAGGACTAGGAACGACGCGCGAGCAGGCGAGCGCCTCACCTCGCTCCCTGAGGAGCGAGCCTGCGAGCGTCGCCTACCGCTCCCTGAGGAGCGCCCGGAGCTTGCGGAGGGCGCGTCACGAAGGGTCCTGCTGAGGTAGCGGGATCAGTATTCGCGGGCGAACCCGAGGACCTTGTTCACGTACTCCATCGAGTTGTTGTACCGCAGGACAGCGGTCACCAACGAGGACGAGTCCCGCAGGTCGAGATCGTCGTCGCACAGGTAGTTCGCGGTGGTCAGCGCGGCGTCGAAGATGTTCTGCGGGTCGGACTTGCCGTCACCGTTGCCGTCGGCGGCGTACATCTTCCACGTCGACGGCAGGAATTGCATCGGGCCGACCGCGCGGTCGTAGACCGGGTCGCCGTCGAGTTCGCCGCCGTCGGTGTCACCGATGACCTGGTTGCCGGCGAGGGAGCCGTCGAGGCGCGGACCGAAGATCGCGCTGCGCAGGACGCCGTCGGGGTTCACGTTGCCCTGGTCGGCGTGGTGGGACTCGACCCGGCCGATCCCGGCGATGACCTTCCAGTCGATGCCGCAGCGCGGGTGGGTGCTCGTGACGGACTTCGCGGCCGCCTCATACGCGTCGTAGTTGGTCACCGGGACCGCACCGGTCGTCACGCTCGCCGGACGGACCGGCGGCGGCGGGGGAGTGGGTGCCAGTGGGTGTGCCTTCACAGCCGGTGTCACGGACGGTGGCGTGGTCGGGGCCTCGGACGTCACCTGCGGCGCGGACACCGGCGTGGGGGCCAGCGTGTTGCCGGAGAGTTCGGCCCCGGCGGTCGCCGCGCCGGCCAGAACGCCCACCGGTAGCAGAGCGGTGGCCCACAACGGTGTGCGTGACCTCTTCCGTGGCTTGGAGTGCTTACCCAAAACTGATCGACCTCGCGTGTACATCTCGTGGTTCGTGGTTGCGGAACCGAGCCGACCGTACACGCGGCCGTGAGCAAAGCGTTACCTTGTCGTGATCAATTCAGGTCTGGACACCACCACCGATTTGTGTCTTTGCAGGTGAGGCCGGAAGCTCGGCCCGGCATGTGAAACGGCCCACAAAGGGGATTGAGACCCTCGGGTTAACGGGAAGACCGGGGTCAATTCGGGCGGAGCATCGACAGGGTGCTGCCTTCGCTGACGACGATGTATCCGTCGACGACCCGCACGAGTCCGGGGGAAGACAGGCCGCGCTCCCAGGCCGCGGTGTTCGCCGGGGTGAGCCCGGTCAGCAGGCCCTGGTTGACGACGACCATGGTGGTGCCGCTGGACCCGACGCACCGCGGGTTGGCGAGGATCGGCTGCTGCGGTCCCGGCGGCGGTCCGCTGCCGATGTGCGTGCCGTCGGCGAGCGCGTAGGTCGTCCGCGAACCGTCCAGGCGACCGAAGTTCACGAGGGACCCGCACGCGATGGCATTGGCCTTGGACAGTTCACCGTCGCGGATCTGCCACAGTGCCCCCGGACGTGCCGGGTCGCGGACCTCGTACTGCCCCTCGGCGGCGAAGACCAGGTTCGCCGCGTTCAGGACCGGGAGGGTCGACGGCCCGGGCAGCACGCTCAGACCGTCGGCCTCGGCGACCGGATCGGCGTCCACCCGGCCGTTGACGGTGGCGTAGGTGACCACCTTCTCCTCGCCGTGCGTCTGGTGGTCGACGGTCACCCCGGTCGGGTAGAGCTTGATGCTGCACTGATCGCAACCGATGCGGTCCTCACCGGTGGCGGGGTTGACCAGGTGTTCGCTCGCGTCGGCGGTCCTGATGACCACGGTGTCGCCGGTGACCTCGATACCGACGACCGGTGCCGCGAAGGTCCGAGCCCAGATGCCGTTGCCGGCCGGTGTGTTCAGGGTGACCTGGTGCCCGACCCGGTTGACGCGCAGGAAGTTGTTGCCGAGGCCCTCCACCGATTTGGTGTCCAGGTATTCGGCGGTGCGGGTCGGGATGCCGGCGTCGTCGACGAGGTAGAAGCCGTCCTCGAGTGGGGTGCCGAGCTGTACCGCGCAACCGACCTGGCCGGCTTCGTTGACCGCGCAGTCGCCCTGCCCCGCGTTGATGGGGCTGTCCCACAGCAGGTTTCCCGATCGCCGGTCCACCATCACGAACGAGCGCCCCAGCCCGGAGGGGTAGGTGATGAGCCATCCCTCGTCGGAGGTGTCGGCGATCTCGATGGTGACCTCGCCGGAGTAGTCCGGTAGATCCTCCTGCCCGACGATCGTCCAGGCGGTCCCCGGTTCGCGTTCGTAGCCGCGCAGCTCGCCGTAGGCGTAGTCGCCGTCGTCGGTCTGGGCGGTGCCGCTCGCCAGCACCACGCCGCCGGTCACGACCAGCGCGGCGCACAGGGCGAAGACGACGGTCCCGATGCCGAAGGGCAGACGCGCGGACAGGGCCCGGACGCGGGAGCGAGAGGACATGGGTAAGAGTCAACCATGACGGTGGTGGCCGCTCCGGAGCCGGGAGCCGGACGGTGGAGCAGGAATTTCGCCGGTCCGATCATGGTTTTCGCGCCCGCAGGGCACTGGACTGTTCCCATGGACCTGTTGCGTGAAGTGTTGGTGACCCTGACGGTCGTGACCACCGGCCTCAGCGCCGGCGTACTGGCGGGGTTCGGGTATGCCGTGATCCCCGGCCTGACCCGGGCCGGCGCCGACGTCGCGGTCGCGGCGATGCAGCGGATGAACAGCGCGATCCTCAACCCGCTGTTCGCGGTGATCTTCGGCGGCGGCGTGGTGTTCGGCGCGCTGACCGTCTGGGTCTCGTGGGGTTCTGGGCTCCGATGGTGGGTCCTGACCGCGACGGTCCTGACCGCGCTCGGTGTCGTCATCACGATGGTCGTCAACGTCCCGGCCAATGACCGCCTCGACGCCGCGGGTGTTGTCCGCGGCGACGAGGCGGTGCGGGTCTGGACGCGGTTCACCGCCGTCTGGGTGCCGTGGAACATCGTGCGGTCCGTGCTGACCACCGCTGCGGCGGCGGTGCTCGTCGTCGGGTTGACCGTGGGGTGACTCAGAACAACTGACCGAGGTAGAACTGAGCGCCCTGGTCGTCGGTGCACCGCGCCGAGATGCCGTAAGGGGCCGCGTTCGGTTCCTCGAGCACCGTGCCGCCCGCGGCCCGGACACGTTCGACCGTGGCCACGACGTCGTCGGTCGTCCACATCGGCACCGCCACCGAGCTCTCGGCGCCGCCCGCGAGCCCGACCTGCGGTCGCGAGTCGTCGACCTCCCAGCCGTCGTCGATGCGTCCGCCGTGGAACGTCCAGCCGAGGACCGATCCGTAGAACGCGCGGAAGCGTCCGCTGTCGGGCGTCAGCACCGTCAGGTAGGTCATGGCCCCGGGATCGCGCGGGTGTGCCTGCGGCCGTTCGTCGGCGGGGTTCGCGGCGTAGACCGCGAACCGGACGCCCTGATCGTCGACGGCGTCGACCAGGCGATGACCGTCGGGACTCGAACCGAACTCGCCCCGCCCGCCCGCTGCGACGATGCGCTCATGTGCGGCCTCGAGATCGTCGACGGCGTACGCGCAGAAGATCGTCGGTGCGCCGTCGGTCTCGAAGATGCCGAGGCGATGGCTGACGTTGGTGACGCGTCGGCCCTCGGCGTCGAACTCCCAGCCCAGGACGTCGGCGTAGAAGCGTCGGGCGCGGACGGCGTCGGGGGTGTTCAGCGACATGTAACCGATGTCGCCCTGATGGACCATCTCGGTACCCACGGTCTTCGACGGTCCACTCAGCATCCAGCGGTGGCCGAACGGGTCGACGATCACCGCGGTGCGGGTGCCGTGGGCTTCGTACGGCTCTCGGGTCACCGCGGCTCCCGCGCGGGCGGCCGACGCGACCGCGTCGTCGGTGTCGTCGACGGCGACCATCAGGCTGACCGAGACCTGTCCGGGTGCGGGCGCCCGGAGTCCGAGGTCCGGGAACTCGGCGGCGAGATAAACGGCGCCGCCGCCCAGTTCGAGTTCGGCGTGACCGATCACGCCGTCGGACATCACGATCGGCTCGCCGCGCAGCCGGGCGCCGAGCGTGTCGACGTACCAGTCGATCGCGGCCTGCGGTTCGGCGACGACGAGATACGGGAGGGCGCCGGGGCGTTCGACCGTCGGTTCCGGTCGGGCGGGCGCCTCGGTCCGGACGGTCTCGGTTGCGTCGAGTTGTGTTGCGGTGGCCATGACGACTCCTTCGGGTAGGGTCGCCCCGCGCTCGAGGCGGTCCCGCAGCGCGGCGGCGAAATCCAGGTCGGGACGGACCGGATCGTCGAAGCCCGGCGTGCGCGCTGCGTTCAGGACGTGCAGCGGATCTCGTGCTGCGTCGAAGCGCGAGCTGTTCCGGGTGCTCATGCGTGACCTCCTCTCCCGCTGGGCTGGGGTTGTGTTTCGGGGTAGGCGGCGCGGAACGCCCGCTTGGCCCTGGTGAGAAGCGCCTCGGTGGCGCCGACCGTGCGGCCCAAAATCTCCGCGCACTCGCCGACGGGGAGATCGTCGACATAGCGCAGCGTCAGCACCGAACGGTGGATCGGCGACAACTGGCCGAGCGTGTGATGGGCGACCATCCGGTCGAGTTCGGTGTCCCACGGGTCGTCCCCGTGGTCGGGCAGGTCGTCGACCGGTTCCGGCGTGCGCTGTGCACGTCGCCAGTGGTCGGCGAGCTTGTGCCGGGCGATCCCGATGAGCCACGGAGTGGTCGGTTCGGTGTCGCGGCGTCGTCGGACGGAGTCCATGGCGGCCAGGAAGGTCTCCGAGGTGACGTCCTCGGCGGTACGACGATCCGTGCAGCGCCGCACGACGAAGCCGTACACCTCCGGCAGTGCCTGGTCGTAGACCGCCAGCAATCCCTCTGGTCCCCGGGCCGAAGAAACCGGTTGGTCGCTGCTCACATCTCTATCGTCGCGGCCGGACCCGATGATCCGACGCCCGTGGCGAAAAAAACTCGCGCCGTTCTCCGGGCGGTCACGGAGCGGTGCGTTCTCCGACGGTGAGCTCGATGATCTCGTCGGCCAGAATCTGTGGCTGGTCGAGTGAGACGAAGGTCCGGGCGTCGGGAACCTCGACGAACGGCGCCCCGCCCGGGAAGACGGCGGCCAGGCGGCGTCCGTGGGCCGGGGTGAAACACCGGTCGTCGCGACCCCACACCATTCGAACCGGGAGGTCGACGCGCGACATCCGCGGGGTGATCTGCGCCAGTTCGGCGGGGCGGATGCCGCGGAGGAACGCGATGAAGTCGTTGCGGATGCGTACGTCGCGCTGTAGCGGTTCGAAGACCGAGCCGGTGAGGGCGGGATCGGGATCGTTCAACAGCAGACCGACGCCCAGCGCGGAATGGCGCAGTGCACGCAGGCGCATCGCCTCGGCCAGCGGTTTCAGCAAAAGTCGGTGCTTCATCAGCGCGAAGTACAACCGGAACGGCTGCGGCGGAAAAAGATCGAAGGCATCGCAGTTGGTGAACACCAGCCGGCTGACGAACGCGGGATCGTCGTCGAGAGCGAATTGGGTGATGGCGCCACCGGAGTCGTTGGCCACGAGGGTCGCGTCCGACAGGCCGAACCGGTCGACGAACTCACGTAGGAGCTTGCTCATCCCGCGCGGCGAGCGGTCGGCTCCGGGTCCGAGCGGGATGCGGTGCGAGCCCAACGGCATGAGGGGCACATGGCACCGGAATCCGCGCTCGGCGAGCAACCGTGCCGTCGGTTCCCACAGCCGATGGTCGACCACGGCCCCGTGCACGAACACGACCGGCGGATGCGCCGAGTCGTCCGGACCGTAGGTCGCGTACTCGAGGGCGCCGGACGGAAGTTCGACGGTCGGCAATGCAGTCGTCATGGCGAGACCCGCTTCTCGTAGACTCGGTAACTTACGAACACTCAGTACGAAAGTTACGTGCAACCTGTATGAAAGTCAACCGTCGTACCCAGGCCGAGCGGACCGCGGCGACCCGCGCGTCGTTGATCGGCGCCGGCCGGAAGCTGTTCGGCGAACGCGGCTTCGCCGACGTCGGCACCCAGGAGATCGTCGCCGAGGCCGGCGTGACGCGCGGTGCGCTCTACCACCAGTTCGACGACAAGAAAGGGCTGTTCGTCGCCGTCTACGACGACGTGGAACAGTCGATCGTCGCGCAGATCGCGGCGGCCGTGGGGGAGCGCGCCGGCGAGGACCCGCTCGCCGCGCTGAAGACGGGTATGCGTCTGTTCCTGCGGCTGTGCACCGAGCCGGAGGTGCATCGGATCACGCTCGTCGAGGCGCCGTCGGTGCTCGGATGGAGTGAATGGCGTGCTCGCGGAGAAGAATTCGGATTCGCACTCGTCGAAGGCCTGATCGCGGCCGCGATCGCCACGGGCCAGGCGGTCGAGCAGCCCACGCGCCCGCTGGCCCACGTCGCGATCGGCGCGCTCGACGAGGCGGCGCTCTTCGTCGCCGCCGCCGACGATCGCGAGGCCGCCACCGAACAGGTCGCCGCCGTCCTGGAACGGATCGTCGACTCCTTCGCGACCTAGTCGCTCCTGGCGGTCAGCTGCTGTCGGCGCGCACCAGCTCGGCGCAGCGTTCGCCGACGAGCATCACGGTGAGGTTCGGGTTCACCGTCGTGTGTTCGGGGAACACCGATGCGTCGGCCACCCGAAGTCCTGCAACGCCTTTCACGCGGAGTTCGGGATCGAGGGGTGACAGCTCGTCGTCGGGCGCACCCATCCGCACGGTGCCGACCGGATGGTAGACGGTGTTGTGGGTGCGGGTGATGTAGTCGGCCAGTTCCGCATCGCTCGCGGCGGCGGGGCCCGGATAGAGTTCGCGCGCAACCCACGTCGCCAGCGGCTCCGCGGCGGCGATCTCCCGCGCCCTGCGCAGGCCCGCGATCATGATCCGCATGTCGTAGCCCTCGAGATCGGAGAAGTACCGCGGGTCCACGCGGGGCTTGTCGCGGAAGTCACGGGAGCGCAACCGCACCGTGCCCCGTGACCGCGCGTGCGTCACGTTCGGTGTCAGGCAGAAAGTGTTGTCACTGGTCGGATAACCCTGACGAAGGGTGTGCATGTCGAACGGCACGCTGCCGTAGTGCATCATCAGGTCCGGCCGGGTCAGACCCGCATCGACGGTGGTGAAGATGCCCGCCTCCCACCACTGGGTCGACTCGCGGACCATCGGCTTCGCGGTCTCGAACCCGATCACCCCTTCGGGGTGGTCCTGCAGGTGTTCACCGACCCCCGGCGCGTCGACGAGGGCCTCGATCTCGTGCTCGCGCAGGTCGTCGGCCGGCCCGATTCCCGAGAGCATCAGCAACTTCGGGGAGTCGATCGCCCCCGCCGACACGATCACCTCGCCCCGGGCCTCGATCCGTGTCGTGCGACCGAACGCGTTGTCGGTGATGTCGACGCCCACGGCACGCAACTCGCCGTCGACCCGCTCGATGACCACCCGTTTTGCCCACGATCCGGTGCGGATGGTGAGGTTCGGCCGGTCGAGGTGCGGGTGCAGATAACTGACCGACGACGAGGCGCGCACACCGTCGGGTCGTCGGTTGATCTGGAAGAAGTTGGCGCCGTTGACAACCGTGCTGCCGCTGTTGAACTCGACGCGGGGGATGCCGACCGACTCGCAGGCCTCGAGCAGGGCGACCCCGCACGGGTCGTTCGGCGGCACCGTCATGAGGTGGACCGGACCGCTGCGACCGTGGTGCGCGCCCGGCGCGTCGTTGGTCTCGATCTGCGGGTAGAGGCGGTACAACTCCGCCGAACCCCATCCGGCGCACCCGAAGTCACGCTCCCACGAGTCGAGGTCCTCGCGCGGCGCCCAGAAGGCGATGCAGCTGTTGTGCGAACTGCACCCGCCGAGGACCTTCGCCCGGGCGTGGCGCATGAAGTCGTTGCCGTTCTCCTGCGGTTCGATGGGATAGTCCCAGTCGTAACCGGATTCGAGGAGTTCCATCCACCGGTCGAGCCGCAGGATCGCGTCGTCGCCGACATCGGACGGACCCGCCTCCAGCAGGCACACCGAGACCGAGGGGTCCTCGGACAGCCGCGACGCCACCACGGCACCCCCGGAGCCGCCGCCGACGACCACGTAGTCGTAGGTCTCGCTCATCGTCGCTCCTCGCCGTCTCCGGACCGGTCCGCGAACCAGCCGGTCACGCCCGGTCGGAGATTCTCGTAGACATGTTTGGCCTCGCGGTACTCCGCCAGACCGGACGGTCCGAGCTCCCGCCCGAAGCCCGACTGGCCGTAACCGCCCCACTCGGCTTCCGGCAGGTACGGCCCGAAGTCGTTGACCCACACCGTTCCGGCCCGGATTCGTCCGGCGATGCGGCGGGCGCGTGCCGCGTCGGCCGACCAGACGGCCCCCGCGAGACCGTAGACGGTGTCGTTGGCCAGGGTCACGGCCTCGTCCTCGGTGGCAAAGGTCTCCACGGTGACGGTCGGTCCGAACGCCTCGTCGTGCACGCAGGCCATCGAACGGTCGGCGCGATCGATCACGGTGGGCAGATAGAACCATCCGTCGTCCAGGCGCCCCGAACCCGCATCGCCCGTGGCGAACGCGCCACCGGTGCGGATGATCGCGCCATCCGCACGAGCCTGTTCGACGTAGGCGTGCACCTTGTCTCGGTGTGCCGCCGAGATGAGCGGTCCGGTCTCGGTGCCCTCGGAGTAGGGCAGGCCCAGCCGGATCTGCTCCGCGCGGCGGACCAGCTCATCGACGAAGCGATCGTGTGCGGACTCCTCGATGATGAGCCGGGCTCCGGCCGAACAGACCTGCCCCGAATGCAGGAACGCCGCGTTGAGCGCGTTGTCGACCGCTGCCGCGAGGAGTTCGTCGGTGGCGCAGGCGTCGGCGAAGACCACGTTCGGGTTCTTGCCCCCGAGTTCGAGCGCGACCTTCTTCACCGTCGCCGCCGCCTCGCGGGCGATGACCCGGCCGGTCACGAGCCCACCGGTGAACGAGACCAGGTCGACGTCAGGATGAGACGACAGCGGAGCGCCGGCCTCGGCGCCCGCGCCCAGGACGAGGTTGCCCACGCCCGCCGGGAGACCGACCTGCTCGAGGACCTGCATGAGCAGGATCGACGTGTGCGGGGTGAGTTCGGCGGGCTTGAGCACGAAGGTGTTGCCTGCCGCCAGTGCCGGCGCGACCTTCCACGCCGCCTGCAGCAGCGGGTAGTTCCACGGTGTGATCAATCCGCAGACGCCGACCGGTTCGTACACGATGCGCGAATCGGCGTCGGGTGACCCGGTGTCGACCACACGCCCGGCGTCGGCCGCCGCGAGCTTGCCGAAGTACCGGAAGCAGTTCGCGATGTCGGTTATGTCGATGTCCGACTCGTAGGGCCGCTTGCCGGTGTCGAGGGTCTCGGCGCGGACGAACTCGTCTCGGCGCTCGGCGATCTGGGCGGCGACGCGGAGAAGGAGGTCCCCACGGTCGGCGGCGGGTGTGGCGCTCCACTCGCCGGCGTCGAACGCGCGGCGGGCCGCCGCGATGGCCTGCTCGGTGTCGGACACCCCGGCCTCGGCCACCACGCCGACGACTGAGTTGTTTGCGGGACACCGGATCTCGCGGGTCTCGCCGGAAGCGGAGGGCCGCCAGCGGCCGCCGATGTAGAGGGTCTCGCTCATCGAGCCGGTGCTCCTTCGGAACTGCTGTCGGGAATGTCCGTGTCGCTGTCGGGCACGGTACCGTCGCCGGCGGCTGCATCGGGTCCGGGGTCGTGGTGATCACCGGCTGCATCCCGCAGATGCAGGTAGCCGAGATGGCGTTCGTACTGGTCGAGGATGTCACCGATGATCTGGTCGCGGGTGTACCCGGTGAGCGAGTAGCCCTGGGACCCCTCGGTGAGATACACCTCGCACCGGAAGTATCGATCGTCGGATCGCTGGGTCCGGACCGCGTACGTCGGGGTCGGCGCCGAGACCGGCCAGACGCAGTACTCGAACCGGGGGACCTCGGCGAGTTCGACGATCAGGCGCGGCGACGGCAGCCCTTCGTTCTCGGCCGACTCGTCGACCGTCGCGGTGATCCCCTCCCGGCCGAATTGTTCGGCGACCTCGGTCATGGCCGGTACGACGTTGGCTTCGATGAACTTCCGGGTCGCAACCCGGCCGGGGAAGCGCAGGGTGCCGATGAGTCGCTGTCGCCAGCTGCCGTGTTCCGTCGGGCCGCGCCCGACGGCGATCACCTTGGGCAGCGTCGTCCGGAAGCTGTCGAGTTTCACCGACTCGTTGCGGACGGCACGGAGCAGTGAGATGCCGATGAGCCCGAGGACGAAGGAGAACGGCAGGCCCATGATCACCGTCGCGGCCTGCAGGGTGAGGATGGACCCGTCGCCGCCGCCGGCGAACAGCATCGACAGGGTCAGCAGACCGATCGCCACCGACCAGAAGATACGAAGCGACCGTGTGCAATCGGCCATCGGGTCGTCGAGGCGGCTGGTGAAATTGCCCATCACGAGCGAGCCGGAGTCGGCGCTGGTCACGTAGAACAGCAGGCCGGTGATGGTTGCGATCCCGATGAGCAGCGTCGAACCCGGGTACTGATCGAGCAGCGAATAGAACCCGGCCTCGGGTGTGGAGGCCGTCGTCTCGGCGAAATCCGCATCGCCGCGGGCCACCTGCAGGGCACTGTTCCCGAAGATCGAGATCCACACCAGGATGAAGCTGAACGGGACCACCAGCACGCCGAAGATGAACTGCCGCAACGTGCGTCCGCGCGAGATGCGGGCGAGGAAGAGTCCGACGAACGGCGCCCAGGCCACCCACCACGCCCAGAAGAACAGGGTCCAGCCGTCGACGAAGGCGCGGGCGTCGTTGCCGGGCGGCGGGTTCATCTGGTCCCAGGCGAAGGTGTCGAGTGTCCGGTCGGCAAATGTGGACACATAGTCGCCCGCGTTCTGGACGAGCCCGTTGAGCAGGAAGTCCGCGTCTTTGGCGACCGTGATGTATATGAGCAGGCAGATGGCCAGGATGACGTTGATCTCGGAGAGGCGTCGAATGCCCCTGTCGACACCAGAGGTCGCAGACGCGGTCGCGATCACCACAGCCAGGACGATCAGGCCGATCTGGGCCGCCTTGCCCTGCTCGATCCCGAAGATCTCGTTCAGCCCGAAGTTGAGCTGGACGACCCCGATCCCCAGTGAGGTGGCGATGCCGAAGATGGTGCCGAGGACGGCCGCGACGTCGATCGCGTCGCCCCAGCGGCCTTCGACACGTTTGCCGAAGATCGGGTAGAGCGCTGCCCGGATCGTCAGCGGGAGATTGTGCCGGAAGGCGAAATACGCGAGTGCGCCACCCATGAGCGCGTACATCGCCCAGCCGGTCACGCCGTAGTGGAAGACCGTCCAGGTGACCGCCTCACGTGCCGCTTCGTTGGTCTCCCCGGCCCCGGTCGGCGGGTTGAGGAAGTGGGTCACGGGTTCGGCGACCGAGAAGAACATCAGATCGATGCCGATGCCCGCGGCGAACAGCATCGACGTCCAGGTGAAGAGGCTGTACTCCGGACGCGATTCCTCCGGTCCGAGCCGGTAGCGCCCGTACTTGCTGAGGCCGAGGAACACCACGAGACCAACGATGGCGGTGGCGAGGATGAAGTACCACCAGCCGAACCAGCGGGTGATGAAGTCGCGTACGTCGTTGATCGTCGACTCGGCCGCTGCCGGTGCCGCCAGCGCCCAGACGGCGAAGGCGACCACGATGACAGCCGAGGCTATGAAGACGGTCAGATTGACCCGGCGCGTGGGCAATCGCCGCTCGCCGGTCTTGGTCTCGGCATGGACCGACGTGGACGGTCGAGCGGCGTCATCACTCATGGACCACGACGCTAGTCCGATCGCCGATGGGGCGGACCGTTTGGACGGATCCGTGTGAGTTGTTCTACCCGGTTCAGTGGGTGGCGAGTAGCTCCATCAGGTGTGCTTCGACGAGGGAGGGGCGGACCTGTCGTCGGCCGGGTCGGGGTGGTCGGACGTCGATGACGTGGCTGATCGTCGCCCATGAGCGGCGTGCGTCGTCGTGGGTGTGGCCGTCTGGGCGTGGTTGATCGCCGGGCCGGGTTGGTGGTCCGTGGATCTCGTCGCGCACGGTGTTCAGATGTTGTGCGAACCGCCTGGGTATGTCGGGTCGACGGTTGAGGCGTTCGGGGTTGGGTGGCGCCCCGGGTTCAGCATTCAACCGCCACATGCAGCGACCTTCGTCGGGCCCGGACCGGACGATGCGGGTGGTGTACTGCCCGGGCTTGTCGCCGACCATGCGGTTGTGGCGTGGGCACGCCGGGGCGAGGTCGTCGATGTCGGTGAGACCACCCTTGGCCCAGTCCTTCTGGGCGTGATGCATGTCGACGTGGGTGGCGGGCTGATCACACCCGGGTGCCGAGCACACTTCGCCGTCGGGGCGGGCGAACGAGACGAGGCGTTGTTCGCGCGTGGCGAGACGTTTCCCCCTACCGAAGTGCAGCGGCACGGTGGTGTGGTCTTTGAAGATCGCCAACCACGGTTGGATGTCGGCGGCCATTGCGATCAGGTCCGGGATGGGCAGCAGGGTGCCGGTGGCGGTGGTCGCGAGGCCGGCTTCACGAATCAGATCAGCGAGGTCGGCTTTGATGATCAGCTGCATCGGCAGCCCACGATGCGTGGTGCCGAGAGTGCCGTCAGCAAATTTGGCGGCCAGTGCGGCGTCGAGGGCGTCGTGATTGGTCTGGGCGGGGGTGCGGCCGTCGCGGTCGGCGGCGGCTGTCAGGGTGTCGGGGTCGGCGGTGCCGGCCGGTCCGCAGGGCGACTGTGGGTCGTCGGGGTTGTTGAGTCCGGGTTTGCCCCAGACGGCGAACATCATCGTCAGCCGGGCGTGGAGTTCGGGAGTTAGGGTGCCGGAGATGGTGGCGGTGCCATCGGCGCGTTGCCGGCCGATCCACAGGCCGCGGCGCCGTTTCTGGTCCGAATCGTCGGCGAGGGTGCCGTCGGGGTCGAGGTGAGCGAGCAGCCGGGCACCGAGTTGGGTGATGTCAGCAGGCGTGTGGTCGACGGCGATCTCGGCCATCTGTCGTTCGGCGGCGACCTTGATGTCGTGGTCGACGGCTACCGGGATGCGGTCGAGGACATCCAGGGTGGCCTGCACGTGCCCGGAGCCAACAGCTCCCACAGCGAACGCCTCGGCCAGCGTGGGGTGTTCGGGCTCCAGAATGTCGCCGCCCAGGCTGGTCCGGTGGGAGGTGGCATCCATCTGTATTCGGCGCCGCACCGGGTTGGACACCCGCAGCCGGTGGGTCATGAACTGCATGAGTGTCCTGCAGCCTGCCTTGCGGGGGAGGTCGCGGGCCTCGACCTGATCGATCTGCCGGTCACCGGCCACGGTCAGCCGGGCGATCGCTTTCTCGGTGTCGGCCGCCAGATCGGCCAACTCGGTATCGGTGCACGGCGCCAGGTCCACGGTCTGTAGTTCGTCGAGGATGCGGTGGAGGTCGGCCACCAGCTCGACGGCACGTGGTTGCGCCGTGGTGGTTTCGTCAGACATGGTCACCTCCCCCGAGTACCGTTGCTGCGAATGTACGTTCGAGTGTACACGGCCATCGGTCGCCGTCAATACCAAAAATGTTGTCGTGCAACAGAACTGAGCGCCTACATCTTGTCGGTGTCGTGTGATAGGCGTCCGCCGCGTGTCGTGGCCGTGCTCGCCGTGTACCGGGCCGTACCCGGATGCACCCTGCTGCTCGTTGGTGTGCGACGGTCGCAGTCAAGCGAGGGCCAGATCTACCGAGGCCCGGCAGCGGCCCGGGTGGTCCCCATTCGCCTCCTGTGGTCTCGTCGGCCGGCGGTTTCCGCGATACCCGGCTGCTGTCGGGCACAACGCGGGCGCCGCGTCGCGGGTCCCAGCGCCCGGTGGGGGCGCATCCCGGGCCGTCGGCGGCCCGTTCGCTCTCGGCGTAGACGGCGGGGAACACAGCCCCGGCCTGCGCAGTTGTACTGGGCACATCCCCGCCGCAACGGGGGATCCATGCACTCTGCGCAGGCGTTAACTGCAGGTGCACCCCAGACGACCTCTAGAGTGGAAGCAGGCTGGTCGTCGTCTATCCGCACCGGTTGTCCTCCGGGACCTCCGAGGTGGTCTCCGCGGCGGCCGGGGCGCTAGCAATGTGAGGGAGAACAATGTTCGAACGGTTCACCGACCGCGCGCGTCGGGTTGTGGTTCTGGCCCAAGAAGAAGCGCGCATGCTCAACCACAACTACATCGGTACCGAGCACATCCTCCTCGGCCTCATCCACGAGGGCGAGGGCGTGGCGGCCAAGGCGCTCGAGTCGCTCGGGATCTCGCTCGAAGGGGTTCGCAGCCAGGTCGAGGAGATCATCGGCCAGGGTCAGCAGGCGCCGTCGGGACACATCCCGTTCACCCCGCGTGCCAAGAAGGTGCTGGAGCTCTCGCTGCGCGAGGCCCTGCAGCTCGGCCACAACTACATCGGTACCGAGCACATCCTGCTCGGCCTGATCCGCGAGGGCGAGGGCGTCGCTGCCCAGGTGCTGGTGAAGCTCGGCGCCGACCTCAACCGGGTCCGCCAGCAGGTCATCCAGCTCCTCAGCGGATACCAGGGCAAGGAGCCGCAGGAGGCGGGCACCGGCGGTCGCAGCAGCGAGTCCGGCACCCCGTCGACCTCGCTGGTCCTCGACCAGTTCGGTCGTAACCTGACCGCCGCGGCCTCCGAGGGCAAGCTCGACCCGGTCATCGGCCGGGAGAAGGAAATCGAGCGGGTCATGCAGGTGCTCAGCCGCCGCACCAAGAACAACCCGGTGCTGATCGGTGAGCCCGGCGTCGGCAAGACCGCCGTCGTCGAGGGCCTGGCTCAGGCCATCGTCAACGGCAAGGTCCCCGAGACCCTCAAGGACAAGCAGCTCTACACCCTCGACCTCGGTTCGCTGGTCGCGGGCAGCCGCTACCGCGGTGACTTCGAGGAACGCCTCAAGAAGGTGCTCAAGGAGATCAACACCCGCGGCGACATCATCCTGTTCATCGACGAGTTGCACACGCTCGTCGGCGCAGGTGCCGCCGAGGGCGCCATCGACGCCGCCAGCATCCTCAAGCCGAAGCTGGCCCGCGGCGAGTTGCAGACCATCGGCGCGACGACCCTCGACGAGTACCGCAAGTACATCGAGAAGGACGCCGCACTCGAGCGTCGCTTCCAGCCCGTGCAGGTGGGCGAGCCGTCTGTCGAGCACACCATCGAGATCCTCAAGGGCCTGCGCGACCGGTACGAGTCGCACCACCGCGTCTCGATCACCGACGGCGCGCTGGTCGCCGCCGCCACGCTGGCCGACCGCTACATCAACGACCGGTTCCTGCCGGACAAGGCGATCGACCTCATCGACGAGGCCGGCGCGCGCATGCGCATCCGCCGGATGACCGCGCCGCCAGACCTGCGTGAGTTCGACGACCGCATCGCCGATGCGCGCAAGGAGAAAGAAAGCGCGATCGACGCTCAGGACTTCGAGAAGGCCGCCAGCCTCCGCGACAAGGAGAAGCAGCTGGTCGCCGAGCGCGCCGAGCGCGAGAAGCAGTGGCGCAGCGGTGACATGGACGTCGTGGCCGAGGTCGACGACGAGCAGATCGCCGAGGTCCTCGGCAACTGGACCGGCATCCCGGTGTTCAAGCTCACCGAGGAGGAGACCACGCGTCTGCTCCGCATGGAGGAGGAGCTGCACAAGCGGATCATCGGGCAGGAGGACGCAGTCAAGGCGGTCTCGAAGGCGATCCGTCGTACCCGTGCCGGCCTGAAGGATCCGAAGCGGCCGTCGGGCTCGTTCATCTTCGCCGGTCCGTCCGGTGTCGGTAAGACCGAGCTCTCCAAGGCGCTGGCGAACTTCCTCTTCGGCGAGGACGACGCCCTGATCCAGATCGACATGGGCGAGTTCCACGACCGCTTCACCGCGTCGCGTCTGTTCGGTGCCCCTCCCGGGTACGTCGGCTACGAAGAGGGCGGGCAGCTCACCGAGAAGGTGCGCCGCAAGCCGTTCTCGGTGGTGCTGTTCGACGAGATCGAGAAGGCCCACTCGGAGATCTACAACACCCTGCTGCAGGTCCTCGAAGACGGTCGTCTGACCGACGGTCAGGGCCGCACGGTCGACTTCAAGAACACCGTGCTGATCTTCACCTCGAACCTCGGTACCTCGGACATCTCCAAGGCCGTGGGCATGGGCTTCTCGTCGAGCGACGGAACCCAGTCGAACTACGAGCGGATGAAGCAGAAGGTCAACGACGAGCTCAAGAAGCACTTCCGCCCCGAGTTCCTCAACCGCATCGACGACATCGTCGTGTTCCACCAGCTCACGCGGGAAGAGATCATCCAGATGGTCGATCTCATGCTGACCCGCGTGGAGGGTGCATTGAAGAACAAGGACATGGCTCTCGAGGTCACCGACCGCGCGAAGGCCCTGCTGGCCAAGCGTGGCTTCGATCCGGTGCTGGGTGCGCGTCCGCTGCGTCGCACCATCCAGCGCGAGATCGAGGACCAGCTCTCGGAGAAGATCCTGTTCGGCGACATCGCTCCCGGACAGATCGTCCTGGTCGACGTCGAGAACTGGGACGGCGAGGGCGACGGCGACGACGCCCGGTTCGTCTTCACCGGCTCGGAGAAGCCGCGCATGGTTCCCGACGCACCGGTCGAGCTCACCAAGGCCGGCGAGGCCGACGCGAGCTGATAGCCGATCCGCGTGATCTGATCTGACACGATCGACGGCGGCGTCACCCGACAGGGTGGCGCCGCCGTTGTGTTGTGCCCGGCTGGTGCGCGGCTCCGCGCATTGACACAGCCGACGCGGAGTGTCCCAGCGCCCGATAGCATCGATCTGTGACGAGCGATACATCAGAGGTCGGGCGCAAGTCCCGACAGGACCAGCCCACCATCACCGTCGAGCGAGATGGGGAGATCGCGATCTTCCGGCTCAATCGACCCGACCGGCTCAACGCCTTCACCATGCAGATGGGGGAGGAACTGCGGGCCGCGTTCGACGAGACCGACGCCGACGACTCCGTTCGTGCCGTCGTGCTGACCGGCAACGGCCGCGCGTTCTGCGCCGGCGCCGATCTCGAGGCGGGCGGGTCGACGTTCGACGCCTCGTCAGTGGTGGACTCAGACGAGGTTCCGGCGGACGAGGGCGGGAAGTTGACGCTGCGGATGTTCGCCTCGCTCAAGCCGATCGTGGTGGCGGTGAACGGTCCGTCGGCCGGCGTCGGCGTCACGATGACGCTGCCCGCCGACGTCCGGATCGCCTCGGAGGACGCGAAGTTCGGGTTCGTCTTCGCCGCCCGCGGCCTGGTGCCCGAAGCCGCGTCGAGCTGGTTCCTGCCGCGGCTCGTCGGGTTGCCGACCGCACTGCAGTGGACGATCGGCGCGAAGATGGTGCCCGTCGCCGAAGCCCATGAACGCGGGCTGATCCAGCAGGTGGTCCCCAAAGACCAGGTGCTCGAGACCGCGATCGCCGTCGCCCGCGAGATGACCGCGAACAGCGCCCCCGTCTCGGCGGCGCTGACCCGACAGCTGTTGTGGCGGATGGCCGGTGCGCCCAGTCCGCTCGATGCCCACCACGCCGACTCGAAGGCGATCTTCTACCGCGGGCAGTCCGGTGACGTGTACGAAGGCGTCATGTCGTTCCTGGAGAAGCGTCCGGCGACCTACCCCAACACCGTGTCGGAAGATCTACCCGAGATCTTCTGATCACTCAGTCGAGGGTCCCGGCCTGGATGCCGATCTCGAGTACCACGAAGATCATCGCCAGCTGGATGGCGCAGCACCACGCAGCGGCCGGCCAGGCCGGGAGTCCTCGGCGCACGCGGCGGACGACGAGGGTCACCGACACCGCCACCAGCACCACGGCCGACCCGATGCCCACCCCGATGGCCACCTCGGTCCAGACCGGACTCCCGCACTCCTCGTAGGCGCACGCGTCGGTGACGAAGACCGTCAGACCCGCGACGGCGATCGTGATCAGCGCCAGCACCGCGTGCACCAGTCCCAGCACCACCGACGCGAACGCGTCGAGGGTCGACACGGGTGGCTGCGGAGGGGGATTCTCGGCGGTCTCCTCGGTGGGCATCCGCCGACGATAGCGCCGGACATTGTCCCGCGGGACCGGCACGCGGTGAAAAACTCCTGCAAACAGCCCGTGTGAACTGGGTGAACATCCGAACACGCCGGACATAAACGGTGGCAGCGTCCATCGACCGCGGTTATCGTGGCGACAGAGCAGGCCAGACCAACGAGAGGAGGTGACGCAGATGTCGATGGGTGACAAGGCTTTCGCCGGCGAGTGGCGGACGGCCCCCTCCGACCGTCCGTGCGGACTGAAGTCCGACGGAAGGCCGGGACCGATCACATCACGCGTCACCAGTTCCTGAGGTCATGAACCTCGGTGGTCGGCGCACTCACTCGCCCACGCATCGAGGAGCTGTCATGACCATCTTCGTCACCAACGCCGGACTGCAGATCCTGGCGCGCGTCACCTGGCGTCGCGCCGCGGTTCTGTTGACCACCGAGGTCGCGCGGAACGTCGAGGGCACGCCGCTGGTCCGCGTCGTCCATTCGCCGACGCTGTCCCTGCCGATCCACAAGGTGGTGGCGATCAAGCGAGATGCCTACCGCCCGTTCGCCGGTAAGACGATGGACTCCTACGCGTCGAACGCGACCATCCTGCGGCGCGATCAATGGATCTGCGCCTACTGCGACGGTCCCGCCGACACCGTCGACCACATCGTCCCGGTCTCGCAGGGTGGGCCGAGCACATTCGGAAACCAGGTCGCGGCGTGCAAGTCCTGCAACGGTTTCAAGGCCAACCGGACGCCGCGCAAGGCGGGGATGGCCCTACGGCACGCCCCGTTCGTCTACGACCCCTGGGCCGCGGACCAGAAAGAGGTGTGGGAGATGTTCATCCTGCATCCGAAGACGGACTAGACGTTCGATCCGTTGCCGCCCCTGCCATCAGGTCGGCAACGGGTCGGCGCCACGTTCCGCGAGCAGCATCGTCATCAGACCGATCTCGTCGCCCTGGTCGCCGATCATCATGAGCGCGAGGTCCTTCGTCGCGGAACCGGTCCGCTCGTCGTTGTATGCCGCCTGGGCCATCGACATCCCGCCACGGTGGTGCCGAATCATCAACTGCAGGAACAAGATCTCCGCCTCGCCGGGTGGCAGGGTGGAGAGACTGCCGATCTCGTCGATACTCGCCATGCCGGGCATCGGCCGAGGGGATTCGTCGTGATGGGTGCCCTCGTGGTGAGGGTCTCCGCCGGACATCCAGGACATCGGCTCCGGCGCGGTCACCGGTTCGTCGAACCACAGCAACCAGCCACGCATCGTGGCGGTTTCGGCGGTCTGCGTGTGGACGATCCGGTCGGCGACGCCGCGGATCTGCGGCGCGACTCCGGGCACCGCACCGATCGTCCGCGACATGAGGATCGCCTGGTCGTGGTGCGCCGACATGTCCTGCGCGAAGCCGATGTCGGACACGCTCATCGCGGATGAGTCGTGATCGCGTCCCTGCCACACCGCCCCGACGACGACACCCATGGTGACGAGCAGGGCCGCGGTCACGCCGAGGACCATCGCGCGCACCAGCGGGACGCCGAGGCGAGAAGCGCTCATCCGATCGAGGAGTTCTGGTCCGGCGGTGGCGTGTACACCGCGGGACTCAACCGCAACACCTGGAAGCCGCCGTCGGAACAGGTGACCCGCAGCTCGTTTCCGCGGAACTCGGGTGGGGACATGCACCAGTCCGTCGACATGTCACCGCCGACGATCATCCCGCTACGTGGACCGACCATCTCGTTCAACCGGACCTTGCCGTTCGCGATCGACATACCGAGGCTGAGGAATTCGACGGCGGGCAAGCCCATCAGCGAGCCGACGACGTGCGGCGAGTTGGGCGACTCCGCGATCGTGGTGCCCTTGCGGGCCGGCGGGTTGTAGTAGGCGATCTCGCGAATCCGGTCGAAGTCGCGGATGTCGAAGACCCGGATACCCGACGATTCCCAGCCGCACGCGAGCGCGGTGGGATCGGTCGCCCGGTCGACCGTGCAGTAGTGCGGATTGCTGCTGAACAGCGACCCGCCGGTCGACGACCGCAGATTGGTGTCGAGGTGCTCGGGGAGATTGATCTCGAGTTTGATCTGCGCGGTGTATCGGGGCTTGTTCACCCGCGTCACGTCGAAGATCTTGACGCCGCCCGAACCTGCTTCGTCGGCGGTGACGATGTGGGGCCGGCCCCGGTAGGTGATCGGGATCGAGTGCTGGTTCAGCTGGCCGTCCGGCCAGAGATAGGCCGCGGTGTGCGGGACCTGCGGGTGCGGCCGTCGCTCCTGGACGTCGCTGACGTCGAGCACCGTCACACCCGCCATGTTGGACAGGTACATCCGGTTGCCATCTGGCGACATGCCGAAGCCGTGACCGAGGAACGAGTGGAGCCCCTGCCAGATCACGCGGGGCGACCGGGGATCGGCGATGTCGATGGCACTGAGGTGCCCGGGGAACACCCCGGACGCCCAGTAGGTGCGGCCGTCGGGGGAGAAGCCGCCCTCGTGCGAGGTGAACGGCAACGGCGTCGTCGTGCCCGGGCCCGTGTTGAGGAGTCTGGGGCGGGTGCAGTCGGAGATGTCGTATACGGCGAAGAACCCGCCGCCCCAGAGCAACGGCACCGACGTCGCGGCCAGGAGCTTGCGTTCTTTGTTGACCTTCAGCGTCTCCCACGTGCCGCCGCGCATCGCCGGATCCGTCAGGGACCCGACGACTCGCGGCGCGCTCGGGTCGGATGCGTCGATGACCTGTACGCCCGGCGGGTTCACCCAGTTGTTTCCGGGGAACAGGCTGCCGGTGTAGCTGCAGTGCTCGAAGTTGGCCGAGACGATCCCGCCGCCGGCGCCGCGGACACCGCCGATCCGTGTGATGTTGCATCGGTAGCCGCGCATGCTGCGTCCGGACAGGCGGTCCTCGGCGCTGACGTCCCCCTGCAGGCCCGGTTCGGGGAGCGAGCCCGGTCCGCAGTCCGCCTGGGGAACCGCGACCTCGGAGATGTCGGGGAAATAGTGGTTGGCCGCGCCGGCCGGTGCCGCCACCAGCATTGTCGAGAGAAGTGTCGCGCCGGCCAGGAGGCAGGTGACGGCATGGCGACGGCGGCGCCGGCGGACCCCCGAACGGACCCTGTGTCGCGCGTCGAAACGAGTAGGCATCATCGCATCCCCCGATCGTGATCTGAGACACGCTAGTGGGCGAGCCGAGACGACATCGGCGAATCGTCGAATTCGAACGGACGAACAGAGCCGGCCCGGGGTTTCCGGGCCGGCTCGTGTCGGGTGCAGGGTGCGTCAGACGTCAGACGGCGTCGCCGCCGTCGATGCTGCCGAAGTCACCGACCTCGACATTGCCCTCGCCGTCGACCGCGGTGTCGAAGGTGCCGTCACCGTCGGTGTCGGCGACGGCGATGTCGGTGAGGCCGTCGGCGTCGGTGTCGGCCTCGATCACGTCGATCTCGCCGTCGGCATCGGTGTCGTAGGCGATCGAGTCGGCCTGGCCGTCGCCGTCGGTGTCGAGGATGGCGTCGGTGGTGCCGTCACCGTCGACGTCGGTGAGTGCGGCGTCGACGGCTCCGTCGCCATCGGTGTCGACGAGAACGGCGTCGGCAGGGATCTCGGTGCTCATTGGTATGTCCTTCCAAGTGGGGTGAGTGCTTCTGGGCGGTTCATGTACTTGGAGGCGACGTCGGGGACGAATGTTCCCGGGGTGCCGGGAGTCGTTCGGATGACCGATCCGGCGACCGACTACCGTTTGGTCTCGTATCACTCGACTTCGGAGGTTCACTGTGCAACAGATCGGCGTCATCGGCGGAGGCACCATGGGAGCGGGCATCGCGGAGGTGTGTGCGAAGGCCGGCAGCGATGTCGTGATCGTGGAGGTCAAGCAGGAGTTCGCCGACGCCGCGCGGGCGCGGGTGGAGAAGTCGCTGGCCAAGGCGGTCAGCAAGAACAAGCTGGCGCAGGACGACGCCGACGCCGCCCTCGGACGTCTGCGGGTGACGACCGACTACGCCGACCTCGCCGATCGCGAGCTGGTGATCGAGGCGGCCCCGGAGATCGAGGAGCTCAAGCGGCAGATCTTCGCGAACCTCGACGAGGCGACCGGCGCGAACACCATCCTCGCGACCAACACGTCGTCGATCCCGATCATCAAGGTCGCGACCGCGACGAAGACCCCCGAACGCGTTGTCGGCGTGCACTTCTTCAACCCGGTACCGGTGATGCCGCTGGTCGAGATCATCTCCACGCTGACCACCGCGCCGGAGACGGCCGACGCCGTGAGCGCATACGTCACCGACACCCTCGGCAAGACCGCGGTCCGCGCGGGTGACCGCTCCGGCTTCATCGTCAACGCGCTGCTCATCCCGTACCTGTGCCAGGCCATCCGGATGTTCGACTCGGGCTACGCCTCGGCCGAGGACATCGACCTCGCGATGAAGGGCGGCTGCGGCTACCCGATGGGTCCGCTGACCCTGCTCGACACCATCGGTCTCGACGTGACGCTCTCCGCCGCGGAGTCGCTGTACGCGGAATTCGCCGAACCCCACTACGCGCCGCCGGCGCTGCTGCGTCGCATGGTCGATGCCGGCCGCCTCGGACGGAAGACCGGTCACGGTTTCTACACCTACTGACAGCTGGATCGCCGACGCCGAGCCCCGGCTCACCTTCGGGTGAGCCGGGGTTCGGCGTATGGCGGAGTCTTTCGGCTCCGGGATTGTCGGCCCGCGTGCTCCCCGCTAAGCTGACAGCAATCAGACAACAAGCGTTATCAGAATGGGTGGGGTCATGACGCAATCCGATGAGCGGATGTCGCGGGTGGAGATGGACAACATCGACAGCAGCTTCTTCGCGCGTTCCCTGCTCTCGATGGGGCAGACGATGAGCACGACGAACGTCATCATGCAGCTCGCCAATCCGGCGGTCGGCTACGGTGTCGCGCACAGCAAGGTCGAGAACGGGCGGCTCGACAAACATCCGGTCAAACGCGCACGGACCACCGCGTCGTATCTGGCGGTCGCGATTCTCGGCAACGCCGACGACCGGCGCCGGTACCGGCACGCCGTCAACCGCCAGCACGCGAAGGTGCGCTCCGACGAGAACAGTCCCGTGGAGTACAACGCGATGAACACCGACCTGCAGCTCTGGGTCGCGGCGTGCCTCTACTTCGGGTGGGAGGACATCTACGAGCGTGTCCACGGACCGCTGCAGGGCGCGGATCGCGAGAAGTTCTACCAGCAGGGCAAGGTCTGCGGGACGACGCTGCAGATGCCGGCCGAGGCGTGGCCCGCCACGCGCGACGAGTTCACCACCTACTGGGACGACCAGGTCTCGCGCATCGAGATCAGCGACGAGATCCGGGACTTCCTCCTCGACATCGCCAATTTCGGTTACGCGCCGGAACGCATCCAGGAGAAGTACGGTCCGGTCAAACTGCGGCGGACCATCGGCTATCTGCCGCAGCCGTTCCGCGACGCACTCCGGGTCGAGTGGACCGACGAGGATCAGGCGTGGTTCGACGGCTACGTCGGCCGGTTGGTGGAGAAAGAGCGTCGCACTCCGCTGTGGGTGTCGCAGTTGGGTTTCCGGCTCCTGCTGGCCGATGTCCGGCTTCGGGTCAAGATGGGGCGGCCGCTCGTCTAAGAGGCGCCGGCGCCGCTCCGGCGCGCGGCCAGGAAGGCGAGTGTTCCGGCGCCCAGGCACGCAACGGCGCCGACCGCGAGACCGACGCGCGCGCCGAATGTCTCGATGATCGCGCCGACGATCGGACCACCGATCGGCGTCGAGCCCATGAACGCCACCGACCACAGCGCCATCACCCGGCCCCGCATCCGCGGTTCGGAATTGAGCTGCAGGGTCGCGTTTCCCGTCGACATGAAGGTGACACTCAACCAGCCGACCCCGAAGAGTGCGCAGATCGCCGTCGGGAGGTTCGGGGCGAGTGCGGTCGCCGCGACGGCGACCCCGAAGCCGAAGGCCGCCAGCGTGAGTGGGCGCAGTCCGGTGTTCCCGCGAGCCGCGACCACGAGTCCGCCGACGACCGCACCCACTCCCATCGCCGACGTCATGAAACCGAGGGCTTGCGGCCCGCCGTCGAACACGAAGTCCGCGGCGGCGGGCAGCGTGACCGGGAAGTTGTACGTCAGGGTGCCGACGAGCGCCATCGTGGCGAGCGGGATCCACAGCACAGGACGACTCCGCACGTATCGAAGACCCTCGCGCAGCTGGCCTTTGGCGCGCGGAACCGGTGATTCGGCGGTGATCTTCGATGAGTCGAGCGCAAGCAGCGACGCGACCACGGCGATGAAGCTGACCGCGTTGATCGCGAAGCACAGACCGGAACCGACGAGGGCCAGGATCACCCCGGCCACCGCCGGGCCCACGGCGCGAGCGGCGTTCACCATGACCGAGTTGAGGGTGACCGCGTTGCGGATGAGGTCCTTGCCGACGATCTGATGGATGAACGCCTGTCGCGCCGGCTGTTCGAAGGCGTGGCCGAGCCCGAGCATCACCGCCAGCACGCCGACGTGCCAGACCTGCACCACCCCGGTGAGGGTGACGGCGGCGAGCGCCGCGGCCAGCAGCCCCATCATCGACTGCAGGACGATGAGCAGGCGTCGGCGGTCGACGCGATCGGCGATAACGCCCGCGTACGGCCCGATGAGCAGAACCGGTAGCGCCTGCAGAGCGACGATGAGTCCCAGGACGGACGCCGATCCGCTCAGCGTCAGCACGAGCCACGCCTGCGCCGTTGCCTGCATCCACGAACCCGTCATCGAGACGGCCATGCCGGCGTAGAACAGGCGGTAGTTGGGGATGCGCAACGACGCGAACATGCTCGTCCGGTCGGCGTCGTCGGGGCGACGACCGCCCGGTTCGCGCTCCCGCGGCACGTCTCCGATCTCGGGAACACGGTCGTCGGTCATCGACGACCATCGTAGGCGCGTGCGCCTCCACCCAGGGGTCCGCCTCCAGTAGGGTCGGCGGGATGACGCAGACGGTGATCGTGTCGGGCGGGACGGGCGGCCTGGGGTCGGCGGTCACCCGCACGTTGCTCGACGACGGATGGCGCGTGGTGGTGCCCGGGCGCACCGAAGCCGGGTTGTCACGCCTCCCGGAATCGGACCGGTTGGTCGGTGTGCACGCCGACCTCTTCGACGAGGCGTCGGTCGCCGAGGTCGTGGCGATCGCCGCGAGCGACGCGTCGGCGCCGGTCACCGCGGTGGTGAACCTGGTGGGCGGGTTCGCGATGGGGGAGCGGGTCGACGCGACGCCGGTCGACGAGTTCGAGCGACTGCTCCGGCTCAACCTGCGGCCGCTGTATCTGCTGTCCGCGGCGGCCATTCCGACGATCATCGAGGCCGGCGGCGGGTCGATCGTCGGGGTGTCGGCGAAGGCGGCGTTCGCGCCCTTCTCCGGTGCGGCGGGCTACATCACGTCGAAAGCAGCGGTGTGGGCGTTCATCAGTGCGCTCGCCGCCGAGTACAAGTCCGACGGCATCCGGGCCAATGCGATTCTGCCGTCGGTGATCGACACCCCGGGCAACCGCGCCAGTCAACCGGATTCGTCGCGGGCGGGCTGGGTGTCGCCCGAGTCGATCGCTCAGACGATCTCGTTCCTGGTCTCCGACGCCTCGAGTGCGATCACCGGCGCGCAGGTCCCCGTGCCGGGCGTCGGCTGAGCCGGAGAACCGCTGGTGCGCAAGAATCTGCGTTGAGCGATGGTGTAATCGATCGCACCGCAGACGATTCAACGATGCCTGCGTGGAAGTCGCATGCGGGATCGCATCTGTCGACTACCCCGGCAGCGGGTCACCGTTCTCGCGCTTGCGCGGGAGCCATGTTGCGAGGGTCCGGCCCAACGTCTGAACCAGCTCGGAACCGAACACGCACAGCGTCTTCTCCCACGGATGTCCGAATGTGCCAGTGCTGAAGTCGGGCCGAGCGAAGATGTAGTAGTCGCCGTTCGGGAACACCGGCACCGGCCACTCTGCGTCGAACGTCTCGGCATGTGCCGCTGCATTGAGCCGATAGCCGGGATGCTGCCAGTCGAGCACAATCCAGTAAGGATCGTCCTGCACGTGGACGAAGCAACGCTGCGCCTCGGCGTTGATCGCATCGAATTGGGCGCTCCACACGCCGGGAGAGTTCTCCGGGACAGACAGGTCGAAGGTTACCGACGGAGCAGGATCGACAACTGCGGGCCAGTCTGTCGGGTAGATGCTGGGCCGGAACGATCGAAACCGATCACGGAACAACTCCCACGCCACGTCCTCTTCGTCTCGGGGCAGGTAGCTCCATCCCGGCGGTAGCGGGTTTCCGTGGTCGAGGGCCCAACGCATCATCGGACCATCGTCGCAGAGCGTAGCGGGCGGAACACCTTCATCACGTTCCGCCACAGCACTCTCAGACGACATCCGATGGTGCGCGGCGCCAGACGAAGAGACCCACCGCGACGAGGATCTGCCCGCAGATCAGCGCGGCGGGGAGGGCAAGCAGTTCCCAACCGGTCGTGCCGAAGTTCGTCGCCCACACGACGATCGCTGCGCCGAGCGCTAGGGTGGTCAACTGGCCGAGGGTCGTGAGGATCGACGCCACCGTGCGCGAGCGTCCCCGAAAGACACACGCGCCGCCGACGATCAGTGCAACGAAGGCGCACAGCAAGCCGATCAGCGTCGGGAACACCACCATGTACTCGAAGCCGCCTGAGACCTCGACAACACCTGACAGAACGAGTGATGGCACGACGAACGACAAGATGACCACCGTGCACAGCACCGAGATGATCGAGGCGAATCGCAGTGTCTTCATCCAGTCACGGTATCTGCGGTACGGATTCCATTCGGTTCTCCGTCCGTCGTGTCTCGTCCCCCCACGGCCAGGGGTTCGTTCCGACCGTCGGCCCACGCGGATGTGGCCGGTCCACAGCAACGAAAACAGCCGTACTGCTGCCGTCAACACGTACATTGAGCATGTGCTGCTCGCCGAGGCCGGACTGTCGGAATGCGCGAGAGACGCTGCGTGCAGCGCTGACTTCAACCGGCCGTTCTACATCGCGTTCGCATTGCTGGTCTTGTTCTCGGTGTGGTTCACCCTGTCGATGTTCGCGACCGTCGACGTCGTCGGTCATCATCTCGGCCTACGAGGCAGTCTGTCGTGGGTGGGGGTCGTGTGGCTTGTCCCGGTCGTCGGAGCAGCTGTGTGGCGGCTGAGCCGGTGGCAATGGCTGGTCAGGCGCAACTCTCTCGAGTGACGCGAGGACTCGAACGTGATGGAAGCCGGAGACGTACGGTGAGAACCGCGGCAGCGCAACCGAAGATGTCAATCGCGATTGGGTCGCGCGTGCACATAGGCTTCGACGACGGTGCGCATCACCGGTTTTCCGTCACCGTTGCGCAGCTCCGCCGACGAGGTGACCAGAGCGCGGGCACGGTCATCGAACTCGATCGCGTCGATGACGGTCGACCCGGTGAGGGTGTCGCCGGGGCGGACGGGACGCAGGAATTCGACGTCGCCCAGTCGCTTGCCCGCGATCACCCGCCAATTGTTCAGCACGCCGGTGACATTGAGCCTCTGGTAGATCGACATCGTGTGCAGCCCACTGGCGATCAGCCCGCCGTAGGGGCCGCGTTCGGCAACGGCCTTGTCCACGTGGAAGTCCTGCGGATCCCATGCGCGGGCGAAGTCGAGCAGTTCGTCTTCGCTGACGTGATGCGTGCCGAACTCGAAGATCTGGCCCACGGACAGGTCATCGGCCCACAAGCGGTCCGATGCGTCGCTCACCTCAGGTCTGCCGCGATCTTCGGCCAGGTGGTCTCGAGGTCGCGTTCCCAGTAACCCCAGGAGTGGGTGCCGCTCGGCCGGAAGGTGACTTCGTGCGGCACCTTGAGCGCCCGCATGCGCGACACCATCTGCTTGGTGCACTCGTTGACCGCGGCCTCGATGATGCCGCCGATGACCATCTGGTTGGCCAGTGTCAGCGGATCGCCGGCGACCAGCGGTGCCTCGAGCCGGTCGAACTGTCCGGGCATGCCGGTGCCGCTGGTCATGTAGACCTTGGTGCCGCGCAGCTTGTCCGCGTGGATGTACGGGTCGTTGTCCCGCCACCCGGCCGAATTGACCGGTCCCCACATGTTGTTCAGGTTGCCCTGCCCGCGGTCGGCGACGACCATCCGGATGTAGGCCTGTCCCACCGGGTCGCTGGTACGCGCGCATCCGCTGTAGGCGGCGGCCGACCGGTAGAGCTTCGGTGCGGCGATCGCGAGGTTGAGCACCGATGTCCCGGCCATCGAGATCCCGGCGATGGCGTTGACCTTGGTGGTGTCGAATTCCTTGTCCACCAGCGGCGGGAGCTCCTTGGTGAGGAACGTCGTCCACTTGTTGCGGCCGAGTACCGGATCGTCGTGCTGCCAGTCGGTGTAATAGGAGAACGCGCCGCCGATCGGCGTGACGACGTTGACCTCTTTGTCGGAGAAGAACTTCGCGTACTGGGTCTTGGCCGCCCAGGTCGCGGAGTCCTCGCCGCCGCCGGCGCCGTTGAGCAGGTAGAGCGTGGGGCGCGACTTGGTGGTGTCCTTGGGGCGCAACACGTTGACGGGGATGAGTTTGCGCATCGCCGCCGAGTACACGATGAGTGTCGACTGCTGGGCGGAGTCGTGGACCACGGTGTCTATGCGAGCGCGATCGGGATCGGGGGTCGGCTCGGCCAGCGCGGCCGGAGCCCATCCGGCGGTCGCGACCGCAACGGCAGATCCGACGACGCACAGTCGTCGCAACCAGGAGGATCGCACCACTAGCCCCTTCTGTTAACAGAATTCTCAGACGTAACAAAGGTAGCCGAGTTCGACTGGCGCTCCCAAGTCGAGAAGGTGCTCGTCACCCAGTTGTGACGTCACGTTCGAGGGGAGAACCCGATTACTTGACGCGATCCTTGAGCAGGAGCCGGACGGTGAGTTCGAGCCGGTTCGTGACGTCGGTCGCCGACGCGCGACGGGTCAGCCACTGCACCAGGTTCGACATCCACACATCGGAGAGGACGCGCGCGATCGCGAGATCTTCCTCGGTGGGTTCGCCGTCGTCGACGATCGCTCCGGCGAGGAGCCGGTCGATGATCCCGGCGACCTGGTCGACCTCGGCGGTCGCCGACGCGTCGGCGAACATGAACGCACGCGTCATCGCCTCGGTGAGAAGCGGATCGCGCTGCATGGCGAAGGTGATCATGTCCAGGACATGACGGAGGCGGTCGATCGCGGTGTCGCCGCGCAACTGCGAACGATCGACCTTCGACTCGACTCGCTCGAACTCGCGGGCGAGCGCGGTGACGAGAAGGTGGACCTTCGACGGGAAGTAGCGGTACAGCGTCCCGACGGCGACGTCGGCCTTGTCGGCGACGGTGCGCATCTGCACGGCGTCGTATCCGCCCTTGGACGCCAGCGCGAGGGTGGCGTCGAGGATGCGGCGGCGGCGTTCGCGCTGCGCGGTGGAGCCGGCTTCGGGCGAGGCGGCCGGCGCCGCAGCCCCGTTGGGGGCGTCGACCGCGGCGTTGCCGGGTGCAGAACGGGCCATGTGCTCTCGAACATCCTCACGTGATCAAACGTCTCAATGGGTGGATCGTGGGTGGCTACCCGATCCGAGTACACCCATGGCATATTAGAACAGGTTCTAATTATTCGGCACAACTCGACATACAGGGATTGCCAGTGACAATCGCCACGTCTTCCGAGCAGATCGCGGTCCGTGACAGCATCGCGTCCTGGGCGCGCTCCACCAGTGTGACCGACATCGTGCGGTCCGACCTCGACAAGCCGAGCGACCAGTGGACCGGTCTATTTTCGCAGATCGCCGATCTGGGCGTGTTCGCCGCCGCGGTCCCCGAGGCGTCCGACGGTCTCGGCGCGAGTTTCCTCGACGTGGCCGCCATGCTCGAGCAGTGTGGGGCCGATCTCGTCCCCGGCCCGCTCGGTCCGACGGTGACCGCAGCGATCGCGCTGGCGGTTCGCCGTGCGGATTCGCCGCAGGGCGACACCGACCGGTCTGCCGGACTGCTGGGCGAGGTGCTGGCCGGGTCGGTGCCGGTGGTGACGCCCGCGACGAGTTACGCCGGGGTGGCCCTCGAACTGTCCGGCGGCGACCTCGACCTCGGACTCGTCGGCGGGTACGTCGAGGGGTGCGCCGTGCTGGTCGAATTCGGGACCGACGATCGGGAACGGTCCTGGTGGATCCTCCCGCCGGGTGCGGGAGTCGCCGACGTCACGCCGCAGACCCCGCTCGACGGAACCGCGTCGGTCAGCCACGTGACACTGTCCGGGGTCGCCGTCGAGGACCTCGTCGAACTGGGCGACGGGACGTTCGTCGCGGGCCTGCTGTCGGCGGCGCTCGCCGCTTATCAGAGCGGCGTCACCCGGTGGGCTCTCGACACCGCCGTCGAATACGCGAAGGTCCGCACCCAGTTCGGGGTGCCGATCGGGTCGTTCCAGGCGATCAAGCACATCTGCGCCGAGATGCTGTGCCGCAGCGAACGCGTCACCGCGGTCGCGTGGGATGTCGCCGGCGCGGTCGACGACGTGCTGGCGGCCGGGGCGGGGGACGGGCTCGCTCCGGCCCTCGAGCAACTCGAGATCAGCAGGCTGGCGGCCGACGTCGTGGTCGGTCGCGACCCGGTCGCCAACACCAAGGACTGCGTTCAGGTCCTCGGCGGCATCGGGTTCACCTTCGAGCACGATGCCCACCTGTATCTGCGCGCCGCACTCGCCGCGCAGGCGTCGCTCGCGAACGCGTCGTCGCACGCCGCCACCCTCGCCCGGCGCGGGCTCGCGGGGGCGCGACGGCGCTTCCGTCTGGACCTCTCGCAGGTCGAGGACCGGCGCGACGAGGTCCGCACCACCGTCGCGAGGATCGCCGACGCCGAACCCGATGATCGTCGCCGTCTCCTCGCCGAGACCGGCTACCTGACCCCGCACTGGCCGGCGCCGCACGGTCTGGGGGCGGATGCTGCGATGCAGCTGCTGATCGACACCGAGCTCGAGGCGGCCGGGATCGACCGGCCCGACCTGGTGATCGGCGCATGGGCGATCCCGACGATCCTGGAACACGGCACCGACGCGCAGCGCGAGCGGTTCGTCGCCCCGACGCTGGCCGGCGACATCGTGTGGTGCCAGCTGTTCTCCGAACCCGAGGCCGGCTCGGACCTGGCCGCGTTGCGCACACGGGCGGAACGGGTCGACGCCGGCTGGCGCCTGGACGGCCAGAAGATCTGGACCTCGCAGGCGCACAACGCCCAGTGGGCGATCTGCCTCGCGCGCACCGATCCCGAAGCGCCGAAGAACAAGGGCATCACCTACTTCCTCGTCGACATGGGTTCGCCTGGCATCGACATCCGGCCGCTGCGCGAGCTCTCCGGGCGGGCCAACTTCAACGAGGTCTTCCTCGACGGTGTGGTCGTGCCGGACGACTGTGTCGTCGGCGAGATCAACGGCGGCTGGCGGCTGGCCCGCACCACCCTCGCGAACGAGCGGGTGGCGATGGGCGGTACCGGCCTCGGCAAGGAGATGGAGTCGCTGCTCTCGCAGGTGCGGTCGATGGATCGGGAGCTGACCGCCGAGGAGCTAGCGTCGCTCGGCACCCAGCTCGCCGACGCCCACGTCGGCCGGGTCCTCGACGCGAGGGCGGCGACCAGGCAACTGGCCGGGCTCGACCCCGGTGCGTTGTCGAGCGTGCGCAAGCTGATCGGCGTCGAACATCGCCAATCGGTACCCGATCTCGCGCTGCGGCTCCTGGGGGTCGCGGGTCTGGCGGCGACCGAGGCGTCCGACGCGGTCCTGCAGAACCGCTGCCTCTCGATCGCGGGCGGCACCACTCAGATCCTGCGCACGGCCGCGGCGGAACGCATTCTCGGTTTGCCGCGGTAACCGGCTGCGGCGAAAGTGCCGAAACCGCAGATAAACGCCGATTCCGACACCCTTGCGCGCGGACTCTGATACAACTAGAACAGGTTCTAGTTCTTGACGGGTTCATGGTGAGGGAGGCACAGGGTGGACTTTGCCCTGGACGGCACGGCGATCGCGGTTCGCGACGTCGCCGAGGACGTGTTCGCGCGACGACAGCCCGACTGGGAGTCGACGTTCGGTGGGCGTCATTCCGGTGGGACGGCAGCGGCCGAGCAGGAGGCGACCCGCGGCGGGTTCGAGGCCGATGGCTGGCAGGCGCTCGTCGACGCCGGACTGCTCGCCCTGCCCCTTCCGGCCTCGCTCGACGGTGACGAGGTCGACGAGTCGGGTCTGCTCCCGTTGTTCCGCCGGATGGGCCGGGCCGCGGCGGTGACGCCGGCGCTCGGATCGCTGACCGCGGCGCTCGTGTTCGCCAGGGCCGCCGCCCACGACGGCGAGGGATCGGTGTGGGCGCGGTTCGGGGGTTCGCTCACCGGCGGCAGTTGGGTGTCGGTGGCGATCGGCGAACACGGCGACGCCCTGACGGCGCATCCGCGGACCTCGGTCCGTGACGGGCGGCTCACCGGCACGAAGGTCGGCGTCCTGCACGCCGACGGTGCCTCGCTGTTCCTGGTGGCCGCCGATGCCGGTGTCGTCGCCGTCTCGCCCGCCGCCGACGGGGTCACCATCACGCGCACGCCGACCTCGAGCGGCTGGGGCGAGTACACGGTGGCCTTCGACGACGTACCCGTCGACGACGCCGACATCGTGGTCCGCGACCTCGCGATCCTCCGTGATCGCTACCGCCTGGCGCTGTGCGCCTACGCCGACGGCCTGGTCGCCGGCGCCACCCGACTGACCGCCGACCACGTCTCCACGCGCGAGCAGTTCGGCAAGCCGATCGCCTTGTTCCAGGCGGTGGGCCAGCAGCTCGCCGACATCTACGTCGTCGGCCGGTCGATGGAACTCGCGACCACCTCGGCGGCCTGGCGGTTGTCCGAAGGTCTGGACGCCGCAACCGATCTCGCGATCGCCGCCTACTGGCTGGCCGAGGAGGTCCCACCGACCACGCGGACGATGACCCACCTGCACGGCGGCATCGGCGTCGACATCACCTATCCGCTTCACCGCTACTTCTCGCTCACCAAAGACCTCGCGCGTCTGGTGGGCGGAGCGCACGTGCGGCTCGACGAGCTCGCCGACATCACCGACGTCCCCGCCGACGACACCCGTATCGCAGAGGTGCCCGATGTTCATTGATCTCACCCCCGAACAGCGCGCGCTGCGCGCGGAACTGCGCGAGTACTTCGCCGACCTCGTCACTGCCGACGAGGCAGCGGTGATGCTGACCGAACGCCACGGCCCGACCTACCGCAAGGTCATCAAGCGGATGGGTGACGACGGCTGGCTGGGCGTCGGCTGGCCGACGGAGTTCGGCGGCAAGGGTTTCGGTGAGATCGAACAGCAGATCTTCACCAACGAAGCCGTGCGCGCCGACGTCCCGCTGCCGGCGGTGACGTTGCAGACCGTCGGGCCGACGCTGCAGGTCCACGGCACCGAGGAGCAGAGGCAGAAGTTCCTGCCCGCGATCCTGGCCGGTGATGTGCACTTCGCCATCGGGTACACCGAACCCGAGGCCGGCACCGACCTGGCGTCGTTGACCACCACCGCCGTCCGCGACGGCGACCACTATGTGGTCAACGGCCAGAAGATCTTCACGACCGGCGGTCACGACGCCGACTACATCTGGCTCGCCGTCCGCACCGATCGGGATGCTCCCAAGCACAAGGGCATCTCGATCCTCATCGTCGACACCTCCGACCCCGGTTTCACGTGGACGCCGATCATCACCGCCGACGGCGCGCACCACGTGAATGCCACCTACTACCAGGATGTTCGGGTTCCGGTGTCGATGCGGGTCGGCGAGGAGGGGGGCGGGTGGAAGCTGATCACCACCCAGCTCAATCACGAGCGCGTCATGCTCGGCCCCGCCGGTCGTATCGACGGACTCGCGGCCCGGGTGCGTGCCTGGGCGCAGCGGCCGGGCCCCGACGGGACGGTCATCGCCAAGCATCCCGACGTCCGTCGCGCGCTCGCGACCATCGACGCCTACGGCCGCATCAACGAGTTGCTCAACTGGCAGGTGGCCGCGACAGGTGAGGCCATCTCGATGGCCGACGCGGCGGCCACCAAGGTGTTCTCGACCGAACGCATCCAGACCGTCTGCCGGATGGTCGACGAGATCATCGGGCGCTACGGCGATTTCGCCGATCCGGAGACCGCGGCGCTGGTGAACTGGCTCGACGTCCAGGAGAAGCGTCACGTCGTCATCACGTTCGGCGGTGGCGTCAACGAGGTCATGCGCGACATGATCGCGACCGCCGGCCTCGGACTCCCGCGGGCCAAGCGGTGAGCGCGCCCGAGCTCGCCCGCGACGGCGTCGCCGGAGACGAGGCGATCCGAGCCGCCGCGCAGGAGATCATCGACGCCGGACCGAGCGTACCGGTCGCCGGGCGGGACCCGATCAATCAGCCCATGATCAACAACTGGGTCGAGGCGATGGGCGACACGAACCCCGTCTACACCGACGACGCGGCGGCCCGGGACGCCGGCCATCCCGGCATCGTCGCGCCGCCCGCGATGGCGCAGGTGTGGACGATGCGCGGCCTTCACGGGGTGCGGACCGCGGACGATCCGCTGGGTCGCGCGAGCGAACTCTTCGACGAGGCCGGCTTCACCTCGGTGGTGGCGACCAACTGCGACACCGTCTATCACCGCTACACCCGCCCGGGCGAGGAGGTCGCGCTGTCGGCCGAACTCGTCGAGGTCGTCGGGCCGAAGAACACCGCGCTCGGCGAGGGCTGGTTCTTCACCACCCGCAACGTCTGGTCGGTCGGCGGAGACGACGGGGCGCGTGAGGTCGTCGCCGAGATGCGGTTCCGCATCCTGAAGTTCCGCCCCGCCGCACGCGCTGCCGCCGAGCCGGTTTCCGACGCCGGGGTGCCCGACGATCTCGACCCGGCTCGCTTGCTCAAGCCGAGCGCGTCGAGGGACACCGCCTTCTTCTGGGAGGGCGTCGCCGCCCACGAGTTGCGCATCCAGCGCGACGGCGACGGTGCACTGCGGCATCCGCCGGTCCCGGCGACCTGGAAGCCGCGCGAGGCCGACGGAACCGTCCCGCCAACGGATTACGTGGTCGCGGCCGGTACCGGCACCGTCTACAGCTATGTCGTGCATCGAGCGCCGAAGGTGCCCGGGCGGCGGTTGCCGTTCGTCGTGGCCCTCGTCGAACTCGACGAGGGAATCCGTATGCTCGGTGAGCTCCGGGGCGTCGAACCCGAGGAGGTGGCCATCGGCATGCCGGTGCGCGCCACCTATCTGGATTTTCCGGCCGATGACGAGGCCGGGACCCCGGCCTGGACCCTGCACGCGTGGGAGCCGGCCGTGCCTACCGAAGGGGATCCCGCATGACGAGCGTTGCCACCGACCCCGCTGCCGTCGGAACGACGCTGCCGGCGTTGACGATCGAGGCGACCCCGACGTTCGTCGTGGCGACCGCGCTCGCCACACGCGACTTCCAGGACGTGCATCATGATCGCGATCTCGCGCAGGCGAAGGGGTCCAAGGACATCTTCGTCAACATCCTCACCGACACCGGGCTGGTCGAGCGGTTCGTGACCGATTGGGCTGGCCCGACCGCCCGAATCCGCTCCATCGCGCTGAAACTCGGTGTGCCCTGGTACGCCTACGACACGGTCGCCTTCACCGGCGAGGTCACCGCGGTCGACGCCGGGGTCATCACCGTCGCCGTGACCGGGACGAATTCGCTGGGCAAGCACGTCATCTCGACCGTCACGCTGACGATCGGTGCGACCGAACCCGACACGGTCGGTTCGCCCGCGGGTCGAGGGGAGGGACTCTGATGGGATCACTGTCCGGTCAGGCGGTCATCGCCGGCATCGGCGCCACCGAGTTCTCCAAGGATTCCGGACGCAGCGAACTACGACTCGCCGCGGAGTCGGTGTCGGCGGCGATCGCCGACGCCGGTCTCACACCCGCCGACGTCGACGGTCTCGTCACGTTCACGATGGACACCAACAGCGAGATCTCCGTCGCCCGGGCCGTGGGGATCGGGGACCTGACCTACTTCTCGCGCATTCACTACGGCGGTGGTGCGGCGTGTGCCACGGTGCAGCAGGCCGCGATGGCGGTGGCCACGGGTGTCGCCGACGTCGTGGTGGCATATCGCGCGTTCAACGAACGGTCGGGACTGCGCTTCGGGCAGGTCAATTCGGCGGTGGCGAACCAAGAGAACTCCTCGGGCACCGAGAACGCCTTCACCTACCCGCACGGGTTGTCGACACCGGCCGCGTTCGTCGCGATGATCGCGCAGCGCTACATGCACGACTTCGGCGCCACCAGTGAGGATTTCGGGCGGATCGCCGTCGTCGACCGCAAACACGCGGCGGTGAACCCGGACGCGTTCTTCTACGACAAGCCGATCACCCTGGAAGACCACCAGAACTCGCGGTACATCGCCGAGCCGTTGCACCTCCTCGACTGCTGCCAGGAATCCGACGGCGGTGTCGCGCTGGTGATCGTGTCCCCGGAACGCGCGAAAGACCTGCCGCACAAGCCCGCCGTGATCGCGGCCGCCGCGGCCGGCAGTGCTGCCGACCAGTACATCATGACCAGCTATTACCGGGACGAGCTCGCCGGTCTGCCGGAGATGGGGCTCGTCGGCCGGCAGCTGTGGTCGCAGTCGGGTCTGAACCCCGACGACATGGACATGGCGATCCTCTACGACCACTTCACCCCGTACACACTCCTGCAGCTCGAGGAGCTGGGATTCTGCGGTCGGGGCGAGGCCAAGGACTTCGTCCGGGAACCGGGTGCCCTCGAGGTGGGTGGCCGGTTGCCGCTGAACACGCACGGCGGCCAGCTGGGCGAGGCCTACATCCACGGCATGAACGGGATCGCCGAAGGGGTCCGGCAGATCCGCGGGACCTCGGTCAACCAGGTCGAGGCGGCCGAGAAGGTCGTCGTGACCGCCGGGACCGGCGTTCCCACAAGCGGATTGGTGCTGACCGCATGACAGCTGACTATCCGATGCACTTTTTCTCCACCAATTCACTCCGTAGAACCAAGGAGCGCGCACGATGAAGTTCAACCTCGCCGATGTCTTCGAGACCGTCGCCGACTCGGTGCCCGAGCGGATCGCGCTCAGCTACCAGGGCCGCCAGATCAGCTACGCCGAACTCGACACCCTCTCCAACCAGGTGGCACATCTGTTCGCCGGCGCGGGGATCGGTGCGTTCGACAACGTCGCGCTGTTCCTGAAGAACAGCATCGGCCACGTGACGAGTCTGCTGGGGCTGCTGAAGGTGCGCGCGGTCCCGGTCAACGTGAACTACCGCTACACCAACGCCGAACTGCAGTACATCTTCGACAACTCCGACTCCCGCGCGATCATCGTCGAACTGCCGGAGCACCAGCGCAGCGTCGCCGCGCTGCTCGCCGAGACCCCCACCGTGCGAACGGTGTTCGTCCTCGGGGACATCGTCGAGGAACTCCGTGCGGCGGTCGCCGACCTGCCCGACGGGCGCGTCGTGGAGATCGTGTCGTTCGCCGACGCGGAGTCCAAGCCCGACGGCCGGGACTTCGAGCCGCGCAACGGCGAAGAGCTCTACCTGCTCTACACCGGCGGCACCACCGGGTACCCGAAGGGCGTCATGTGGCAGCACGACGACTTCTTCCGCAAGCCGCTGTCGGGGGGCAACCCGTACGGCGAGGCCCGCAAGGATCTCGCGGAGATCGGCACGGCGGTCAAGGATTTTCCGCCCATCGCGTTCCTGCTCGCGGCGCCGCTCATGCACGGCGCGGCGTCGTACTCGTTGTTCACGTTCTTCACCCTCGGTGGCCGGCTGGTCATCCAGCGCGACTTCGACCCCGAGGCGATCGTGACCGAGATCGAGAAGGAGAAGGTCAACATCGTCCTCATCGTCGGCGACGCCATGGGCATGCCGCTCGTCGAGGAGCTCGAGAAGCGGAAGGACTCCGTCGATCTGTCGTCGATGTTCTCGATCACCTCCGGCGGCGCGATCTGGTCTCAGCACGTGCGGGACCGGATGCTCGCGGTGAAACCGGATCTGGTGCTGCGCGACAACTTCGGCGCCTCGGAGTCGGGTAACGACGGCGAGATCATGATGGACGAGAACGGGAATCTGAAGGTCCCGCCGACGGACCGGATGATGGTCGTCGACGAACGGCACAACAAGATCGAGCCCGGCTCGGGCGAGGTCGGTTACATCGCGCGCATCGGCAACGTCCCGCTCGGCTACTACAAGGACGAGGAGAAGACGGCGAAGACCTTTCCGACGCTGGCCGACGGCACCCGGATCTCGATCCTGGGCGACATGGGCACCGTGGAGGCCGACGGTTCGATCGTGTTCCTCGGACGTGGTTCGCAGTGCATCAACACCGGCGGCGAGAAGGTCTACGCCGAGGAGGTCGAGGCGGTGCTGCACGCGCATCCGGCGATCGCCGACGCACTCGTCGTCCCGGTTCCCGACGAGAAGTACGGCCAGCGGGTCGCGGCGGTGGTCAACGTCGCCGACGGGGTCGACGAGCCCTCGTTGGAGGAGATCCAGGACCACTGCCGGGAGACCCTCGCCCGCTACAAGGTGCCCCGCACGGTCGTCTTCGTCGACGAGGTCAAGCGGACCCCGGCCGGCAAGGCCGACTACCGCTGGGCCAAGGCCGCGGCCGCAGCGAACGAGGCCGCCCCGGTCTGATCAGCCCTCGAGTGCCAGGCGCACTCCGAGCCCGATCAACGCGACTCCGCCGATCGCTTCGACGCGACGGCGGATTCGTGCGCTCTGCAGCCATCCGGCGATACGGCCCGCGGCGCCCACCAGCACGGTGAAGTACGCGGCGGTCAGCGCGATGTAGATGGCCCCCAACCCTAGGGTCGTCCATCCCGTCGAGTAGCCGTCCGGCACGAAGCCTGGCAAGAGACTGATGAACAGGATGCCGATCTTCGGGTTGAGGATGTTGGTGAGCAGGCCGGCGGTGAAACCGGAGAACAGCACTCCCGCCCTCTGGCCCGCGGGCGGCTCGACCGCGTCCTGCGATGCCGCGAGATCAGGTGCGGCGCGCAGCAGCGCGCGGACCGAGCTGATACCCATCCACACGAGGTAGCCGGCCCCGACGATCTTGAGGATCTCGTAACCGGTCTCGCTGGCCTGCAGCAATGCCGACAGGCCCAGGACCGCGGCGGTGACCCAGACCATCAGTCCGCACACGATGCCGGCGGCGGTCCGGAAGGCTTCGCCGCGTCCACCGCGGACCACTCCGCGCAGGACCACCAGGGTGTCCGGACCCGGCAGCAGCACGATCAGCGTCGCGGTGACGATGAAGGACAAGAGCGCGGCGAGCATGAAGGTCATGGTAGGAACCGGGGCGCGGGCGAGCGCGCCGGGGGCGGTGGCCCGCGGACTGTCGAGGGCCCGCGGGGCGCCCGGATGACTACGCCTGGAACGGGGAATTCGTTTCTGGACGCCGCCGCGGCGAATGCCACCCCGAAGCCGCCCGGTGTCCCCCCGGTGATGAACCATCGTCGGGTCACGGCTCGATCACCAGCCGGCTGATCAGGGCGCCGTCGAGAACGAATCGGTAGTGCAGATCGGCAACGCCTCCGGGGAAGTCGCCCTGCAGATGTTGTCCGACGTCGACGGTGTCGCCGGTCGCGGTCGCGCCGGTGAACTCGGACGTGTAGGTGTACTCACTGCCGCTGACCGAGGCGGCCAGCCAGGCGCTGATCTCGTCGCGTCCCGCGTGGTCGTGGCCCTCGTCGGTCACCACCGCATCGGCGGTGAACATGGCGAGCGCCTGGTCGTCGTCCCGCGCGTCGAGCGCGGTCATGAAAGTCCTGATCGTGTCGGGGAGTGCATCCCATTCTGTGTTCATGACCCCACCGTGGGGCTTCCCCCAAGGGGAGGGTCAACCCAGCATGCTGCAGTGTTGACCTTGCCCCGGGGGAAGGTTGCACGATGTTCTCACCTGGCACACCGGATCACCGAAGAGCACGCACATGGGGGCACGGGTCTCGATCGGTGACTTCGCGGTGATGACCGGCCTGAGCCGGAAGGCGTTACGGCACTACCACGACATCGGCATTCTCGAACCGGTCCAGGTTGACTCCGACACGGGCTATCGCTTCTACGACACCGGCCAGGTCGACCACGCGCACATCATCCGCCGGTTCCGCTCTCTGGGCATGTCCATTCCCGACATCAAGGCGCTGCTGAGTGCCGTCGACGCCGCGACTCGCACCGAGATCATCACGACTCATCTCGAGCAGATGGAGGCGCAGCTCCAGCAGACTCGGGACAGCGTCGGCGCCCTGCGCGAATTACTCTCGCCGGTACGCACCCCCGCGTCGATCGCGGTGCGTCACGAACCCGCGCTTGCCGTGTGGTCCGTCGGCGGCACCATCGACACCGCGGAGATCGACGACTGGTTCGCGGTGACGCTGAGCACGCTGCGGGACGCGGTCGCCACGGCGGCCGGCGCGCCGGTGTCGGTCGTGCCCGGGGGTCTCTACGACCGCGCCCTGTTTCTCGAAACACGCGGCGAGGCAACCATGTTCGTCCCCGCACCGCCATCCGCCACCCCTCCGGAAGGTGTCCGTGCCGAGGTTCTGCCGGCGGCCGAGTACGCGGTGCTCGCCCACTCCGGCGGTCACGACGGCATCGACCGCAGCTACGGGGCCCTGGGCACATTCGCGAACGAGCACCTGATCAGCCGTCAGGGCCCGATCCGCGAGCACTACCTCGGCGGCACGATCGCCGATCCGACCGCGTTCACCACCACCGAGATCTGCTGGCCGATCCTCGGCACGAGCACACCGTCGGAATGACATCAGCCCGACACCGGGGGCCGCAGGCGGCGCGTCAGGTCAGCCGCAGCACGCCCCACAGTGCGAACACCGCGACGACGAGCGTGGCAGGAACGGTGAGTGCGCCGAGGCGTAGGTACTCGCGCGAGGTCGGGGCGCCCGTGCCCCCGCCGGAGCCGTCGCGGTGCATGATGTCGCGCCACAGCAGGTTGGCCAGCGACCCGAAGTAGGCGAGGTTGGGTCCGAGGTTGACGCCGAGGAGCATCGCCAGGACCAGGCCGGGTTCGTGGGCGACGAGCGGGATGAGCAGCAGGGTGGCGGGCAGGTTGTTCACCAGGTTGGCGAGGACCGCGGCCAGCGCGGCGACCGCGAACAGCGCGAGGAGTGATGAGTCATCCGGGATGAGGTTGCCGATCCAGTCGCCGATCGGGCCGGTTCGCACCGGGAGGATGACGACACCGAGCACGGCGACGAATCCGAGGAACGGGATGTTCAGGGCCTGCAGCGTCTCCTGCACAGTGGGCAGCGGTGCGTCGAGCAACCGCGGCACCGTGAAGGCGACCGCGCCCACGCCGGCCACCGCGGCCAACGGGACGCCCAGCGGTTCGGTCACGACGAAGGAGAGCAGCAGCAAGCCGAGCATCACCAGCATGAGGGTGGGGCGGGGCGGAGCATCCACCGGAGCCGGATCGCCGGCGATCGAATCGGCTGCCGGGGCAGCGCGCGCGAGCGAGTCGGCGAAGTACATCCGGAAGATGAGGTATTCGACGACGATCGCGGCGATCCAGGGTGCCAGCATGACGCCGGTGAAGCCGAGGAAGGTCAGCCCGGTCGCGGTGAACGCCAGGAGGTTGGTCAGGTTCGACACCGGCATGAGGGTCGACGCGGTGTTGGCCAGGTGTGCGTTCGCGAACGCGACCGGGGTCACCGGCGCGCCGATCCGCCGTGCGGTGGCGACGGCGACAGGCGTCAGCAGGACGATCGTAGTGTCGATACTGAGGACCGCGGTCGTCGTCGCCGCGGCCAGGAAGACGATGCGCAACAACCGATGTGGCGAGGCCCGACTCCACCGGGCCAGGAGGGCGCCGATCCAGGTGAAGACCCCGGCGCGGGCACAGGCGTCGGCGATCACCAGCATCGCGGCCAGGAAGCCGATGGTCGGCGCCATCGTGGCGATATCGTCGGCGGCCTGCTCGACGTCGGCCAGGCCGAGCGCGAGGAGCAGCGCGGCGACCGGTGCGGCCACCACAACGGCCGGAACACGCTGGGCGACAACGGTCGCGACGATCACCACGAGCAGGGCGGCGACTCCGACCAGGGTGCCGGCGATGCTGTCCGCGGTGAGTACCACCGGGACAGGCTACTCAGTCGCGGGCGTAGGTGTCGTCGCGGTCCTGGTCGGGGTCGGACTCGATGGTCGGCGGCACCTCGACGATGCGTCGCGGCGTGAGCCACAGCAGCGCGACCGAACTGACGAGCATGATCCCGCCCAGGACGAGGCAGGCGTACTCGAACGGCACGTAGAACGCCTCTTGACTGCCGTCGGCGATCTTCTCCGCGAGCGATGCGGCCTGACCGGACAACCGGTCCACGACGACCGTCGCCTCGGCGAGGGATCGCTCGATCAGCGTCCCGGCCTGGTCGGCCTGGGCGACCATGGCCTGGCCGCCGGCGGTGTCGCCGGCGGCGATGCGCTGCTCACCGGCGGCGGTCAGTTGATCGCGGGCCAGTTGTGCGGTCTCGCCGATGCGCGACTGGTATCCCGCGGCGACGATGCTGCCCGCGATCGCGATACCGATCGCCGCGCCGATCTCCCGGGCGGTGTCGTTCACGGCCGAGCCGACGCCCTGGTTGTCGAGCGGGGTGTTGGACATGATGGCCGTCGTGGCGGGCGCCGACGCCAGACCGATCCCGACCGCTATCAATGCGACCACGCCGGCGAGCGTCCAATACGTCTCGTACCGGAACGATCCGAGGAGGATCAGCCCGACGCCGGACAGCAGGGCGCCGGCGGCGATGACGAACTTGAGCGAATCCAGTCGTACGGCAAGCCAGTTCGCGATGAGCGTGGTGAGGCCGACGCCGGCCACGAACGGCATCAGCGCGACCGCCGACTGCAGCGGGGTGTAATCGAAGACCAGCTGCAGCAACTGCAGCAGCAGGTAGAACATGCCGAACGAGGCGAGGAACTGGACCGCGACCGACAGCGCCCCGGACCCGAAGGCGCGGTTGCCGAGCAACCGGACGTCGAACAGCGGCGACGTCGAACGCAGTTCCACGGCGACGAACCCGCCCGCGAGCAGGACGCCGCCCACGATGCAGATCAGGACAACGGGATCCGCCCAGCCCCGATGAGGTGCCTCGAGCAGACCGAGGACGACGCCGGTGATGGCCAGGACCGAACAGACGGTCCCCGGGATGTCGAAGCGACCGGGGTCGCTGTCCTTGGAGGTGCCGATCGTCAGGCACAGCGCGGCCGCGACGGCTGACGCCGCGGCGAAGGTGATGAAGATCGAGTGCCAGGAGAAGAACTCCAGGAGAAGCCCGGTGACCAGGAAGCCGGCGATGGCGCCGCCGCCGGCGATCGCCGACCAGATGCTGATCCCGACCGCGCGTTGACCTTCCGGCATCCCGGACGTGATGAGGGACAACGTGGTGGGCATGATCAGCGCCGCAGCGGCGCCGGCGAAGCACCGGGCCAGGATCAGCTGGGTCGGGCCGTCCACCCAGATCGCCACCAGCGAGGCGATGCCGAAGAGGAGAAGGCCGGCGATCAGTACCTCACGGCGCCCCAGCCGATCGCCGATCGCGCCCGCCGGGAGCAGGAGCGCCGCGAGCGCCAGGGTGTAACCGTCGACGATCCAGGTCATCTGACCGGCGTCGGCGCCGGTGTCGATCGCGATGTCGGGCAGGGCCGTGTTGAGGGCGGCCATGGCGGCCACGACCATGCTGACCGACAGGCAGGCGACGAGGACAAGCCAGGCGGACCGGGCGTCGAGGCGGATGGCGGACGGTAATCTCATTCGGCGTCCTGCGCTTTCGGGGTCGGCATGCGGAACCGGTTCGGTCGGCACGTTCGCCGCCACCGCGGTGTTGCGGTTTCGTTATCGCGACACGCTATGTGGGCGCCGACGCTACTCGAGTAACTTGTGACACATTTATCACTGCAGTATCGATACCGGGCGAACGCGAGACCGCGCCGGTCCCCGTTGGCCCCGGACAACCGAAAGTGGTGACAGGTCATGGCCTCACCCCGAATCGCACGAACCCCCGCCGCTGCTACTCCCGCTGCCGCGACCGCGGCCGCATCGCCCGACGTCGCCCCGAACGGGACCGAGATCTCGCCCGCCCGCGTCCATGTGTGGCGTGTGCTGTCGATGCTCGCCGCACTCATCGGCGTCGTCGTGGCACTCGTGGCCATCGCGTCGTCAGCGGTCTGACCCGACCCTCTGGGGAGGTCGGTGCGACCGCCGACGACGCGCGCGCCGACTGCTAGGCGGCGTGCCGCTCGATGGCGGCACCCAGACGCGGCAGTGCCGCGATCACGTACTTCTTCCCCTTGCCGCGCAGCGAGTTGTACGCCTTCGCGAGTGCGGGCTTGGCGGTCTCGGCCTGCTGGTCGGTCACCGACAGCAGGGCCTCGGCCGCGGCATCTCCGTTGGCCGAGAGGTGATCGCCGAAGGCGACACCGGCAGGCTTGGAGTCCCAGAACGGCGCCAGCGCCTTCAGGAAGTCCTCGGCCATCTGATCGGTGGCGCTGCGCACAACACCGGGCTTCACCTTCTGCACCGCGGAGTAGGCGGTCTTCACAGCGGCGCCGCTCAGACCCGACTGGTCGGCCACCTCGGCGTCGATGACACCGACGAGGTCGGTCACCAGTGCACTGCGGTTGTCGGCGAGTAGGGGCGTCAGCGAATCGCTCATGGGCGTCTCCTCGGGGATATGCGACGTGGAACCTGCGGGCCGCCTCGCGGTCCGCGTGTGTAGCGTACTGGCCCCACCAGACAGCGGCTCGGGGCTGCTGCGCCCGAGCCGCCGCGGCGTCGGTACTACTGGCGACGTTCGCAGACCACATTGCCGAGGGCCTTCGCGCCGTCGCGTTCGACGACGGTCGCGGTGGCCAGCAACCGGGAGCCGTCCTCCCAGACCTCGACCGCGAGGGTCTCGCCCGGGAACACCACGCCCGCGAACGACGCCGAGTAGTCGGCGACCGCGGTCACGTCGCCGTCGAGGACCGCGTCGACGATCACGCGGCAGACCGTGCCGTACGTGCACAGGCCGTGCAGGATGGGCCGGGGAAAGCCCGCGCGGGAGGCGAATTCGGGGTCGGAGTGCAGCGGGTTGCGGTCTCCGCACAAGCGGTAGAGCAATGCCTGCTGGGGGAGCGTCGCAACGGTGAGGCGATGATCCGGCGCACGGTCGGGATAGTCGACCTTGGCCGACGAACCGCGTTCGCCGCCGAAGCCGCCCTCGCCCTTCGCGAAGATCGACGAGCGGGACGTCCAGAGGGTCTGCCCGCCGTCGTCGGTGGTCACCGACTCCTGCACGATCACTGCGGCCGACCCCTTGTCCTGGATCTCGGCGATCCGGGTGCGGGTGGTCGCCTTGCCGGCGGCCGGCAGCGGCCGGTAGGCGGTCACCTGCTGGCTGCCGTGGACGACCTTGGCGAGGTCGATGTCGATGCCGGGGAACGAGACCTTCGGGGGTTCGGTGGTGTGGAACCCGGCGGCCACGGTGGCGAAGGTGGGCAGCACCTTCGGCGTCGCGTCGTGGATGTACTCGAGCCCGGTGGTGTCCATCGGGTCCGCTGCGGCACCCACCGCAAGGTTGTAGAGGGCGGCGTCGGACGCCGACCATTCGAAGCTCACCTCGGGCAGTTCGGTACCGAGGGCGACGGAGAGGTCGATGGGCATCGGGTCAGGCTCCTGTCGATGTCGGGGTGGCGGCCTTGGCGGCGATGTCGGTGGCGGCCAGGTATCCGAAGACCATGGCCGGACCGATCGTCGCGCCCGGGCCGGCGTACGTGTGCCCCATGACCGGCGCGCTGGTGTTGCCCGCCGCGTAGAGACCCTCGATGACGGAGCCGTCGGCCCGCAGTGCCCGACCCGAGGCGTCGGCGTTGATCCCGCCCTTGGTGCCGAGATCGCCCGGGACCATCTTGACCGCGTAGAACGGACCCTTGCTGACCTCGCCGAGGCTCGGGTTGGGCTTGTTGGTGATGTCGCCGTAGTAGTGGTCGTAACCGCTTGTGCCACGGCCGAAGTCTTCGTCGACACCCTTGCGGGCAAAGCCGTTGAACCGCTCGGTGGTCGCGGTGAGCGCGTCGGCCGGGACGCCGATCTTGTCGGCGAGTTCGCTGATGCTGTCGGCCTTCACGACGACGCCCGACTCGAACCACTTCTTGGGCAACGGCTGTCGCGCGTTGATCCCGGCGAAGAGGTAGCGGTTTCGGCACCGCTGGTCGAAGATGAGCCACGACGGCACGTTCTCGCCGGGGCCCTCGCCCTGGCCGAACTCGCCGCCGTACATCTGGTGTACCGCTTCGACATACGGCAGCGACTCGTTCATGTAGCGCTGCCCGCGCGTGTTCACCATGAAGGTGCCCGGTACCGCCCGCTCCGACAGCGCGAACCACGGACCGCGCGGCAGCGGGATCGTCGGACCCCACCAGGCGTCGTCCATGAGCGACACCGCGGCGCCGATCTTGAGGCCGGCGTTGATGCCGTCGCCGGTGTTGCTGGGGGCGCCGGTGGTCCACTCGGAGCCGATCGGGTCGCGCTGATACTTCTTGCGCATCTCGTCGTTGTGTTCGAATCCGCCGCAGGCGAGGATCACGCCGTGGCGGGCCCGGATCTCGACGCGCTTGCCGTCGGATTCGGCGATCACGCCGACGACGCGACCGTCTTCGGTGATGAGGTCGGCCAGGCCGGTGTTCAACCGGATCGGGACGCCTGCCTCGCGGACACCGAGGAGGAGCTCGGCCGCGAGGGCGGCACCCATGGCGATCAGCTTCTTGCCGCGGCTGCGTGCCCAGAAGAACCGGCTGCCGACCTTCGCCATTCGCAGCGGGCCGCGCCAGTGCCGCAGGCCGGTGTTGAGCCAGCGGTAGTCCGACTGCAGCACGACCATGTTCAGCGGCGCCTTGGTGTACTGCGGGTGCAGCGTCTTCAGGTCGTCACCGAGGCGGCGCGCGTCGAACGGGCGCGGCTCGATCGACCGTCCGGCGAGCCGGCCGCCGGGCGCCTCCGGGTAGTAGTCGGAGTAGTTCTTGACCCACTCGAGGTCGAGGGGGGCGTGCGCCATCAGGAAGTCCAGCGCCTCGGGTCCGCGGTCGATGTAGGCGTCGATGCGGTCGGCGGGCGCGTGTTCGCCGATGATCGCGTGGACGTACTCGCGGGCCTTGTCCGGGGTGTCGGTCACGCCGTCGCGGCGGAGGACCGAGTTGTTCGGGATCCAGACCCCGCCCCCCGAGCGCGACGTCGAGCCGCCCCAGTACGGCGATTTCTCGATCAGGACCGTCGACAAGCCCTTCTGAGCTGCGGTGATCGCCGCGCTCAGGCCCGCAGCTCCGGCCCCGACGACGACGACGTCGAAGGTCTCGGGTCCAGGGGTCTCGGGTTGGGTACTGGTCTGTTCTGGTTCGGTCGAGCCGGCCATGGGGTCCCCTTCGTGCGCGCAGCTGGAACGTGTTCTACCTGAATTAGAACACGTTTCAGAAATGGGGCGCCAGGGGTAGGGGCCGCAGGTGCAGATCTGTCCATGTGGCGCAGGGACGAGTTGCTGGTCGGGGCGGCGCGGATCCCACTGCTTGTAGGTTTCCCTCTTGCGAGAGAGGTCGATTGAACACACCTCAAAGTGGCCCGGGGCGTGGTCTCGCCTACGTACGACCACACAATTGGCGGAGGAGAAGAAGTCGTGTTTACGCCAGCGTGACTCGTCTGCGGTTCCGGGCACCACCACGAGGAAGTTCAACGAGACCAGCACCTCGGATCTGATTCAGAACCTCTTTGGTCGACTCAGTAACCGGCACGTCAAACTGGTGTCCAGGCGGACCGCCGAAGCCAGAGTAGTCGCCTCCCATCACTCGGAGGAGGCCAACAATGGCCGTCCCATCGAGACCATCGGCCGTGGTCGCTATCTGCCACATCAAGTGTTCTGGGTCGGTTACGTGAGGAGCGATCAACTCGAGCTGCGAGAGCGGTAACGGCACCTTGTTGGTATATGCGAAGGACGCGGCCTCGCGGAGCGTCTGCACATCGCTTGAGTCTGGGTATGCTGACAGCTCTCCTACTACTTGAGCCTTGATCTTCCTGGGGACGTGCGGGTCCCTCAGCAGGGTTGCTACGTGGCCGCCAACAAGCTCAGGTGAGATGAAATCTGGCGCCGCTGCAGAGGTCGCGAACGCCCTAGATACTGCGTTCCATCCTGCAGATACGAAGTGCTTGAAGCTCTCCGCCGTGTCGGGTACGAGCTCGGATTCAAGTAAGTCAGCCAGCAGGTCATCGCCGGATGGTTCGAGTTCGCTGACCTCAACGGCCCCAGTGGAGAGCTGGAGCGCGAGATTGACGCGGTCACGCGACCCAAGAACGGAGGACGCGTTGAGAATGCTCACCATCAATTCTCTGACGGTAGTCGGTTCCGCGTCTTCCACTGCAGCTATCTCAACTTGGACCCCAGACTCAACCATGAGCAGGTTGGATAAACTCTCGTCCACACCGTGGACAGTTGCATAGGCATGAAGATTGACTGCACTGGGTACTACGCGGCGTGTCGTAACGAATACTGGCCACACCTCCTGCGGAACTTGAGTGATGTCGCTCAAACTTGCTGCGGGAGCACTCCGCTCGAGCAACCCCTTGATTTGATCGCTGGACCAGGACTCGCACTCTTCGGAGACGACTTCAATCAGTACAGACGGTGTCTGTACTGCGTAGATAGTTGAGCTGTCTTGACCAACAGTGTCCAAGTATGCGCCGAAGTCGTTCTTGCACCGTTCCCAAGTGGGCGCATGATTGCGAACTTGTTCCAAGGCGATTGGCTCCTCGTCAGGGAGACCAATGGCTATACGTAGGTTGTCTGCTGTGAGTTCGTACGCACCGCGCTCAGCAAATAGTGGGCGCATTGAAGCGGACAATGGGCGCAGCGAAGGGGCGAGAAGTCCCGCTCTACTAACAAGTTCGAAAATAGTCCGAGCCGTGTCCGCTTTCTGCTCTATGGTCAGCGCCTCAAACTTCGTGTGTCGTTCGACTATTAGCGCGCGAGTCTGTTCGCTGAGGTCGTAGGAATGGTCAGCCCTTGCGCTTAACAGAGCCGCATCTAGCAAAGAAGTCCTGGTTCCCTCATCGAGGACATATTCATCTAAAGCCAGGCGATCGAACAACTCCCGCCAGGGTAGGTCAGATAAAAGTTTGACCAGCTCTGACTTACAGGTCGCTTCTTCTCGTAGAAAAGCTTTCAAGAAATCTTGCGCATCCGGGCCAAAATCGGAAACTAGAAAGCGCACCACTTCCTGCGCCTTGCTGGTCGATTCCCGTAGCATGTAGTCCACGATTTGAATGTTAAGACAGCTGCGGGAGCGGGTAAAATCCGCGGGCGCTTGCTCAATTACGTTTTCAATTGCGCTACGCGCTGAAAATTGAAAATCCGGTTTCATTTTGTTTGGCCATACACTGTTGCGGAAAAAGTTCGCGACGTCAACACCAATAAACGCACCATAAAAAGCAGCCGAGTATTCCGCGTAGTATCGATTAACAAAACCGCCACGCACCAGGTCACGGGCAAGCTCCGACTCAAGAACTTCGTTGACAGCCGCATTGAAGGTTCTCCCGCCCAGAGTGAAACGGTTCTCTGTCGCGAGGGATGCGTAGTCTGCACCACGAATCGCAGCAATTTCACTATTGAGTTCAGCCACCTTAGCCGACGTCTCCTCGCTATCGGGACCTTGCCAGAGGCGGACGTCCAGTGCCTCTGAAAATAGCTGGTTCAGATCTTCCTGTCCAAATGTTGGATTGTCCGCATGGCCAGACTTGTGACGTAACGTGACGCTGAGTTGGCGGTTCTTGGCCACTTTGGACCAGAATGATGCTTGATGGATTACGTCTGCGTTTAGGGTTTCATTGCCGACTGCCAAGGAAGCGATTGAACTACCTGTATCTTGGTATAGCAGGAGGAGTCGTTTACCGAGTAGCGCAGCTATCTGCGCTTGATCTCGACGGAGGCGTTCACCGCTCAGTAGTTCCTGCTTTTCTTCTTGAAGTTGCTTAACGGCATGTGCAACCAGTAAATCTCGCTCGTTATCAAGCGAGTCCAAAGCACTCTCGCGATGTGCTAATCGCTCAAAATCCGCCAAGTGAAAGTTCTTGTACACCACAAGGCTAAACAGAGTGTCTTGGGTCAAACCTGGAGCTGGCGAGTCAATCCACAGAAGACGCTGGGCGAACACCACGAATTCGTTACAAATGTTTTTCATTAGGCGCATGTCGGTGGTATGCCGCGCGACGAGGTCAAGCAATCCACGAGAAATCTGCGAATCTCTAGGGAGTTGTCTGGCATCGATTTCTATCTGCAACAGATCTCGCGCGTTATTGTGCGATAGGAATGGAACTACTGGGACTACCACTTCGAAAAATTTGGTTCTATTGGCGCGCTCTACTGCTTCTTTTGCTGTATCGACTTTAGTCGCGACGGGTGAGTCTGCGAGCGAGTTTTGTCCATTCGTTGATGGGTTCTCGGCTACAGGCGGTTTGGCGTCGCCTAGATCTTCACCGAGCTTCTCGAAAAGGCTATCTTTTATTGCATAGATAAACTGGAGTGGGTGCATACGGTCTGCCCAGTGGGCGGACGCATTGATCAGGGTATTAAGTTCACGCAACGAGTCAAATATACGAGGATCATCAAAACGATCCAAGTCCTCAAACAGCACAAGGTCCGGCCTGGTAGCCTCGAAGAATGCCATGATTTCATCTAGATATTCATCGAAGAAAGAGTCTGTGCGCTCTTCGAACGAGATCGAGGTACCGCCCGTCGAGAACTGGGAGACTAGACGGTTACCGACAATCCAGCGGCCCGCCCACGCGGTAAGAGTAACCAAGATGAAAAAGGCGAGAAATGACAGAACAGAGCTATCGGGACCCAGTGCATTTTGAACTGGTCGAACTCCAAACAGCCAAAGCAGGCCAACGAGTACAGCACTAGCGCAAACAGCTTCTGCGAGAGTGTTCTTCCAAGTCAGAGTCCGCCGGCGTGCGAAACGAGACCGACGAATCTGACCGGGCTGTGCGCGGTAAACTAGTTGTTTTACTAGTTCCTTCTGAATCCGGTTCGTGAGGTCGTCGTCGTCATCTGGGCCGAGGGTGTTGATGCTCACGCGCAACGTCTTCTTGTTCGCCTTATGCTGCTGCTCGACGAAGCGATCGAGGATACTTGACTTCCCGGAACCGTACCGGCCCGTCAGTGCGATGTTTCTATTTCTCGGATCTACAATCGCGGACTCGAGATGGCGCACGTAGGTCGCGTGCTGTGTTTCGAGATACTCAGGGGCTAGCGATCTCAACTCGATCGAGGAGCCAGGCGGTGAATCCGCGGAGACTCCTGCTTCTTCCGCGGAATGTTGCGTGCGGTGTCGGTTCAACATCGTCTAAGTATGGACGGAGCGACTGACAACCGGAGTCATTGGGAATTTGCTCAGCGGGTGTGCTCTGGTGGGCGCACGTCGCTGGCTGTCACGAGGCCAGAAACCAGTCGATCCGTGCAACTCGTGGAATGCCCGTTTGACTACCCCATAACAGTCCCGACAGGGTTCTTAACTGACAGGTGAAGGGCTCGGCCGGCTCGGCGCCCGAAAGGAAGTTGGGGCTCAGCTGCCGGCGGGTCCTGCAGAAGGGGCGACGTCATCAGTCGACGCGCCGGTGATGATGTGCCAGGGGTCGAGGCCGTCGTCGAGGATGCGCGCCGCCAACTCCTCCGACCATTCGTGCTCGGTCCCGTACCGGTCGCGCCACGTCCACAACGCGGTGGTGAAGCGCCCCAGCGCGTGCTCGGCGGTGAACCCGATGGCGCCGTGGATCTGATGGGCGGCGGCCGCGACCTCGTGCGCGGACCGCGACGTGACGATCTTCGCGGCGGCGATCGCGTCGCGGGCCGTAACGATGTCTTCCGACGCCGCGTCGGTCGCCGCTCGGGCGGCGGTCTCCATCATCGTGCTCTGCGCGGCCATGTGCGCGAGCCTCTGTTGGATGGCCTGGAACTTCGTCAACGGCCGGCCGAACTGGACCCGCTCGGCGGCATACCGGACCGTGCGTTCGCGGACTGCCCGCGCTGCGGCTGCCAAGGCGACCGCGTAGACGAGCGCCCCACGCGTGCGGAGATCGTCGACCGTGACCGGCGACGGGGCGGAGAACGTGACCTCGGCGTCGTCGAAGACGATGTCGCTGCAGTCCGACCCCATCAGGTCAGTGCCGGGCTCGATGCGTGCCCCCGGTCCGCGGCCGTCGACCACCGCGATCACCGCATCGTCGGTGGTCGAGGCCAGGATCACGATGACGTCGGCCGAAGCGGCGTACGGGACTCCGATCGCGATGCCGCTGAGTCGAATTCGCTCTCCGTCACCTCGGACGGCCGCCTCGTCGACGACCGCGACGGTCGCACTCAGCCCGTCGAGCGAGTGATCGACGCGTCCCGCGACCCACGCCGCCAGCAATGCGTGTTCGACATACGGGGTGACCGCGCCGGCCTCGGTGAGCGTGTCGAGGACGGCGAGAGCGTCGGCGAGGTCGGCGCCCTGACCGCCGGCCGCCTCCGGGACGTCGAGAGCGGTGAACCCGGCGTCGACGAGTGCCTTCCACAATGTGGGGTCGGGTTCGGTGGCCGGGGTCCGCAGGTCGACGGGAAACCGTGCGACCATGGCGGCCGTCGCGGCGGCGAGTTCTGCTGCCAGATCGGTCATCGCATCCCCAGTCCGCGCGCGACGATGCCGCGCAAGATCTCATTGGTACCCCCACGCAGAGTGAAAGCCGGTGTTTGCAGGACGGATTGAGTCAGCACGCGCTCGAAGGCGGTGCCGCCGGTCCGACGTGGCCTCATGCCCGAGACATCTCGGATCGCGGACACCAGATCGCCTTCGAAGGTCGAACCCAGGTCCTTGACCATCGCCGCGAGCACGTCGGGTTTGCCGCCGGCCGCCAGGTCACGCGCCACCTGCAACGACATCTGACGCAATCCCCAGGCCTGTGCAGTCAGTTCGCCCAGGATTTTTCGCTGGTGCGGCGTCGCACCGTGCTGGCGGAGCACGTCGGTCCAGGCACGCAGCAGCGGCAGTGTACTGAGATAGCGTTCGGGTCCCGAACGCTCGAAGGCCAACTCGCTCATCACCTGTCGCCAACCTTCGCCGCGCACACCGAGCAGGGCCGAGGAGTCGACGACGGCATCGTGGAAGATCACCTCGTTGAAGTGCGCCTCGCCGTCGATGCTCGCGAGTGGACGGATCTCGATGTCCGGGTGGGGGAGGTCGACGACCAACTGCGAGAGTCCCTGCTGTCGGTCGTCGGGTGTGCCATCGGTGCGGGCGAGCAGCACCATTGCGTGCGCTATGTGCGCGCCGGTCGTCCAGACCTTGGTGCCGCTGATCGTCCACGAGTCCCCGTTGTCGGTGGCTCGGGTGCGGACCGCCGCCAGGTCGGAGCCGGCATCGGGCTCACTCATCCCGATCGCGAAGAACATCGTGCCCGCTGAGATCTGCGGAATGTAGCGCTGCTTCTGTACCTGCGTCCCGTTGGCGAGGACGCCGGGGGCCATCTGGCGGTCGGCGATCCAGTGTGCGGCGACCGGTGCACCGTGCGCCAGGAGTTCTTCGGTGACCACGAAACGCTCGACGGCCGTGCGCCCCTGGCCGCCGTATTCGACGGGCATGGTCATCCCCAGCCAGCCATGCTCGCCGAGGCGTCGGCTGAAGGCGGGGTCGAAACCCGTCATCCAGCTGTCGACGTCGGGACGGAAAGCACCCTCGTCGAGTTCGGTCCGAAGGAACTCACGCACCTCGGACCGCAGGGCGCGCAGGACGTCGTCGGAAACGTCCACGGCTTCCTGGCTCATGACCGGCCGGGACCGCGGGACGACCAGTTCTGCCCCTTGCGTGCCATCGACCACATCTGGGTTCCGCGTTCGATCTCGATCGCCGAGTCCCACGTCACCGCGGGCGGTCCGAGCTCGAGTCGGACGCTCGCCATCACGCGGCGTGTCAGCTCGGGGTCGCGTGCGGCGGGCCCGGTGAGGCCGTCGACCATCGGGGGGATCTCCGACACCGGCGCCGCTGCGTATGCCAGGCCGCGCTCGACGGCCTCCGCGCCGGACAGCGACTGTCCGCATACCGCGAGGGCGATGGTGTTCGCCCGGCCCACAGCGCGGTTCAGCAGGGTGAGGTGCCCACCCCCGGGGTGGATGCCGCGAGCGAGGAATCCGCTGTCGAGAACGGAGTCTGGTGTGGTGATGAGCAGATCGACGGCGAGTGCGAGGTTGAGGCCCGCCCCGACGGCCCCGCCGATGACCACTCCCACCGTCGGCACCGGCAGCGAGCCGACCCGCACGAACGCGCGGTACACCGCGGACAGCTGTGCCACCGACTCGGGCGCCGCGGGGTCGGCCGAGGCGCCGGCGAGGATCCGCGTGTCCGCTCCGCTGCAGAAGTACGAACCGGCCGCATCGACGACGACCGCGCCGATGTTGCCGTCCGCAGTGACCCGGTCGCAGAACTCCTCGATCGCCGCGGCCATCTCGAGGGTGATGGCGTTCTTGCGTCGTGGGTTGTTGAGCGTCAGCCTTCCCACGCCGTCGTCGAAGGAGGTCAGGACGGCCTCGCCGGTGTCGTCGGTGTCCGGCGAGACGGGATTCGGGGACTCGGAACTCATGACGAGAACCGTAGTCGCCCGGTGCTCACGTCATCACCGATCTCGGCCACGCCTCCAAATGCACGACGATCGGACCGAGGACTGCCCGGAGACTGCAACGTGTTCTAAACTAGAACACGTTCACATGCGGAAGGTGAGGGCACGATGACGGTTGAGCAGGGGATTCGCGGGCAGATCGCAGCCGATCTGGCGCGGGCGGAGGCGACGGCGACCGCCATCGACCGCCCCACCGACGCCCACCCCGAACTCGACGTGGTCGACGCGTACGAGATCCAGTTGATCAACATCCGTAAGCGGCTCGACGCCGGCGCGAAGGTCGCGGGACACAAGGTCGGCCTGGCCTCCGAGGCCATGCAGAAGATGATGGGCGTCGACGAACCGGATTACGGTCATCTGCTCGACGACATGCAGTACTTCGAGCACACTCCGATCGATGCCAAGAAACTCTGCTTCCCGCGCGTCGAGGTCGAGGTCGGTTTCATCCTGGGCGAGGACCTGCCGGGCGAGGGCTGCACCAATGAGGACGTGATCGACGCGGTCGCGTGGGTGGTGCCCTCGATCGAGCTGATCGACTCGCGGATCAAGGACTGGAAGATCACCCTGTGCGACACGATCGCCGACAACGCGTCGTCGTGTGGCTGGATTCTCGGACAGCAACGCGTACCGATCTCCGAGATCGACACCGGCGACATCGAGGCGACGCTGACGCGCAACGGCGAGATCGTGGCGAAGGGCAACTCGTCTGCGGTACTGGGTCATCCGCTGAATGCCGTGAGTTGGCTCGCGCGCAAGGTCGAGGGCTTCGGCGTGCGCCTGCGCAAGGGCGACGTGATCCTGCCGGGCACCGCGACGCGGGCCATCGACATCGCATCGGGTGACCATTTCGTGGCCGACTTCGCCGGTCTGGGCAGCGTCACCCTCGACTTCACCTGACACGAAGTGTCCCTCGATTTCACCGAGTCCTGAACAACTTTCACACCGAGCAAGAGGAGGAACCCGTGGCAGCCAAGCTGACCGCAGCGATCATCGGGTCGGGCAACATCGGCACCGACCTGATGTACAAGCTGGAGCGCTCCGAGGTGATCGAGCCGCGCTGGATGGTCGGCATCGATGCCGCCTCCGAGGGCATGAAGCGCGCGGCCGATCATGGCCTCATCACGATGAGTGGTGGTGCCGACGAGCTGCTGGCGTCGGCGGAACGTCCGGATCTGATCTTCGAGGCGACCTCGGCCTATGTGCACCGCGAGTACGCACCGAAGTACGAGGAGGCGGGCATCATCGCCGTCGACCTCACCCCGGCCGCGGTTGGCCCCGCGGTAGTGCCGCCGGCCAATCTCCGCGAGCATCTCGACGCGCCGAACACCAACATGATCACGTGCGGCGGGCAGGCGACCATCCCGATGGTGCATGCCGTGAGTTCGATTGTGCCGGTGCCATATGCCGAGATCGTCGCGTCGGTGGCCTCGGTGTCGGCCGGGCCGGGCACCCGCGCGAACATCGACGAGTTCACCGCGACGACCTCGGCGGGTGTCGAGACGATCGGCGGCGCGCAGCGCGGCAAGGCGATCATCATCCTGAATCCGGCGGATCCGCCGATGATCATGCGCGACACCATCTTCTGTGCCATCCCCGAGGATGCGGACACCGATGCGATCGCCGAGTCGATCCACCGGCGGGAGAAGGAGATCCAGGCCTATGTGCCGGGATACCGGTTGCTGCAGGATCCCCAGTTCGACCCGCCGAGCGTCCTCAACGGCGGACACGCCCGGGTGTCGATCTTCGTCGAGGTCGAGGGTGCGGGGGACTTCCTCCCGCCGTACGCCGGGAATCTGGACATCATGACCGCTGCCGCCACGAAGGTCGGCGAAGAGATCGCAAAAACGAAGTTGGGAGTCCCGGCATGAGCACCAATGTGGTTCTGACACCGCGCGACCCGAAGCTGATGGCGAACGCGCGCAAGTACTCCGACACCCTCGACATCCGCATCACGGACTCGTCGCTCCGGGACGGCAGCCACCACAAACGTCACCAGTTCACCGAAGAGGAGGTGCGTGCCATCGTCGGCGCACTCGACGAGGCCGGGGTGCCGGTCATCGAGGTGACCCACGGTGACGGTCTGGGCGGTTCGTCGTTCAACTACGGTTTCTCCAAAACCCCTGAGCAGCAGCTGATCAAAGCCGCCGCCGAAACAGCGAAGCGAGCGAAGATCGCCTTCCTGATGCTGCCGGGGCTGGGCACCAAGGACGACATCCGCGCGGCGCAGGACAACGGCGGTCAGATCTGCCGCATCGCGACGCACTGCACCGAGGCCGATGTCTCGATCCAGCACTTCGGACTCGCGCGCGATCTCGGCCTGGAGACCGTCGGGTTCCTGATGATGAGCCACAGCCAGCCTCCGGAGGTCATCGCCAAACAGGCCCGCATCATGGCCGATGCGGGGTGTCAGTGTGTGTACGTCGTCGACTCCGCCGGTGCGCTGGTCCTCGAGGACGTGACCGTTCGGGTGCAGGCCCTGGTGGCCGAACTCGGCGACGACGCGCAGGTCGGTTTCCACGGGCACGAGAACCTCGACATCGCGGTCGCCAATTCGGTCAACGCGATCCGCGCGGGCGCACAGCAGATCGACGGCTCGATCCGGCGTTTTGGGGCAGGGGCCGGCAACACGCCCACCGAGGCCTTCGTGGGTGTGTGTGACAAGCTCGGCATCACCACGGGCGTCGATTTCATGAAGATCGCCGACGCCGCACAGGATGTCGTCCGTCCGGCCATGCCGTCGGAGTGCCTGGTCGACCGCTCCGCGATGATGATGGGTTACGCCGGGTGCTACAGCTCGTTCCTCAAGCACGCCGAGGGTCATGCCGAACGATACGGCGTCTCGGCGGCGGAGATCCTCCTCGAGGCGGGTAGCCGCAAACTGGTCGGCGGCCAGGAGGACCAGCTCATCGACATCGCGCTCGAGCTCAAGAAGAAGCAGGACGCGAACGCGGGGGTCTGAGCAGAAATCCGGCTGGGGTCGTCGCCGGTTGCCGCTCAGCTCCGGCCGATGTGCGCGAGGAAGTCGCGCGCGGCGCCGGCGGTCGGTTGTGGGCCCGAGAGCCACACGGCGCGGAGCGGCCGGGCGAGATCGAGGTCGGTTATCGGGACGTGGGTGAGCCGGTGGCCGAGGTCGTCGGCGACCGAGAGGTCACTGAGTACCGCCGGGCCGGCGCCGGCGATCACCGCTGCCCGCACCGACGCCGTCGTGGACAGTTCCAGGACGGGTGGCGCGGCCTCTCGTCCGGGGCCGAGGGTCCTGGTCAGGGCGCGCTCGAGAAACTCTCGGGTGCCCGAGCCCTCCTCACGCGTCACCAATGGAGTGCGGGCGAGATCGGCGGCCGTGACCGGCCGCCGCAGCCGCGTCCACGGATGACCCGGCGGTACGACGAGGATCAGCTCGTCGCGCGCGACGGTCCGGCTGCGCAGACCGGTCTGGATGCGGGACCCTTCCACGAAACCCAGTTCGACGTCCCCCGCACGGACCAGGTCGTACACGTGATCGGAGTTGGTCGCGGTGAACGACACCTTGGGAGCGGGCTGATGCTGAGCGGCGAACGAGACGAGCCAGCGGGGGAGGAGGTGCTCGGCGACGGTCAGGCTGGCGGCCAGACGTAGCTGGTCACGTCGTTCGAGGCGTAGTGCGGCCAGCCCGGCGTCGAATTCGCCGGCCAACGTCAGCAGGCGGTCGGCCCATTCGGCGACGAGTCGCCCGGACTGGGTGGGCACCGATCCGCGCGGTGTGCGTGTCAGCAGGGCGACGCCGAGCTGCGTCTCCATGGCGCGGATGCGCGCTGACACCGCCTGCTGGGTGACGCCGAGTTGGGTCGCGGCGGCGTTGAGGCTGCCCGTCCCGACCACTGCCTGCAGGGTCTCCAGCGACGCGAGGTCGGGCATCCGCGGACTCAGCACCATCGCTCGAGGGTACAAGCATCGGTGGTACCCCGGGTACAAACGGCGGTTGTATCCTGCCAAGGATTCGGGTCCTACCGGCGTCGTGGGTTTCGCGGGAACGTGATGAACATGACCACGACCACTGCCTCCGCCGGACTCGCAGCACCGGACCTCGGGACCGCGACAGCCCGCGGGGTGGGGCGGCGTCGCGCCTCCTACGTGCCGCCCAACTGGTTCGCCGCGGTGATGGGCACGGGGATCATCGCGATCGCCGCGCACAGCCTGCCCTGGCAGCCCACGGGTCTGGCGGAGGTGGCAACCGTTTTCTGGCTGTTGGCCTGCGCGGTGTTCGGCCTCGTGCTGGTCGCCACGGTCCGGCACTGGGTCCGCGACCCGGAGGTCGCCCGCGGTCATCACGCCCACCGCGTCGTCGCCCACTTCTACGGGGCGGTGCCGATGGCGATCATGACGGTCGGGACCAGCACGATGGTCGTCGGAGCGACGGTGATCGGCCGGGATCTGGCGTTGGGGATCGACCTCGTGTGCTGGGTCGTCGGCACGATCGGCGGGGTCGTCACCGCCGTGGTCATCCCGTACCAGCATCTCATCGTCGGGCGCCCGACGGTTGGTGAGGCGTTCGGCGGCTGGTTGATGCCGGTCGTCCCCCCGATGGTCTCGGCGTCGGCGGCCGCGGTGCTCACCCCGCAGTTGTCCGCTGGTTGGGCGTCGCATGTGGTGATGGGGATCGGTTGCGCGATGTTCGTGCTGGCCGCACTCGCCTCGCTCCCCATTCTGTGGGTGCTGGCGTCGCGGCTGCGCACCGGCGACGTCGGCGCCGCGCACATGGTCCCCACCTGGTGGATCGTCCTCGGACCTCTCGGCCAATCGGTCACCGCGGCGTGCCTGCTGGCCCACGTCGCACCCCATGTCGTCGACGCGCCCATGGCTGAGACCTTGCATTCGTTCGCGGTCGGTTATGGCCTCGCCGTCTGGGTGGCAGCGACCCTCTGGATCGGTGTGGCTGCTCGGCTCACCGCGCGGACCCTGAGGTCGGGGATGCCGTTCGCAATGACCTGGTGGGCGTTCACCTTCCCCCTCGGCACCTACGTCACGGGTTCGAGTGCGCTGGCCCTCACCGTCGGCGGGACGGCCTTCGAGGTCGTGGCCGTCGCCGGGTTCGCAGTCCTCGTGGTGGCATGGAGCGTGGTGGCGGTTCGCACGGTCCGCGGGGTGGTGTCGGGAGAACTTCGCCGCGCTCCTCTGGTCCCCGTGAAGTAGAGGTCCGCTGAATTCAGCGTCTTGGTGCACCCGCACGGGACGTCTTAGCTGCTGTGACTGGTGGGGTTTCTGTTCACCACAGTCCACCACGGTCCACCGCTGGGGCACGAGCAACAATGATTGCTTTGCAACAGGATTCGATGACGATGAGGGCTGTGGAGAAATCTCGTCGTCGAACGTGATTGCGAGTAGCTTGGTGTCATGCCCTCGATCACCGAGCTCCGTGACACCCTCATCTCCCTGCCGTCACCACCCGACGACGGTAGTGGCCGCGCCCTGCACGAGCGGCTCGACGAGTTGCGTGTGCTACGCAACGTGCTGGATCACCAGATCGCCGTGCATGTAGCGCTTTTCGACGCATCTGGCGCGTCAGTGCGTGCGGGGTCGACCACACGGAACGCACTGATCGAGATGGGCATTCCGCCCGCGGCCGCGCACCGCTATGTGCGCATCGCCGGCGGAGTGGAGTCGGTGCCGAAGGTCGGAGACTGTGCCGCCGAGGGCTATCTGTCTGCCGAATGTGTCGACGCGGTGATCCGCGGGTTAGCGCTCATCGACAAACGTTCTGCCACAGCGCTGTCCGACGACGAGCGCTGCGGATATGAGAGCGAATTGCTTGCGCAGGCATTCTCCGGCGCCACCCCGACCGAGATCGACGGCCACGCCCGCGGGATCACCCAGCGGGTCGCCGACACCGACCCCAGCATCGTGGAGGCGGCCGATGACGCGTCGCTGAACACCGTGCACACCCACATCACCGAGGAGGGTCGGGTCGCGATCACCGCAGATGTGACCGCGGTGATCGGGGAGAAGTTCGTGTCCATGATCGACGAACGGTCCTGTCCGCGTCCCGAACCCGACGGCGCCGCCGACCGTCGAGGCGCGGCCGAGCGCCGAGCAGATGCACTGGAACTGTTGTTGGATCAAGCTGCAATCGGCGCGGCGATGACCACCGCCGGCGCACCCCGCACCCAACTCCTGGTCACCATCCCTGCCGACGGCGCTGACCCGGCACGCCTGCCGTGGGTCGGGGCGGTGTCGGGGTCGACGGCGCGCCGGTTGTCGTGTGATGGCGGGGTGGCCGAGATCGTCCTCGACGACGAAGGGGTGCCGTTGCGGATGGGCACCACGAAGCGGTTGTTTCCGCATCACCTGCGGCAGGCGATCATCGTCCGCGATCGGTGTTGTGTGAAATGCGGTGCGCCAGAAGCGCATACGCAAGTTCACCACTTGGTCCACTGGGCCGACGGCGGCCCCACCGATCTGGACAACGGGTGCCTGCTTTGTCAACGCTGTCACACCCAGGTCCATCACCACGGCTGGCAGGTGGTGATGGGTCCTGACCGGCATCCGTGGCTGATCCCACCGGCCGACATCGACCCGAAACGCCTACCCCGACCCGCCTACAACCGGCGCACCATGCGACTCGACGACGCCCTCGTCTAGGCGCCCCGCCCACAGACCCTCGGGCGTCGACCTCGGCGCCACACGGCCTTTGACAACTCCATAGTGTGAAAGACCCGCCCGCCGGGATCTCGTAGCGAGAATCGGTTTGTCCGGTGGCGCGCCTTCGCGCTACGAAATTCCGGTGGGCGCGGGTTGCGAAGTGTGCGCGGGCCCCGTCTGCACCGGTGCCTCATGCATCCGGTCCACGTCCTCCAGGCTGAGTCCGGTGGTCTCGACTCGGAAGGTCCACGTGACGAACGCGCCCAGCATCGACGTTCCGGCCAGGAGGAGCACGATGATCGCCGTTCCCCCGGCGTCGAGGAGGATGGGGAACAGGAAGGCGGTGAGAACTGCGCCGACCTTGGCGACCGAGGCGGCGACGCCCGCGCCGGTCCCGCGCAGCGAGGTGGGGAAGACCTCGCCGGCGAGGAGGTAGGTCATGGAGTTCGGACCCACGTTGGTCATGAGGTTGAACAGCATGAAGCCGACGAAGACGAGGATGATCTGCAGGGTGCCGTCGAGCAGGGTGGATGCGGCGGCTATCACCAATCCGACCGCACAGCCGAGGAAACCGAAGACCTGCAACCGGATTCGGCCGAACCTGTTGACCAGGTAGATCGCCAGCACGATGCCGATGAGCAGGAAGGCATCGATGAGGACCGCGCCTTCGGTGCCGTGCAGGTCGTCGGCGACGACGCCGCTGACGGTCGAGTCGTTCGCAGCGGCGGTCCCGATCGTCGCGGCGATGATCGTCGGGGTGAAGATGCCGATCCCGTAGGTCCCGAGGTCCTGGAGGAACCACGGGATCGAGGCCAGGATCGTCGATCGTCGCCAGGGTCGGCGGAAGAGTGCCGTGACATCGGTGGTCGAGGTGGCGCCGGACCCGGATCCGTCGTGGCGCGTGAGGGTGACGGTGGTCGGGTACTGCGGTCGGCGAGCCAGTAGGCGTTTCAGTTCGTACTCCGCCTCGTCGACCCGGCCCGTCCCGAGGAGCCAGTGCGGGCTCTGCACAACGAAGAGCCGGCCGACGATCACCAGTACGGACGGTACGACCGCCACACCGAACATCCAGCGCCAGTCCGACAACTCGTCGCGATTGCCGAGGATGATCACTCCGACCAGGGTTCCGGCGAGTGCGCCGACGGCTTGGAAACCGAACGCTGCCAGCACTCCTCGACCCCGGATGCTGGTCGGCATGGTCTCGGAGATCATGGTGTGGGCGGTCGGGTAATCGCAACCCAACGCCAGTCCCATGCCGATGAGGCAGACCACCAGCATCGGAAAGCCGGTGCTGACCGTGACGCCGACCAGGAAGGCGGTGAACAGGATCATCTCGGCCAAGAACATCTGGCGGCGACCCCACCGGTCGGACAGTCCGCCGAGGGCCGACGCGCCGACCATGATGCCGAGCAGCGGCGCGGCTGTCACGACGCCGGACTGGGCTGAGCTGAGCCCGAATTCGTCGATGATCAACGGCAGGGCCACGCCCACCATGAAGACGATCATGCCCTCGAGGAACTTGCCTGCGGAGGCCAAAAGCCAGATCCGCTTCTGCATGGCGGTCATCGCGCCTGCGGTGGCGGGTGTGCCGTCTCGCCAGGTGGGGACCTCGTCGAGGTAGCTCTGCACGGAGGCGGGAGGGACGGCCGAATCGTGTGCCGACATGCGAATCCTGTTCTACGCCGACGAGTTCCACGCGATATGACGGTGAATCGTGTCTGTGGAAGTCGGACGCTACAGGGTGCCGTCGGCCATCGCGTTGCGGCGGGATGAACGTTTGACGCCGCCGATGACCTGCGCGGTAGGACTCGGTGCGCACCGAGCCCTACCGCGGCTGCGCGTCACATGCCGGCGGGCGGATGTCCCAGACAGATCAGGGCGCCCATCGGATCCTTGATCGCGGCCAGCGTCCCGTATGGGGTGTCCTCGCCGGCCATGAGGATCTCCGCGCCCAGCGACTTGGCCTGCTTCACCGTGGCCGCGACATCGTCGACGGTGATGTAGACCTGCCAGAACGACGGCACCCCGGCCGGGAAGAGCTTGACCGAGTCCATGATCCCCGCGTGTGACGTCTCGCCGTAGAAGATCTGGCCGTAGCTGTCGGGCCCGACGGCGTCCGGGTCGCCACCGGTGCCGATCTCCTCGATGCGCGCGCCGAGCACGGTCCGGTAGAACTCGACGGACTTGGGGTAGTCCATGCTCTGACACTCGAACCAGTAGGGCGTGCCGTGCTCGCCGAACTCGGTGTACCCCTTGTGATTCTTCGGTTGCCAGAACCCGATCGCCGCCCCCGCGGTGTCGAAGGCCATCAACATCGTGCCCTCCTCGCCGATGGCCATCGGCGGCACCATGATCGAGCCCCCGGCCGACTCGACGGCCTTCACCGTGGCGTCGGCATCCTCGGTGTGGAGGTACACCGTCCAGATGTCGGGCGGCCCGGCGCCTTCCATCACCGGGCTCAGCCCGGCCACCCGCTTGCCGTTCTTGTGAAAGTTCCGATAACCGCCCATCTCCTCGTCGGGGGCCTCGGCCTCCCAGCCGAAGATCGCGCCGTAGAACTCCTCGGCCCTTGCGGTGTCACTGCTCATCAGGTCGAACCAGATCGGTGCCCCGGAGGGGGCTGCATACTCGGCCATTGCTGGGTCCTCTTTCTTGCTCCGCGTGAACTGGTGGACGACTGCCCGTCGGAACTTCTGACTGGCAGGGTCGCGCAAACTCATCGGTCGCGGACGGCGTTGCGGATAGTCCGACTCATATCCACCGACGTCGGCTCATGGCACCCTGATCGGATGACCAAGCATGCAGGGACGGTCGAACGACTCCGCGGCCTCGCGTGGCCGACGATGCTGGGGGGTGGTCTGCTGCTGGTGCTCCTGGCACAGGTGCAGTGGGGCAGTACCGATGAGGGCGTGAAGCCGTCGATCACCGGGCTGGGACGCGTCACAATCCTGGGCGCCAGCGACGACGATGTCGCGTTCTTCTTCGAGGACAACACCGGCCGCCCGGGCCTGAGCGTGGTGGTGCTCGGTGCCGTGATCGCGGTGGTCGCCGCCCTCGGCTGGTGGCGCCCACGTCTGCGCCCGTCCGCCATCGGCCTCATCGGGCTGGCGTCGGTCATCGTGCTCGTCGTCGGCATCCGCACGCTGAGCGACCCCGCCGCGCATCTGTTCTCCGACCGCGTGTCCGAGGCGCTCGACGCCGACCTCCCCGACATGCAGGCGGGTTACGGACTGATCGGGACCGTCGTGGTCGCGATCCTGCTCCTGGTCGTCGTCGGATTCTGGGTGCTGAGCACCGTGTGGCCGCGTGCGGGTGCCGCCGACCGAGTCGAGATCAACCGAACCGACGAATCGTCTTGATGTAGCCCATGTCCTTCAACTTCGTGAAGCCGATCCGGGACGCCGTTGGGGCCGTAGGCGTTGAACACCCGACCGGCGCCCGCGTAGATGCCGACGTGCCCGGCGTCGCGACCGAAGATGATGATGTCGCCCGGTGCCAGGGCGCGAAACGGTATCGCGTGTCCGACCTTCGCCTGCTGCTGGCTGGTCCGGGGGAGCTGGACGCCGGTCGTGTAGAACGCCCACCGCACCAGCCCGGAGCAGTCCCACGAATGCGGGCCGACGCCGGCCCACTTGTACGGCTTGCCGATCTGGGTGATCGCCGCCCCGAGCGCGTTGAGGCCGACGGTGGTCGGGATCGGCAGATAGATCGGGACCGACCCGGAGGAATCCGACGATCCCGCGGCCGCGGCGTGACCGGTGTCGAGGAGTGGGGAGCCGGCAAGGGGAACGCCGACCGACAACGCGGCAGTGAGTGCGATGGTGCAGGTCACGCGCCTGGCGCGCGTCATCGAAACGGACATGACGACAGCTTGGCCGAGGCGGGACGGCGTGTCGTCGATCGTTCCCCAGGAGTGACGAACGTGTGACCGGTGTGATGCCTGAGCCTTGTGTTATCTAATGGTGCTGCAGTTCCGGTTAACCGATCACCAGTAGCCGTCGGGATCGGTGGCGGGCGACTCGGCCGGGATGATGCCCTCGGTGACCCCGTGGTCGATGCTCGCCGACAGCCGGGCGCACGTCGGCATCATCGCTCCGGGCAGCAGCGGGCCGTTCCCGTCGTCGCCGCCGGCGCGCATCTGCTCGAGGCCGAGGCAGCGGTCCCGGGCGTCGGCGTTCCACTGCACGCTGGTGTGGAACGAACTGGTCTTCTTCACCAGCACGCACGCATGGCATGCCCGGCACTCGATCTCGCGCATCCCACCCTGCAGGTAGTGCTCGCGGTCGCGGCGGGTGGCCTCGTGAACCCGGGCGAGCCGGTCCGGATCGTTCTGGAAGTCGGGCGCCTTCGCCCAACGGTCGGAACCCCCGGGAGCCCCTGCCATCCGAACCCCTGCCGCCCGGGTCACGTCAGACCTCGGCCTTCTCCGTGGATTCCGACGCCGTGGATTCCGCAGCCTTCTCGGCCTCCTGGCGGCGCAGGTTCTCCTGGATCTCCTCGTTCCAGCTCTCGAGGGCCTTGGAGGTGTCGATCTCGTACTCGAACCGGCCGGTCATCTCGTCGGTGACGTCGGCCTTGTCGACGTAGAACTGGTCGTACCAGCGGCGGAGCTGGTAGACCGGGCCGTCCTCCTCGACGAGGAGCGGGTTGTCGATCCGGGTCTTGTTCTTCCAGATCTCGACGTCCTGCAGGAAGCCCACCTCGACGCCGGCGCTGATCTTGGTGGCCATCTTCGACGCCTGTTCGGCGGTCAGGCCGTCGGGGACCTTGGCCATCACGCCGTACATCAGGACGAAGGAGTTCTCGTCGATCGGGTAGTGGCAGTTGGTGAGGATGGTCTCGACCGCGTAGCCGCCGTAGTACTGGATCATCGGGTTCAACATGTACGACGGGCCGTAATACGCTGCGATCGATTCGAGGCGGCTGTCGCCGTAATTGGTGCCGAGGGTGACGTCGGGCCGGCCGTGCGAATTCATGTACTGCGCGGCGATCTCACCCTCGAAGACGTTCTTGAAGTAATCCGGAAGAGCGAAATGCACGTAGTAGAAGTGCGCCATGTCGACGACGTTGTCGATGATCTCGCGACAGTTGGAGCCCTCGATGACGATGCGGTTCCAGGTCCAGGGCGTCCACTCGTCGGACCCGAATTCCTCGAGTTCGGGGATGATGCACTCATCCGGGGGCGGATTGCCTTCGGGATCGTTGTAGACGAAGATCTGGCCGTTACGGACCATCGACGGCCACGAGCGCGTCTTGGCGAGCTTCGGGTTGCGCTTGGCGTAGGGCACGCCGGCGCACCGTCCGTTGCCCTTCCACAGCCAGCCGTGGAACGGGCACGCGACGTTGTCGCCCGAGAGCTTGCCCTGGGAGAGGTCACCGCCCATGTGCCGGCAGAACGCGTCGAGCACGTTCACCTCGCCCTTGGTGTCGACCCAGACCACCAGCTTGGTGCCGAAGATCGTGACGGAGTGGGGCTTGCCGTCGTCGAACTCCTCGTGCAGGCCGAGGCAGTGCCAACCGCGCGCGAAGCGGGTGGGCGGCGCACCCGTGTCGATCTCCCGGATACCCACATCGGCCCCGTCGGAGGCGGCGGCTGCGCTCGGCGCGCCGGGGCTGCTCGGGGTCATCGTCTCGGGTCCTGAAGACATGTGCCCTCTCCTGTCTGTGGCTGATGTCGCGTCGAAGAACTGTGCCCAATACTAGAACACGTTTCAGATTTGTCAGCCCGATCGTCGTCCCGAACGCCGATCGGGCCTGTACATGGGCATAAAGTCCCAGTCCTCGACAGAAATGAGAACGTGTTCTAATCTCGAACTCGTTGGGTACAGCGGCCGGCTCGTCCGGCCGAGGAGAGACGAGTAGGAGCAGGCGAGATGCCAGCACAACGGAGCGAAGCCGCCGAGCAGGTCCTGGAGAAGATCAACGTCCTGCTCCCGGAACTCGAGCAGCGTGCGCAGTCGACCGAGGATCTGCGTCGAATCCCCGACGAGACCGTCTCGAGCCTCGAGACCGCCGGCTTCTTCCGGCTGTTGCAGCCCGAGCAGTGGGGTGGCTACCAGGTCGACCCGGTCACCTTCTACGAAGCGGTCCGCCGGATCGCGTCGGCCTGCGGGTCCACCGGCTGGGTGTCGGGCATCATCGGCGTCCACAACTGGCACCTCGCCCTCTTCGACCAGCAGGCGCAGGAAGACGTGTGGGGTTCGGACACCAATGTCCGGATCTCGTCGTCGTACGCGCCGATGGGCATGGGTGAGGTCGTCGACGGCGGCTACAAGGTCAACGGTTCGTGGGCGTGGTCGTCGGGTTGCGAGACTGCTGACTGGGTCTTTGTCGGGGGTCCGGTCATCAAAAACGGCAAGCCCGTCGACTTCGTCAGCTTCCTGATCCCGCGTGAGGACTACACGATCAAGGACGTGTGGAACGTCGTCGGTCTGCGCGGCACCGGGTCCAACACCATCGAGGTCAAGGACGTGTTCGTGCCCCGGCACCGCATGCTCAGCATGCGCACGATGTCGATGGGGCAGAGCCCGGGCCTGGAGCGCAACACCGCGCCGGTCTACAAGATGCCATGGGGCACCATTCATCCCAGCACCATCGCGACGCCGATCGTCGGCATGGCCTACGGCGCCTACCGCGCCCACGTCGATCACCAGGGCAAGCGGGTCCGGGCCGCCTACGCGGGCGAGAAGGCCAAGGAGGATCCGTTCGCCAAGGTCCGGATCGCCGAGGCCGCCAGCGACATCGACGCCGCGTGGCGCCAGCTGTCGGGCAACCTGCAGGCCGAGTACGACCTCATCCTCGCCGGCGAGGAGGTCCCGATGGAACTGCGGCTGTCCGCTCGACGCGACCAGGTGCGTGCGACCGGACGTGCGATCGCCGCGATCGACCGGCTCTTCGAGAACTCGGGCGCCCACGCACTGGAGAACGGGACCCCGATCCAACGCTTCTGGCGCGACGCCCACGCCGGCCGGGTGCACGCCGCGAACGACCCCGAGCGCGCCTACGTCGCATTCGGCAACGGCGAGTTCGGAATTCCCATCGGCGACACGATGGTGTGACCCTTCGTGACGCTCGCAAGCTCGCTCCTCAGGGAGCAGGGAAGTGGCTCGCAAGCTCGCTCCTCAGGGAGCAGGGAAGTGGCTCGCAAGCTCGCTCCTCAGGGAGCAGGGAAGTGGCTCGCAAGCTCGCTCCTCGGGGAGCAGGGAAGTGGCTCGCAAGCTCGCTCCTCGGGGAGCAGGGAAGTGGCTCGCAAGCCCGGAGCTTGCGAAGGGCACGCCCCTCCGCTCCCTGAGGAGCCCGGAGCTTGCGAAGGGCGTCACGAAGGGCCCGGCCAGCACCGTCGGCAAGAGCACAAAGAGGAGTAGCAGATGAGTGACAGTCCGATTCGCTCGTTGGGGTACATGAGGATCGAGGCCACCGACATCGAGGCGTGGCGCACCTACGGCCTCAAGGTCCTCGGCATGATCGAGGGCTCTGGTCTCACCGACGGTGCCCTGTATCTCCGGATGGACGATTTCCCGGCCCGTCTGGTCATCGTGCCGTCCGAGCACGACCGGCTCGCCTGCGCGGGCTGGGAGGTCGCGAATGCCGCTGAGTTGCAGGATGTCCGGGATCGGCTGTCGCGTGCGGGTGTGGTCTTCCGCGAGGGCAAGGACGAGGAGGTCGCCGACCGTCGGGTCGCCGAGATGATCGTCTTCGACGACCCGGCGGACAACACCCTGGAGGTCTTTCACGGCGCCGCGCTGGAGCACCGGCGCGTCGTCAGCCCGTACGGGCATCGCTTCGTCACCGAGGAGCAGGGTCTGGGCCACGTGGTGCTCACCTGCTCCGACGACAAGGCGGCGCTCGAATTCTACCGGGACGTACTCGGATTCAAGCTCCGGGACTCGATGCGCCTCCCGCCGCAGGTGGTCGGCCGCGAAGAGGGCGACGAGGTGCCGTGGTTGCGCTTCCTCGGCTGCAACCCCCGACATCATTCGCTGGCGTTCCTGCCGATCCCGAACAGCACCGGCATCGTCCACCTGATGGTCGAGGTCGAGAACGCCGACGACGTCGGCCTGTGCCTCGACCGCGCGCTGCGCAAGAAGGTGCCGATGTCGGCGACGCTCGGCCGACACGTCAACGACCTCATGCTGTCCTTCTACATGAAGACGCCGGGCGGCTTCGACATCGAATTCGGTTGTGAGGGGCGCACGGTGAAGGACGACGAGTGGATCGCCCGGGAGAGCACGGCAGTGAGTCTGTGGGGGCATGACTTCAGCGTCGGGTTCAAGGGCTGAGATGCCCTTGTCCGAGATGCCCTCCGGCGCCGCGACCCAGCAGTCCACGCGTTCGCCCTACGGGTCCGCCGATTTCGACTCCCGTCAGTTCCGAACGGCGATGGGCCAGTTCTGTACCGGGGTCACCGTCATCACGACCCTCGACGACGCGGGTAAGCCGGTCGGGTTTGCCTGCCAGTCGTTCGCCGCGTTGTCGCTCGATCCGCCGCTGGTCCTCTTCTGTCCGATGAAGACCTCCCGGAGCTGGAAGGTCATCGAGAAGACGGGCAAGTTCTGTGTGAACGTCCTGTCGAACCGCCAGCAGGACGTCAGCGCCGCCTTCGGCGCCCCCGGCGACGACAAGTTCGCGAACGTCATCTGGGACCCGTCACCGGCCGGTCTCCCCGTCATCCGGCACAGCCTGACCTGGGTCGAATGCGACGTCGAGACGGTCACCGACGGCGGTGACCATCACATCGTCATCGGCCGCGCACTGACTCTCGGAGAAGTGCTGCAGGACAAGCCGTTGCTGTTCTACCGTGGCGGCTACCTGTCGACCGAACACCCGCGGGTCACGCCCGCACAGGCAGAGTTGGAAAACTTTCTCACATGGACGGGCGGGGACACCTGGCTATGACCGTCGACGACGCGACGAGTACCGAGACAGCGACGACCGAGACATCGTCAACCGAAACAACGAGTGGCGCACCGCTGGTCACGCAGCCCCTCCTCGACGCGATCGCGGAGGCCGAGACGCTGGTCGCATCGGCCGATTTCGCCGAGACCGACCAAGATCTCGCCGAAGGCTACGACTACCTCGCGGGGAGTATCGCCGCCATCGTCCAGCTGGTGCGCGCCCGGTCCATCTCCCACCCGAACTTCGTGACGTCCACCGGGCCGTCGACGAAGATGGGCCTGGACAATCCGGACACGCTCTACTATCACGCAGACGTCGAGCCCACCGGGACCTACCGGGTACGCGGGCGGCGCGGTACGACAACCGATCTCAGCTTCCAGGTCCTGCGCGGCGACTACACGGCCTCGTCGGTACCGGGCGGCGAGGATGCGTTCGACGACCGGCGGCTGACGATCGCCGACGACGGGTCGTTCGAGCTGACCTTCGGCCCACCCATCCCGGATGCGCCGGACGACTACTTCCCGCTCGGGGAGGGCGCGTCGATGCTCGCGGTGCGCGAGGTCTACTCCGACTGGTCCGAACGCAAGGGGTCGATCACCATCGAACGGGTCGACACCGTCGGGACCGCGCCGCCGGAGCCGGACCTGGCCCGGGTGTCCCGCCGGTACGCGACGGCCGGCAAGATGCTGACGGCTCGCATCAACACGTGGTTCAACTTCCCGAAGTGGTTCTACCTCGACGAGCCGGTCAACACGTTCACCGAACCGCGGCAGACCCCGGGCGGCCTCAGTACGCAGTTCTCCTCCGTCGGACACTTCCGGTTGGGGCCCGACGAGGCGATGGTGATCACCATTCCGCGGTCCGACGCCCCGTACCAGGGATTCCAGCTCGGCAGTATGTGGTACATCTCGCTGGACTACGTCAACCACCAGACCAGCCTGAACTCCGCTCAGGCGCAGGTGGATCCGGACGGCATGATCCGCATGGTGGTGTCCCACCGCGACCCGGGCGTCGCGAACTGGATCGAGACGACCGGCCGGTCGACGGGCATCCTGCAGTTCCGCTGGCAGCGCAGTGATTCGCCGATCGGCCCGGACCTGGGCCCGACCGCACAGGTCGTCGCGTTCGACGCGGTCGCCGACCATCTGCCGCACCTCGAGCACAACAGGATCGACGCCGACGGCTGGGCGGAGCGGATCGCGGCACGTCAGCGCGGGTTCGCCGAGAGGATGCTGGGATGAGCGCACAGGGGGGGCTGCTCGCCGACAAGGTCGTCGTGGTCTCGGGTGTCGGTCCGGGACTCGGGCGGTCGATCTGTCTGCGCGCCGCTGCGGAGGGGGCGCGGGTCGTCCTCGCCGCCCGCACGGAATCGCGTCTGAAAGAGGTCGCCGCCGAGATCGACGCCGCCGGCGGGACGAGTCTCGTCGTGCCGGCCGACATCACCGATGACGCCGCCGTCGACAGCCTGGTCGCCACCACCGTCGCCGAGTTCGGCCGGGCCGATGTACTGGTCAACAACGCCTTCGCCCTCCCGTCGATGAAACCGTTGTCCCGCACCGACTTCGATCAGATCGCGAGCAGCATCGACGTCACCGTGCTGGGCACGTTGCGGGTCATCCGCGCGTTCACCGACGCGCTGGCCGAGGCCGGCGGCTCGATCGTGAACATCAACTCGATGGTCATCCGTCATTCCGAACCCCGTTACGGCAGTTACAAGATCGCGAAGTCGGCGCTGCTGGCGATGTCGCAGTCGCTGGCCTCCGAACTCGGCGACAAGGGGATTCGCATCAACTCGGTCGCACCGGGTTACATCTGGGACGACCAGCTGAAGTGGTACTTCGGCGAGGTCGCCAAGAAATACGGGATCTCGCCCGACGACGTCTACGAGCAGACGGCGTCGAAGTCCGACCTCAAGCGATTGCCGGAGCCGGACGAGATCGCCGACGCCGTCGTGTTCCTCGCCTCGCCGATGGCGCGCGCCATCACCGGGCACACCCTGGACGTGAATTGCGGTGAATACCATGACTAGTGCGGCACGCACCGACGTCGGCACGATAGAGGACCTGCATTCCTCGGCCACTCGCGCCACCGGCCTCGACGACTTCGGGGACACCGACTACCTGGAGCCCCTGGGCATCCTGCTCGAGTCGTACCGGTCCGAGGCGGGACTGACCGAGATGGGCAGCAAGATGTTCCGCTTCTTCCTCAAGGGCGCGTTGGTCGCCCGGTTGCTCAGCGAGGCGTCGTGGAAGGCGAACCCGGGGTACGCCGACGTCGAGGTGACGCGGCCGATCTTCGTGACCGGCCTGCCGCGCACGGGAACGACTGCGCTGCACCGACTCCTGGCCGCCGATCCGGCGCACCAGGGCGTCGAGATGTGGCTCGCCGAGTTCCCGCAGCCCCGGCCGCCGCGCGACACCTGGTCCGACAACCCCGTCTACCAGCAGATCCAGGCCGGGTTCGAGCAACATCACGTCGAGAATCCCGAGTTCATGGGGTTGCACTACATGGACGCCGGCGAGGTCGAGGAGTGCTGGCAGCTGCTCCGCCAGAGCGTCATGTCGATCTCGTACGAATCCCTCGCGCACATCCCGACCTACTCGAGGTGGCTCGCCCAACAGGACTGGACGCCGGCGTATCTCCGACACCGCAAGAACCTGCAGCTGATCGGGCTCAACGATCCCGGCAAGCGGTGGGTGCTCAAGAACCCCAGCCATCTGTTCGCGCTCGACGCGCTCATGGCGGCGTACCCGGATGCCCTGGTGATCCAGACGCACCGGCCGCCCAGCACTCTCATCGCGTCGATGTGCAGCTTGGCCGAACACGCCACCCCGGGATGGTCGACGACGTTCACCGGCGAGCAGGTGGGCCAGGACCAGCTCGAGCTGTGGTCGCGCGGACTCCGTGAGTTCTCCACCGCACGGAAGCGGTACGACCCGGCCCAGTTCCTCGACATCGACTTCACCGATCTGCGCAACGACCCGATGGGCACCGTCGAGCGGGTGTACGCGGCGCTGGACACCCCGATGTCGGAGGACGCGCGCGCGGCGGTGACCGCGCTCGACGAGGAGAGCCGGTCGGGTGCGCGCAAACCGCAGCACCGATACCAGCTCGCCGATTACGGACTCGACGAGGCAACGGTCGAGGCGGCCTTCGCCGTCTGACCCACCGGCCGCCCGTCGGTCGTTCTACAGTGCATCGCATGGCAGAACCGGAGAACCGACAGTCGGCAGAGGGACTGAGCCGGCTCATCGCATTCGCCGACGCGGTGGTCGCGATCGCGCTGACCCTGCTGGTGCTCCCGCTCGTCGACATCGCCAACGACCTGCGCGAGGATTCGTCGGTCGCGGACGTGGTGTCCGACAACTCGATCGAACTGGTCAGCTTCATCATCAGTTTCGGCGTCATCTGGATCCTGTGGCGCCAGCACCAGCAGACGATGGAGTACTTCCGCGCCTACGACCGCACGCTGATCAACCTCCACTTCATCTGGTTACTCACGATCGTGGCGCTGCCCTTCGCGACGGCCCTCATCGACGGCGCCCACATCGAGCAGGCCAACATCCTCTACATCGGTGTGCTGGCCGTCTCGGTGGGCTCGCTCATCGCGATCGCCGAATGGGGTCGTCGGCACCGAGAACTGCTCGCCGACGACGACGCGACCGACCGATGGGTTGCCTCATCGAGCGGAGTCGCCACGTTCATCATCCTCGCGGTCGCACTGGGCGTCGCGATCGTGTTCCCGCGCAGCGGAAATCTGCCGCTGTTCCTACTGCTGCTGACCGACCCGGTCGAGCGGCTGCTCGCCCGGTGGCGGCCGCGGCGACACTGAGGTCGGTCAGCGCAGTGCGCGGGCCGCTTCGGTAACCGCGGTGTGCGGGGCACCGAACATCTGCGACGTGGCCTGTGCGCGTTTGAAATAGAGCTGGATGTCGTGCTCCCAGGTGATGCCGATGCCGCCGTGCAGCTGGATGGCCTCGCCCGCGACACGACGATTGGCATCGGAGCAGTACACGTGGGCGGCCAGCGCCAGGTCGGCGGTGTCCGGGTCGTCGGCGGCGAGGGCGGCCACGGCGGCGCGGGAGATCGACCGCGCCGTCTCGACCAGCACGTACATGTCGGCCATCCGATGCTTGAGGGCCTGGAACGAGCCGATGGTGCGCCCGAACTGCTTGCGGGACTTGGTGTACTCGACCGTGAGGTCGAGCGCTCGCTGCGCGCCCCCGACCTGCTCGGCGGACAGCAGGGCCCACGCGAGCGCGCGGAGCCGGGACGCGAGATCGTCCGGCGCCGGGATCGCCGCGGACGCGACCTCGTCGAAGCGCACCGAGGACAGCGCCCGGGTCGGGTCGAGGACGGGCATCGGCGACACCGAGACGCCGTCCGCATCGGCGGCCACCTCGTGCAGGGTCAGGTGCGTCCCGGGTCCGGCTGCGAGCACGAGGAGCACGTCGGCCGATTCGCCGTCGACGACGAAGTGGGCTGTCCCGGTGAGGAGTCCGGCATCGGCGCGCACACCGGGTGCCTGCCAGCCGCGTTCACCGGCCCAGCACACCGCCGCGGTCCGCTCGCCTGCGGCCAGGGCGGGCAGAAGTCGCGACGACGCGTCGTCGTCACCCGCGAGCAGGATCGTGCCGGTGGCGAGTGCGGAGCCGAGCGCGGGGACGGGACTCAGTGCGGCGCCCAGTTCTTCGAGCACCGCGGCCGACTCCATCCATGACGCCCCGGCACCGCCGAATCGCTCGGGGACAGCCAGCGCGGCGACGCCGATCTCGGTGCACAGCGTCTGCCACAGGTTCGAGTCGATGCGCCCCGTGGCGGACATGGCCGTGCGGACCGTCGTCGAATCGCCCCGGCGACGCAGGAGATCCCGCACCGCCTCGACGAGTGCCTCCCGTTCCTCGGCGCCGATGGCCGAGCTTTCGATGCCGGTACTGACGGTCACAGCGTCTCCAGGATGCGTTGGCGGTGTACGGCAGGGGAGCCCCAGGCGTTGAGCAGCGCCCGGGTCTTGGTGATGTACAGCGAGATGTCGTGCTCGGCGGTGTACCCGATCGCCCCCATCACCTGCAGCGAGCGGCGGGCCGACAGGTCGGCGGCCTCGGCGGCCGAGACCTTCGCCGCCGAGATGTCGCGCGAGACGTCGGTGCCCTCCGGCACTTGGCCGTCGACGCCGAGGGCGGCCGCGTGAACGAGGGGGCGGGCCATCTCGATGGCGATCGCCACGTCGGCCAGATGATGTTTGACGGCCTGGAACGACCCGATCGGTCGGCCGAACTGCTTGCGCGACTGCGCGTAGTCCGAGGCGATGGACAGCATCGCCTGACCCAGGCCGAGCAGCTGAGCAGCCGTGGCCAGTGCGCCCGCGTCCGCGGCGTCGGACGCATCGACCCCGGTGGCCAGGACGTCGCCGGCGGTGACCCGCGACAACGTCCGGGTGCTGTCGACCGAGGGCTCGGTGCTCTGCACGGTGGCCCGCGAGAGCACTCCGTCCTCGACGAGGTAGACATCGGCGGAGGCGGTGTCGGCGGCCAACGGTTGGAGCGGTCCGATCGCGCAGGTCGCCAGCCGCCCCTCGGCGAGGTCGCTGAGCGGGCCCGACACGTCGGCGTCGTGCAGCAGGATCGGCAACACGGCGACGCTCTCGACGATCGGGCCCGGGGCACAGTGGCGTCCGAGTTGCTCGACGGCGACGACCATCTCGACGGCCCCGGCGCTGCTGCCGCCGTGTGACTCGTCGATCAGGAGTCCGCTGATGCCCGCGTCGGCCAGCTGTGAGTAGACCTTGGCGACGGCCGCGCGGTCACCGGCCGCCCAGGCGCGCGTGGCGGTCGGCATGTCGGCCTTGCCCAGCATGGCGTCCACCGTCGAGGCGAGGTCGGTGTGGATGTCGGAGAGTCGGAAGTCCATGATGATCACCGATCTCCACGGGGAAGGCCGAGCAGGCGCTCGGCGATGACATTGCGCTGGATCTCGTTGGTACCCGCGTAGATCGGCCCGGACAACGAGAAGAGGTAGCCGTCGGTCCACCGGTCGTCGAGCTCGGCGGCCGGGCCCTGCAGGTCGAGGGCGGTCTCGTGAGCGGCGATGTCCCACTGCGACCAGAACACCTTGTTGATCGACGACTCCATGCCGAGCGAACCACCGGCCGCGAGACGACTTACCGTCTGATACGTGGACAGCTCGTAGGCTCGTGACCCGATCCACGCATCCGCCACGCGCGCATCGGTGTTCGCCGTCGACGGGACGTCGTCCCGGTTCGACCGCCACAGTTCGACGAGGCGGTCGGTGGTGGCCAGGAACCGGCCGGGTGCGCGCAGCGACAGCCCGCGTTCGTTGGCGGCGGTGCTCATCGCGACCCGCCACCCGTTGTCCACCTCGCCGATGACACCTGACTCGCCCGGATTCGACGGATCGTCGGGGACGAAGACGTTCTCCAAGAACAGCTCTGCGAACCCGGCCTCGCCGTCGAGCTGTGCGATCGGCCGGACGGTCACGCCCTCGCTGCGCAGGTCGAACATGAAGTAGGTGAGACCTTTGTGGCGCTGCGCCTGTTTGTCCGTGCGGAACAGGCCGAAGGCGCGGTCGGCGAAGCTCGACCGCGAACTCCAGGTCTTCTGACCGTTGAGCAGCCAGCCGCCGTCGGTACGGACGGCGGTCGACCGCAGCGAGGCGAGGTCGCTCCCGGCCTCGGGTTCGCTCCACGCCTGACCCCAGATGTCGTCGGCGTTGGCCATCCGCGGCAGGATGCGTTCCAGCTGAGCAGGACTCGCGTGCTCGAACAGGGTGGGTGCGAGCAGGAAGATGCCGTTCTGGCTCACGCGTCCGGGAGCACCCGAACGGTAATACTCCTCCTCGAAGATGACCCAGTGCAGCAGCGGGGCATCGCGGCCGCCGTATTCCTCCGGCCAGCTGACGACCGACATCCGGTCGGCGGCCATCGTCCGCTCCCACTCGCGGTGCGCCTCGAATCCCTCGGCGGTGTCCATGGACGGAAGCGGTTCGCGCGGAACGTGTTCGGCCAGCCAGGCGCGGACCTCGGCGCGGAAGGCGTCGGCGGCGTCGTCGAAGAGCAGGTCCATGTCAGCTCCCCGATCCCACGACGGTGCCGGTCGACGCCGACGCCTTCATCGACTTCGCGTCCATCCCGCCGAGGGAGTCGCCGCCCGCCTCGGAGTTGGCCGCGTGCGCGAAGTGGTGCCAGCCGAACACTGAGTCCATCGAGTTGCGCAGTCCCATCTGGTCTTCGCAGATGTTGACGGCCTTCTTGCTCAGGAAGAGCCCCTGCATCGGCATGGCGACGGCCTTTTCGGCGATCTCGTTCACCTTGGTCTCGAGGGCGTCCCGGGGGACGACGTGGTTGACCATGCCCCAGTCGGCCGCCTGCGTCGCGGTGAAACGTTCACCGGTGAAGAGGATCTCCTTCGCCCGGCGCGGGCCGAGCACGAAGGCGTGGGCGAAGTACTCGACGCCGGGGATGCCCATGCGGGCGACCGGGTCCGAGAAGAACGCGTCGTCGGAGGCGACGATGAAGTCGCAGATCCAGGCGAGCATGAGACCGCCGGCGATGCACGCGCCATGGACCTGGGCGATGAGGGGTTTGGGGATGTCGCGCCAGCGGCGGCACATCCCCATGTACACCTCCATCTCGCGGGCGAGACGCTGGTCGGCACCGGTCTTGTCGGTGTGGTCCCAGTGCAGGACGGCCGCGTTCTCGTAGTAGGTGTCGAAGTCGCGTTCGGGGGTGCCGATGTCGTGTCCGGCCGAGAAGTGCTTGCCGTTCGCCCGCAGCACGATCACCTTCACCGAAGCGTCGTCGACGGCCTTGCGGAACGCGGCGTCGAGCGAATAGGTCATCACCGAGTTCTGCGCGTTGCGGTACTCCGGGCGGTTCAGCGTCACATAGGCCACCGCGCCGTCGGGGCCGCCGGTCTCGTAGGCGACCGGTGAGGTGTCCGGGCCCAGATCGTCGGGTCCGAGCGGAGGTGGGATGACGGCGTCACTCATGCCCCCGAGACTAACCTAGCAAGTGCTTGGTTGGTAGTCGGTGTCGGTGATCGCCGGGGTCAGAAGTGCGGTGTGGAGCGATAGGTGAGCTCCCGGATCCGGCCGTTTAGGAGGCGGCTGTCGTCGGCATCATCTCGGCGAACTCGCGAAACATGTTGGCGACGATCACCATTCGATGTTTCCTCTGCTGTTTAGCCCTAAAGAACACCATAATCCCTGCTCCCTGAGGTGTGAGGAGCGCAAGCGACGAGCCACGAAGGGCGGGCGAGCATCGAACATGGCCCTTCGTGGCAGTGAGAATGGGTGTGGGTGGTTGACCGGGTTTGGGTCTGACTTACTTCGTGGCTGACGGTGCTGTCATGGGCGAGATGTGTCGGCCCGGAACTCCGGTCGATCACCTGCACCAAGTGACCTGTGAGGACCGGGGCGGGTGTGACCTGATTAGGACCCTGTCTGGCTGGTAGGCCGTGACTCTTCACTGTCCTGTCCACCCGCCCCGGTGAGGTCA
>NZ_JAFFZF010000090.1:0-1799 GCF_016924115.1 Gordonia sp. BP-119
CGCTCCGCCGAACACAAAACGAAGAAAGACATCCTCCGCTGCCTCAAGCGATACATCGCCCGCGAAGTGTTCCGCGACCTCACCACCGACCTCGGAGCACTTGACAAGCTATAGGACCCTCTCGTCGACCTCGACGCGCTCCTTCGTCGCTTGCTCGGCCTGGCGGCTTGCGCTCCTCGCACCTCAGCCTGGATCCGTGGATGGGTGCGGGGTGTCGATGACAAGAAAATGCCCTCTGAGCTGGAATGATTGGTGGTGTTGAGACAACAAAACATTCCAGCTCAGAAGGCATTTTCAGTGAAAGTATCGCACACGTTCTCCGCCGAGTCCGCGGTCTTCGACGACGACAACCTGGTGTCGCACGCCGGGCTGGTACCGGTCATGGCGGTGGCTGAGTCGACCGGGTTGGCGTCCCTGCTGGGCGAACGGGTCGATCTCGGCACCACCCAGGTCGCCTCCGCTGGGGCCAACCTCGAGGCGAAACTGTTGACCGTGATCGCCGGATTATGTTGCGGCGCTGACAGTATCGACGACCTCGGAAGGGTCCGCAGTGGTGGGCACACCCGCCTGTTCGACCGCGTGTACGCCCCAGCCACGATCGGACAAACACTGCGCGAGTTCACCCCCGGACACGCCCGAGCACTCAACGCGGTGATGACCCACACACTGCCGGCGATGTGCGCCACCGCTGACCTGCTACCCACCGACGGATCCCAGATATTTGTCGACATTGACTCACTACTACGCCCGGTCTACGGCTACCAGAAAGAAGGCGGCTCCTACGGGCACGCCAAAATCGCCGGGCGTGAACTCCTGCGCAAAGGGTTGTCCCCGCAGGTCACCACTCTGTCCGCAGCCGGGCATCAACCGGTGATCGCCAACGCCTGGCTACGCGCCGGGCGCACCGCCTCCGGGAGCGGGGCAGCGAGAATGATCGCTGAAACCCTGACCACCGCACGCCGGTGTGGGGCGAGCGGGGAGATCACCGTGCGCGGCGACGCCGCCTATGGCACCGCCGCGGTGATGCGTACCTGTCAACGCCTCGCAGCGACGTTCTCGCTGGTCCTGCGCACCAACACCGCGATCACCCGCGCCATCACCGCGATCGGAGACGACGCCTGGACCCCGGTGCACTATCCCGGGGCGGTCACCGACCCCGACACCGGCGAACTGATCTCTGACGCCGAAGTCGCCGAAACCACCTACACCGTGCAACCGGACTCCGCCCAGCCGGTCACCGCGCGACTGATCGTGCGTCGGGTCACAGCCCACCACCCCGCCGGCACCGACACATTGATGCCCGCGTGGCGGTACCACTCGTTTTTCACCAACACCACCGACGACACCGTCACCGCCGACCTCATCCACCGCCGCCACGCCATCATCGAAACCGTGTTCGCCGACCTCATCGACGGACCACTGGCCCACCTGCCCTCCGGACGGTTCGGCGCCAACGCCGCCTGGCTCGCGCTCACCGCCATCAGCCACAACCTGATGCGCACCCTCGCCGCACTCACCAACACCCCCACACTGCGAGCCGCGCGGGGCGCTACGCTGCGCCGCACCCTCATCGCGATACCCGCCCGACTAGCCCGACCAGCACGAACACCGGTGCTGCACCTACCCCGACACTGGCCCACCCAACACGCCTTCACCACCCTATGGGCCGCGGCCAACACCACCTGACCTGACGTCGCCACCCGCCCACCCACGACCAAGGAACCCCAGTGAAAAGGCTGACACAGGTCAGCGAATACCACACGCCCACAACACAATCAGGCGATCACGCGCCCCAACCC
>NZ_JAFFZF010000091.1:0-1574 GCF_016924115.1 Gordonia sp. BP-119
GCCCCGTGGGTGATGTCGAGATTGCCGATGCCGCCGATCTCGGGGCCATCGCACAGGTCAACGAGACCTCGCAAGCCGTCGTCGGTTCGACGTTGGTGGAGTTGTTCGAGCAGCAGGTTCTGCGTACTCCGGATGCTGTTGCTGTGGTGTTCGAGGATGAGCGGTTCACTTACGCGGAGTTTGATGCGCGGGTGAATCGGTTGGCCCGCAGGTTGATCGAGGCGGGTGTGGGTCCGGACGTGTGTGTCGGTCTGGCGATGCGCCGCTCGACTGAGCTGCTTGTGGGCATCTACGCGGTGCTCACGGCCGGTGGCGCCTATGTGCCGGTCGATCCGGATCACCCGGCTGAGCGCACGAGGTACGTCCTGGAGGCATCCGCGCCGGTCGTTGTGCTCACCGGTGGCGGCGTCCAGCTCGAGGTGCCTGTGGGTACGGAGTTGTGGGATCTCGATTCAGTTGACGTGTCGGCTTATTCGACGGCTCCCGTGGTCGATGCGGACCGCCGCGGCAGACTACGTGGTGCCGACATCGCCTATGTCATCTTCACCTCTGGTTCGACGGGACGTCCGAAGGGTGTCGCGGTGCCGCATGAGGGCATTGTGAACCGACTGGTGTGGATGCAGGCGCAGTACGCGCTCACCGGCGACGACGTGGTCATCCAGAAGACCCCGGTCACGTTTGATGTGTCGGTGTGGGAGTTGTTCTGGCCCTTGCAGGTCGGCGCGGAACTCGTCATCGCCCGTCCCGATGGTCATCGTGATCCGTTGTATTTGGCGGATCTGATCGAGGCGCGCGGTGTGACGACGGCGCATTTCGTGCCGTCGATGTTGTCGGCGTTCACCTCGGTGGTCGAACATGGGCGGGTGCCGTCGTTGCGGCAGGTGTTCTGTTCGGGTGAGGCGTTGACTCCGCAGGCGGCCCGTGCGTTCGCCGATCTCAGCGGCGCGGCCCTGCATAATTTGTATGGTCCGACCGAGGCGTCGGTGGACGTGACGTTCCACGAGTACACAGCCGCCGACATCGTCACGGTGCCCATCGGTGCGCCGGTGTGGAACACCCGTGTTCGCGTGCTCGATGAGCGTCTTCATTCGGTGCCGGTGGGTGTCGCGGGTGAGTTGTATCTGGCCGGTGTGCAGTTGGCGCGTGGGTATGTCGGTCGCCCGGACTTGTCGGCAGATCGTTTTGTGGCCGATCCGAATGGCTCCGGTGAACGGATGTACCGTACCGGCGATCTGGTCAAGTGGGTGGAGACTGCCTCGGGCTCTCTGGAACTGGTGTATCTGGGTCGCACCGACTTCCAGGTGAAGCTACGCGGTCTGCGGATCGAGCTCGGCGAGATCGAGGCTGCATTGCTCGAGCAGCCGGGTGTGGGTCAGGCTGTTGTGCTCGTTCGCGAGGATGTGCCGGGCGTGCAGCAGTTGGTGGGCTATGTGGTGGCGGCGCCGGGTGGGCAGGTCGAGGTCGATGCGTTGACTGCCGTACTCGCGACCAGGTTGCCGGAGTACATGGTGCCGGCGATGTTCGTGTCTCTCGAGGCTCTGCCGCTCAACGCCTCGGGCAAACTCGACCGCAAG
>NZ_JAFFZF010000093.1:0-1528 GCF_016924115.1 Gordonia sp. BP-119
ACCCTAATGGGGGTGGATCGGCGTCCTGCAGGGGATGCTGGTTTGTGTGAGCCTTCCCGGCCGGTGACCACTCCGAGACCCTGAAACGGTGTCGGATTTCTACACGAAGACCGTGGCCCGGCCGGGTAAGGATCACCCGCTAGAACGCTTCTGGGATGTCGTGCCCCCTGAACCATGTGGGGTGAGCACTGATCCATTAGGCCGCGTCAAGGGTGATCACCCCAAGGTTCACACCGACGATCGATCGAGACGACCGAAGACGAGGTGAACGACCGACATGATCTGTGTGGGCAACGACTGGGCGTCGGATCATCACGACGTGTGCGTGATGGATGAACACGGCACCACCCTGGCCACCCGCCGACTACCCGAGAACGCGGCCGGCGTGACGGCGATGCATGACCTGCTCGCCCGGTTCGCCCACGACCCCTCTGAGGTGGTGGTGGGGATCGAAACCGATCACGGCATGTGGGTCGCCGCCCTGGTCGCCGCGGGCTATCAGGTGTATGCGATCAACCCGTTGTCGGTGTCGCGGTACCGCGACCGCCACCATGTCGGGGGCACCAAATCCGATAAGGCTGACGCGAAAACGCTGGCTGATCTGGTGCGGACCGACCGGCACAATCATCGATTGGTCGCCGCCGACACCGTCGAGGTCAAGGCGATCACGGTGATGGCCCGTACGCATCAGAATCTGGTGTGGGCGCGCTCAGCACAACAGAACGTGTTGCGCGCTCAACTGGGCGCCTACTATCCGGCCGCGGTCGATGCCTTCGGCGGCGACCTCGCCCACAAAGACTGCCTGGCGGTGTTGCGTCGCGCTCCCACCCCACGACAGGGAGCGGCACTGACGGTCGCGGCGATCCGATCAGCTCTGAAAAAGGGTGGCCGCCAACGCAATACCGATACCCGTGCCCGCGAGATCCAGCAGGCCCTGCGTGGGGGCGGTCATCTGAGCGCACCGGAGGCACTTACCGCAGCGTATGCGGCGACCGTGACCGTGACGGTGAACATGCTGACGACGCTCAACACCCAAATTGATCAACTGGAAACCAGTATGGCCCAGTCTTTTAGAGCGCATCCGGACGCCGAGATCTACCTGTCCATGCCCGGAGTCGGTGACATCACCGGCGCCCGGATGCTTGGCGAGTTCGGGGACGACCCCGAACGCTATGCCACCGCCAAGTCTCGCAGAAACTATGCCGGCACCTCACCACGGACCATCGCCTCAGGCAAAGGGCACGTCGTGCTGGCCCGCCATATCCGCAACACCCGCCTCAACGCCGCGGCCATGGCGATGGCGCAAAGCGCGCTGACCGGCAGTCCCGGCGCCCGCGTCTACTACGACAGCCTGCGAGATCAGAAGAAGTCCCACCCCCAAGCCTTGCGTGCGCTCGCCAACCGGCTCATCGGCATCCTCCACGGCTGCCTCAAACACCGCACCCTCTACAACGAACACACCGCCTGGAACCACCGCGCCAACCTCGCCGCTTGACACCTTGCACCCCTGGGATGTCTTCGTGGCTCG
>NZ_JAFFZF010000094.1:0-1503 GCF_016924115.1 Gordonia sp. BP-119
GAGCTTGTCAAGATGTCTGTGTAAGAACGTGACTCCTGGGTTTCCTGTGGTTGCTGGTTGGGTCTAGTTGAGGTGGGGTTCGATGCGGTCGGGGTAGGCCAGGGCTAGTTGCCCGAGGGCCTGTTTCCAGTTCGTCACGACTTGGCCCTCGACGAGTCTGCCGGGGGCTCTGCGCGTGGCGGCGGGCTTGCCGCGTTCCTTCTCGCGTTGCCGGGCCCGTTTGTCCTCGATGTCGCAGATCGCCAGCCACAGCAGTTTGCGCGCCGCGAGATCGTTGGGGAAGTGTCCCCGATTCTTGATGACCTTGCGGAGCTGGTAGTTCAGCGACTCGATCGAGTTGGTGGTGTAGATGACTTTGCGGAGCTCGGGCGGGAACGCCAAGAACGGAATGAACCGGTCCCACGCTCGATCGAAAGCTGCTGCGGCACTCGGATATTTGGTCCCCAGTTCCGAGTCTCGGAAGGCTTCCCATTCGCGGCGGGCGGTCTCGGCGTCGGGGGCGGTGTAGATCGGTTTGATCGCCCGCGCGACCTCTTTGCGGTCCTTGTAGTTCACGAACCGCATCGAGTTGCGAATCAGATGCACCACACACGTTTGCACCGTGGCCAATGGCCAGGTCGCCTCGATCGCCTCGGGGAACCCGGTCAACCCGTCGCAGCACACGATGAGCACGTCCTTGACGCCGCGGTTGGCCAGATTCGCACACACCCCGGCCCAGAACTTCGCGCCTTCCTCGGCCTGAATCCAGATGCCCAGCACGTGCTTGACGCCGGCCATGTCGACACCAATAGCGATGTGGGCGTGCCTGTTTCGGACATGACCGCCGTCTTTGACCTTCACCACCAGGGCGTCGAGGTAGATGACGGGATACAACGCCTCCAGCGGCCGGTTCTGCCATTCATCGACCGCGTCGAGGACCTCGTCGCAGATCTTCGAGATCGTCTCATGCGACAGATCGGTGCCGATCGTCGAGGCCAGATGATGCTGAATGTCGCGCAACGTCATGCCACCGGCATACAGCGAGATGATCATGTCGTCGAGCCCGCCGAGCCGGCGGGAACCCTTCGGTACCAGGCGTGGGGTGAACGTGCCGGCACGGTCACGAGGAACGTTCAACTCGACCGGCCCGGCCGCGGAGTCCACCGTTTTCGGGCTCGACCCGTTGCGGGCGTTGGGCAGTTGCCGACCGGCCGGATCGCCCTTGGCATAGCCGAGGTGATCGGTCAGCTCGGCCTTCAGGCCGCGTTCGAGGGCGAGTTTGATCAGACCCGGGATCAGGCCGCCGTCGCCGGTGATCTGGACCTGGCCGGTATCGATCTGGGCCAACAACTCATCGACCATGCCCGAGGCCTCCAGCGCCTCGGCCACCTCCGCGGTCGAACGCGGCTCAGCCAACTCAGGCAGCTGCTGACCGTCGTCGTGCTGCTTATCGTCTAACGCCATGCTCATAGATTGTCCTCTCACTGATGAGCACTGGACTTACACAGACCATCTGACACCCCC
>NZ_JAFFZF010000095.1:0-1447 GCF_016924115.1 Gordonia sp. BP-119
CTCGCACCTCAGTATCTGCGGCCTGGCGGCCGTCGTGGGGGTCGAAGAGTTCGTGCTGGTCACCGGCGCGTGGGGGGTTGATAGTGGAGGGGTGGGATGCGGTGACCTTGAATTCCTCCCTTGTGCCGAAGAGCCAGTACCTCAGTGTGAGGCGCGGGGCCTGCCACGGGAATCGTGGATTGTTGCTACGAGCACGCGGATTAGACTCCTGCACTTTGTTCGCCCCGTCCGCAGCCCACTTTCCGAGGACTCGAAAGGAGACCGAGATGGAAGTGCTGCATCCCCGATGCGCCGGGATGGATGTCTCCAAAAAGGATGTGAAAGTCTGTGTCCGCCTGGCTAGTCCGGGCCGAAAGACCGTGCAGAACACCACGACCTGGTCGTCGATGAGCGGCGACATTCTGCGGCTGCGGGACCATCTGATCGCCGAGCAAGTGACGTGTGTGGTCATGGAAGCCACCGGCGACTACTGGAAACCGTTCTACTACCTCCTCGAAGACGCCCCGTTCGAGGTGATGCTGGTCAACGCCCACGACGCCAAGAACCTCCCGGGCCGCAAAACCGATGTGTCGGATGCGGCGTGGCTGGCGCAGCTGGCCGCCCACGGGCTGTTGCGTGCCTCATTCGTGCCGCCCGAACCGATCCGACGGTTACGCGATCTGACCCACACCCGCACCGCGATCACCCGCGAACGCGGCCGCGAGATCCAACGGTTGGAGAAAGTCCTCGAAGACGCCGGCATCAAACTGTCGGTGGTGGTCTCCGATATCAACGGGGTCTCGTCGCGATTCATGTTGCAGGCGCTGGTCAAGGGTGAACGCGATCCCGCCGTGTTGGCGGAGTTGTCGGTGAAACAACTCCGCCGCAAAATCCCCGCGTTGACCCAGGCGTTGCAGGGCCGCTTCACCGACCACCACGCGTTCCTGGTCGAGTTGCATCTGGATTTCATCACCGAACACACCACCCGGATCGACGCGTTGACCGAGCGCATCGAGAAGGTGATGGCGCCGTTTCAGGCCAAGCGGGACCTGATCTGCACGATCCCGGGTATCTCCACCACCACCGCCGATGTGATCATCGCCGAGACCGGCGGCCAGATGGCCCAGTTCCCCACACCAGGCCATTTGGCCTCGTGGGCGGGAGTCTGCCCCGGCCAGCACCAATCCGCCGGACGGGTCAAAAACGTCAAAACCCGCCCCGGTAACCGTCACCTCAAAGGTGCTCTCGGGGCTACAGCGTTATCGATCGCCAGCCACAAAGGCACGTTCCTCAACGCCAAGTACCGGCGCCTGGTCCGCTCTCGCGGCAAACCCAAAGCGATCGTCGCCCTCGAGCACACCCTGCTCACCGTGGTCTGGATCATGCTCACCGACAACGTCGTCTACGACGAACCCGGCCCCGACTACCACCAGCAACGCCACCCCGAACGCACCAAGAACCGCGCCAT
>NZ_JAFFZF010000096.1:0-1442 GCF_016924115.1 Gordonia sp. BP-119
GGTCAAGCCCCTGGTAGTGGTGTAACTGGTTTTTGATCCTTCGTTGGTGATCAGGCGGGTAGTTGCATCAGTTCATCGGTGCTCACCTCCGTGGTCGAGCTGGTGCCGGTGTCGGTGGTCAGTGTGAGGCGGCAGCGGCTCAGGACTTCGAGTCCGAGGTAGCGGCGTCCTTCGGCCCATTCGTCGGTCTGCTCGGCCAGGACCGCCCCGATGAGGCGGACGATGGCGTCCCGGTTGGGGAAGATGCCCACGACGTCGGTGCGGCGGCGGATCTCCCTGTTGAGCCGTTCGGTGGGGTTGTTGGACCAGATCTGGCGCCATACGTCGTCGGGGAACACGGTGAAGGCCAGCAGGTCTTCGCGGGCATCGCCAAGGTGGTCAGCAACGTCGGGCAGCCTGCCTTCGGTGTACTCCAACAGCCGATCGAACTGCTCGTTCACCGCGGTGGCCGTGGGTTGGTCATACACGCTGTGCAGCATCGCTTTCACGGCCGGCCACATGGACTTGGGGCACACGCCCATGAGGTTCGCCGCGTAGTGGGTGCGGCACCGCTGCCACGCTGCACCGGGCAGGTTCGCCGCGATCGCGTCCACGAGCCCGGCGTGGGCATCGGAGGTCACCAGCCGCACCCCGCCCAGTCCGCGGGCCACCAGGTCGGCGAAGAAAGTGTTCCACGAGGCCTTGGTCTCACTGGTGGCGACCTGCATCCCGAGGACCTCGCGGTGCCCGTCGCCATTGACCCCGGTGGCCAGCAGGACGGACGCCTTGACGACCTGGTTGTTCTCGCGGACCTTGATCGTCAACGCATCGGCGGTGACGAACGTGAACGGGCCGGCATCGTCCAGGCGGCGGTGCCGGAACGCGGCCACCTGCTCGTCCAGGTCGGCGGCCATGCGTGAAACCTGCGACTTTGACAGTGAGTCGATGCCCAGGGTCTTGACCAGCTTGTCCATCCGGCGGGTGGATACCCCGGCCAGGTAGCAGTCCGCCACGACGGTGATCAGCGCGGACTCGGCCCGCTTGCGGCGCTCGAGCAGCCATTCGGGGAAGTAGCTGCCCGAGCGCAGCTTCGGCACCGCGACGTCGACGGTGCCGACGCGGGTGTCCAGGGGCCGGTGCCGGTAGCCGTTGCGCCGGTTGGTGCGCTCGGCGGTGCGGGCGTTCCACTCGGCGCCGCACACGCTGTCGGCGTCGGCGGACAGCAGGGCGTTGATCATGGTCTGCAGCAGCTCGCGCATCAGATCCGGTGATGCGTCGGATAGGGCTTGGCCAAGTAGGCCTGCAGGGTCGACAATATGGGGTGCGGTCATCGTGATGACTCCTCGAGGATTCTTTAGACGGTTGACTCGAAGGATCACACGGTGGCCGCTCTACATCCGTGTACAACACGTAGCTGCAGGCGATCTCGGCCACCGAGTTACACCACCCTATGGGGCACTACT
>NZ_JAFFZF010000097.1:0-1432 GCF_016924115.1 Gordonia sp. BP-119
CTAGTAATAGCTGGAAGGGCTGGTAACTGGGACATCCTCCTGATGTGGTCATAAGGGGCTTGGTTATCCCAACCACAAAAGGAGGATGTCAATGTCTAAGGCTAGTCGTTTGAGTCGTGGAGACAAGCGTCGCAACGATCGGTTGAGCAAGTTCCGGGGCATCGTGCGCCGTGACTACGCGGTCGCAGCGATTGATCTGGCGTCGAAAAAGCAAGTTGTCGCTGTGGTCGATCACGACTCCCGCATCGTGGCGCGCAGAACTTTTCACTGCGCGCCACCGCAGTTGGCCACCGCGATCGAGTGGAGCCGTACCGCCGCTACCGCTGCCGGGTTTGCCGGCATCGTCATCGCGTGTGAACCGACCGGGCATCGCTGGAAAACGGTCCGAGACCTGACCGCGGCGGTCGGGGTGCAGATGGTGTGTGTGCAGCCGATCGCGGTGGCACGGGCCCGAGAGACCGAAGACTTCACCCACGACAAATCCGATGACAAAGACGCCCTGCTGATCGCACGGTTGACCACCCAACTTCATATCTATCTGCCCGAACACGCCGACGAGCAATGGACCCGGCTACGTCACCTCGGCGTACGCCGATCCCAGCAACTCACCCGCCGTGGTGCGGCGCAGCAACAAGCCCGCGACCTCCTCGAAGGCGCCTGGCCCCACGCCCTTGACTGCGCCGGGCAACCGTTCAAATCGGTGACCTGGCTGGCCGCGATGGCCGTCATCGGCGCTGACCCGACACCCCTGACCGCCCAGGGCAGCCGGGAACAGGCGGTGGCGTGGCTACGGGAGCAGGTGCGCGCCGAGCTGCCCTGCTGGGGTGGGCGTCGGGTCACTACCCGCATCCTGGTCGCGATCGTCGATGCCGCTTTCGCCGTCCAGACCGAGACCACGATCACCGCCGAGGCCGGTGCGCTGGAACGGGCCCGCTACGCCTTGGCCGACTTTCACCACGCCCGCACCGCCTGCGAGCAGGTCGAGGCGGCCATGATCGAGGTCCTCACCGGGCTGGGCCTGCACGAACTCGCCGGATCCATTCCCGGAGTATCGGCGGTCTCGGTGGCGGCGATCCTCGCCGAAACCGGTGACCTGACCCGCTTCGACTCGGCGCGGGCGGTAGTCAAACATGCCGGACTATGCCCCCGGGAGAACTCCTCCGGCGCCTACCGCGGCGCCACCCGCATCAGTGGTCGTGGCCGGCCGCTGTTGCGGGTCGCCGCCTGGCGAGCGGCGTTCGCGGCGTTGACCCACAACGAGGTATACGCCGCCCGCTATCGGCACCTGACCAGCCGAGAAGCAAACCGCCTCAACCCCAACCAGGCCCGGGTAGCGATCGCCGCGGCTCTGTTGCGGCAGCTATACGTCGTCATCACCACCGCCACGCCGTGGAACCCTGACATCGCTGCCGGCCGTACCCGACCCGTAGAA
>NZ_JAFFZF010000098.1:0-1432 GCF_016924115.1 Gordonia sp. BP-119
ATCTGGTCATCGACACCAACATTCGCACCGAGGCCGAGGCCACCCTGACCGCCGAGTTCGTCGATTCGATCCGCGACGGCGTGCGCCAACCCATCCTCGCTGTCGAGGTCGACGGCGAGGTCCGGGTGCGCGACGGGCAGCGCCGGACCCTGGCCGCGCGTAAGAACGCCCTTCCCACCGTTCCGGTCTACGTGGTCCCGGTCGCGACCGACGCCGACGACAAGGCCCTGACGGTGGATCGAATCGTGGAGCAGCTGGCCAGTTTCGAGCGCGAAGGCCTCCGCAACCGTGACCGCGTGGCCGCGATCGAACAACTCGCGCTTGCCGGGATGTCGGCGACGAAGATCGCCAAGGCCACTCGCACGAAGAAGAAGGACGTGGACGCCACCCTCGCGCTGGCGAAGTCCGAAACGACCCTGGATTTGATCGAGCGGGGCGCAGCGCTGACGTTGGAGCAGTCCGCGACCGTCGCGGCCTACGACCACGACCCCGAAGCGCAGCAATGGCTCCTTGACGGGTAGCGCTCTAATGGGCACCTCGTGGCCGTCGGGGTGGGTGCGTACGCGCGCGGCGTTGCGGGCCCGGTTGTGCAGCTGTTGGTTGCGGTAGTCGCGGCGCAGATCTTTAGCCGCCCGCACGTGCTGGGCGTCGGCGATGGTGACGTGGTTGGCCCAGCTGCGGTCATGGTCGGCGACGGTGACTTCGCCGCATGCGATCCGCACCCGATGTAGATCGGCGGTGATGTCGACAAACCGGCCGATCACTGATGGGTGCACCGAGTAGTCGTTGCCGGCCACGCGCACGTAGTAGTCGCGACCCAGCCGCACCCGAGTGTTCAACCCGACTTGTGGTGCACTCGGCGGCAGTGTTGCCATCTGCGCCAGGTCCCCGGTGAGCACGTCACGGGGGCGTCGATCACCAATCGAGCGCACCACCCGTCGGCGGATTCAGTGAGTCGCCGTTACACGCGCTGCGTCGTCGACCTGCGATTCACAGCTGGGTTCGAAGCGTCGTCCGACGACCGCGGTCTGCGGCCCCGAGCCGGTGACACACGCCTACGCCGCGTGGTCAAGAGTCGTTCGGTTTCGATCTCAGAATCGCGAGTGTGATTCGCGTCACTGTTGGGATCCATCCGGCGGGCTCCAACGAATGGACAGTAACCCCCGAGGTCGTCAGACCTCGAGCAGGAAAGGCTGCCGGCGCGCGATGAACTCACCCACACCTCGGTCCCCGTCACGGTCGGCGCCGATCCCCGCGCCTCGAGACGAGAAGCCGGGGCGACCCCCGGAACCGCGGGTCGAGCAACTCATCGCGGAAGCGACCTCGCTCTTTCAGGACGCCGGCTACCGGAATGTGAGCGTCGAGGAGATCGGCGCCGCCGTCGGACTGACCGGGCCGGCGGTGTACCGGTATTTTCCGTCCAAGCAGGACA
>NZ_JAFFZF010000099.1:0-1387 GCF_016924115.1 Gordonia sp. BP-119
GTACGCAGAACCTGCTGCTCGAACAACTCCACCAACGTCGAACCGACGACGGCTTGCGAGGTCTCGTTGACCTGTGCGATGGCCCCGAGATCGGCGGCATCGGCAATCTCGACATCACCCACGGGGCAGGCCGGGTCGGCGACGACCGCGTCGAGAACACGCACGAAGGTGTCGCCGAAACCGGCCACCGTCGAGGCGTCGAACAATGCGGTCGCATAGGTCAGCGTCGCCTCGAGATCCGCTGCGGCACCGTCGGCGTCGCGGGCGTCAGCGACGGTGAGCTGCAGATCGAAGCGGGAGATGTCGGCCGCGGCCGGAACACCGCTGACGGTGAGTCCGGGCAGTTCGAACGTCGCCTGTGCGTTGTTCTGCATGGTGAACATGACCTGGAACAGCGGCGAGTACGCGGTCGACCGCTCCACCTCGAGGAGTTCCAGCATCTGCTCGAACGGCATGTCGGCATGGGTGAACGCCGACAGGTCGACCTCGCGTGCGGCGTCGAGGAGATCAGCGAAACTCGAGTCGGACTCGACAACGGTCCGCAGCACCAGGGTGTTGACGAACATGCCCACCAAGTCGTCGAGAACCTGCTCGCCCCGACCGGCCACCGGCGTACCGATCGCGATGTCGCGTTCGCGCGACAGACGGGACAGCGTCACCGCGAAGGCGGTGTGCAACACCATGAACAAGCTCGCGTTGCGGGCACGGGCGAGGTCGAGCAGACGGGCGTGCCGGTCGGCGTCGATGACGAACGCCAGCTCTGCACCCGCGGCCGACTGCACCGCCGGGCGAGGCCGGTCCATCGGCAGGTCCAGGACCTCCGGCAGACCCGCGAGCTGCCCGCGCCAGTAGTCGGCCTGCTTGCGCGCTAACGATTCCGGATCATCCGGGGTGCCCAGTCGCTGCAACTGCCATAGGGCGTAGTCCGCGTACTGCACTGGCAGCGGCGTCCACTGCGGGGCTGCGTCATCGCGTGATCGTGCGTTGTAGGCCACCATGATGTCGCGTGCCAGCGGCGCGACCGACGCACCGTCGGAGGCGATGTGGTGCATGACGACCATCAGCACGTGCTCGGTCGGCGAGATCTCCACGACGGTGGTCCGCACCGGCGGCGCGGCGGTCACATCGAACCCGCGCATCGCGAATTTTGTGACACGCGAGACTATCTCGCTTTCGGTGACCCGAACCGTCGGCAGGGACAGGTCCACCTCGCCGACCGAACAGATTCGCTGGTACGGGCCTTCCGGACCTGTCGGGTAGACGGTGCGGAGGACCTCATGCCGGGTCACCACATCGGATACCGCGCGCTCAAGAGCGGCAAGGTCCAGCTCGCCCGACAAACGCACCGCCAACGGGATGTTGTAGGCAGCGCTGTCGGTGTCGAACT